>CAZWRQ010000207.1:0-8976 GCA_964636395.1 uncultured Holophagales bacterium
GTGAAGAAGTTGAGCGCCGGCGGCGTGTCGAAGAAGACGTGCGCGTAGCCGTCGAGCGGGACCAGGGCGTCGCGAAGCCGGTAGATCTTGTGCCGTCCCTCGAGCTTCGCGTGGAGCGTCTCCATGATCGGCTGCGTCGGGAGGACGTCGAGCCCTTCGAAAGGCGTCGCGTGGATGAACGTGCGGATCCCGTCGTCGACGAGCCGGATCTCGAGGCTCCGCTCGTAGAAGTCGGCGAGGTTCGGGCGGGCCGCCTTCGCCCGCTCGCCGAGGAGGTAGTGCGACGAGCACCCCTGCGGGTCGAGGTCGACGACGAGGGACCGCTCCCCTTCGTCGGCGGCGACGGCGGCGAGGTTGCAGACGAGCGTCGACTTGCCGACGCCCCCCTTCTGGTTGAAGACGACCCACTTCATCCGTCCCCTCCCGTCGTGGCGATCCGGGCATCATCTCACCCGGCGCGCGCCCCTTCCGTCACGGGATCGTGCTTCTCTAGAATCGGTCTCGGGAGGTCCCACATGCCCGTTTTCGAGTACCGGTGCCAGGCCTGCGGCAAGAAGACCGAGGACCTCGTCCTCGCCGGCGACGCGGCCGACTACGTCCCCGAGTGCGCCCACTGCGGCTCGCACGACCTCTCCCGCCTCCTCTCCGCCTTCGCCGCCCACGGGGGCGACAAGGGCGCCGGCTCCTTCGACGCCCCCTGCGGCATGGGCGCTTGCGAAACCGGCGACATGAGCCAGTGCGGCATGGGCGGCTGCGGGATGGGAGGAGGAGACTTCGACCTGAACTGAACCCCGTCTTCAGCGACGCCGGCACGGATTCCGGCCACCGGCGCCGTGCTGCGCTGCCGCGATTAGAATCCCGGCCGGTCCTGTATTCGACCCGACCGCCCGGAGGAATGATGAGCGACAGCTTCAAGACGAAGGCCACCCTCTCCGCCGGAGGCGCGACCGTCTCCTACTACTCCATCGAGACGCTCGCGAAGGAGCACCCGGAGGTCCGGACGCTTCCCTACTCCCTGAAGGTCCTCCTCGAGAACCTCCTCCGCCACGAGGACGGGCGCGTCGTGAAGAAGGAAGACGTCCTCGCCCTCGCGAAGTGGGACCCGAAGGCCGAGCCGGACAAGGAGATCGCCTTCCACCCGGCCCGCGTCCTGATGCAGGACTTCACCGGCGTCCCGGCCGTCGTCGACCTCGCCGCCATGCGCGAGGCGATCGTCGCGATGGGAGGCGACCCGGCCCGCGTGAACCCGCTCTCCCCCGCCGACCTCGTCATCGACCACTCGGTTCAGGTCGACAGCTTCGCCTCCTCGCTCGCCTTCGGCAGGAACGTCGAGCTCGAATACGAGCGGAACCGGGAGCGCTACGAGTTCCTCCGCTGGGGGCAGAACGCCTTCCGGAACTTCCGCGTCGTCCCGCCCGGCACCGGCATCTGCCACCAGGTGAACCTCGAGTACCTCGCGAAGGTCGTCTGGACGAACGACGAGGGGGTCGCCTACCCCGACACGCTCGTCGGAACCGACTCGCACACGACGATGATCAACGGCCTCGGCGTCCTCGGCTGGGGCGTCGGCGGGATCGAGGCGGAGGCCGCCCTCCTCGGCCAGCCCGTATCGATGCTCATCCCCGAGGTCGTCGGGATGAAGCTCCACGGCAAGCTCCCCGAGGGGGCGACGGCGACGGACCTCGTACTCACCGTCACCCAGATGCTCCGCAAGAAGGGCGTCGTCGGGAAGTTCGTCGAGTTCTACGGGCCCGGCCTCGCGGCCCTCCCGCTCACCGACCGCGCCACGATCGCGAACATGGCGCCCGAGTACGGCGCCACGATGGGCTTCTTCCCCGTCGACGGCGAGACGATCCGTTACCTCGAGTTCACCGGCCGGAAGGCCCTCGCCCCGCTCGTCGAGGCCTACTGCAAGAGCCAGGGCCTCTGGCGGTCCGAGGATGCCCCCGAGCCGCGCTTCTCCGACACCCTCGAGCTGAACCTCGGCGACGTCGTCCCATCGCTCGCCGGGCCGAAGCGCCCGCAGGACCGCCTCGCGCTCAAGGACGCCAAGAAGGTCTTCCGCGAGCAGCTCCCGGCGATGCTCGGGAAGGGCGGAGCCGCCGACGCGACCGTGCCGGTGACCGAGGGCCGCCTGAAGTACGAGATGCCGCACGGCGCCGTCGTCATCACAGCGATCACATCCTGCACGAACACCTCGAACCCGTCGGTCCTCGTCGCCGCCGGCCTCCTCGCGAAAAAGGCCGTCGAGCGCGGCCTCGACACGAAGCCGTGGGTCAAGCCGTCGCTCGCCCCCGGCTCGAAGACCGTCACCGACTACCTCACGGCCGCCGGCCTGATGCCCTACCTCGAGGCGCTCGGCTTCCACGTCGTCGGCTACGGCTGCACGACCTGCATCGGCAACAGCGGACCGCTCCCCGAAAAGGTCTCCGAGGCGGTCCGGACGGGCGACCTCGTCGTGGCTTCCGTCCTGTCGGGGAACCGGAACTTCGAGGGGCGCGTCAATCCTCAGGTCAAGATGAACTTCCTCGCCTCGCCGCCGCTCGTCGTCGCCTACGCGCTCGCCGGCGAGATGGACAGGGACCTGACGACGGAGCCGCTCGGCATCGACCGGAACGGCCAGCCCGTCTTCCTCTCCGAGATCTGGCCGACGCCGCAGGAGGTCGCCGAGACGATCGCGCGGTCGCTCACGGCGGAGCAGTACGAAAAGGCCTACGGGTCGGTTTTCGCGGGCGACGCGGGCTGGCAGGCGCTCTCGGTCCCGAAGGGGAGCACCTTCGCCTGGGACGCGAAGTCGACCTACGTTCGCAAGCCGACCTTCTTCGAGGACCTCGGGAAGGAGCCGAAGCCCCTCGCCGACGTGAAGGGGGCCCGCTGCCTCGCCCTCCTCGGCGACTCCATCACCACCGACCACATCTCCCCCGCCGGCAACATCGCGAAGACCTCGCCGGCAGCCAGGTACCTCACGGAGAACGGCGTTCAGCCCGCCGACTTCAACCAGTACGGCGCCCGCCGCGGCAATCACGAAGTCATGATGCGCGGCACCTTCGCGAACATCCGCCTGAAGAACCTGATGCTCCCGGGCACCGAGGGCGGAGTCACCGTCCACGTCCCGACGGGCGAGACGATGTCGATCTACGACGCGTCGATGAAGTACCAGGCCTCAGGGACGCCGCTCGTCGTCCTCGCCGGGGCCGAGTACGGCACCGGCTCCTCGCGCGACTGGGCCGCGAAGGGAACGATGCTCCTCGGCGTCAAGGCCGTGATCGCGAAGTCGTTCGAGCGGATCCACCGCTCGAACCTCGCGGGCATGGGGGTCCTCCCGCTCCAGTTCCAGGCGGGCGAGGACGCCGCGACGCTCGGCCTCACCGGGAAAGAGACGTTCGACGTCGCCGGTGTCGCCGAGGGGCTGACGCCTCACAAGAAGCTCGCCGTCACCGCCACGGCCGAGGACGGCACGAAGAAGACCTTCACGGCCACCCTCCGCCTCGACACCCCGAACGAGGTCGACTACTACCGCCACGGCGGCATCCTGCAGTTCGTGCTGCGGCAGATGACGGCGTAGGCCTCCGGGACGACCCGATCAGGAGGGCCGCGGGAGCGATCCCGCGGCCCTCCGTCGTCTTCTCGGCCCTCCCGCTTGCGCTCGCGCCGCGAGCGGGTACAGTTCGACCCGATGGGGCTGTTCTCGGACGGGCTGAAGGGCGCCTCGCCGGAGCTGAGGCAGACGATCGAAGACGCGCGCCGGCGACTCGAGGAGAGCCCGACGGACGCGGCGGCGGTGCTGAGGCTCGCGGACGCGCTCGTCGCGAGCGGCCGGAAGACGGAGGCCGTGAGGGTCCTGAACCGCTTCGGCCCGATCGTTCAGTCGAAGGGACGGCTCGAGGCGGCGATCGCCATCTTCAAGAAGGCGACGCAGCTCGACCCCGACAGCGAGCTGACGTCGTCGACCTACCTCTCGCACCTCCAGCTCCAGCAGATCCTCGACGCCGAGAAGGCCGTCCGCGCCGCGACGTCCCGTCCGGCGTCTCCGCCCCCGTCGGGCTCGTTCACCCGTCCGGGCCCCGATCCGCTCCCTCCGTCCGGTGGCGCCTTCGAGCTCGCCACGGTCCCTCCTCCCGCGCAGCCGGCCGCAGAGCCGCCGCCGAGCGCCCCCCTCCCGAAAGCCGCAGCCGCCGGCGCCCCGGTCTCGGACGACTCGAGCGCGACTTCCGCGCCAGCGCCGCCCGGCCCCTCCGCCTGGAGCCAGAAGAAGGAGGCCGTTCACGACGCGCAGGCCGGCATACCGCTCCTGCGCGACATCCCGCCCTTCCTCCTCGACCTCGTCCTCCAGCGGATCAACCTGGTCACGCTCGCCCCGGGCGACGTCCTGATCCGCGAAGGCGCCGAAGGGAGCTCCGTGTACTTCGTCGTCCAGGGGACGCTCGCCGTGACGGCGCGGCACGACCTCGGGACGGAGGTGCTCCTCCGGACGGCCCGTGACGGCGAGGTGATCGGCGAGGCCGCCTTCCTCACCGGCCTCCCGAGCTACGCGACGGTGACGGCCCGCGAGCCTTCGAACCTCCTCGAGCTCGACCGGAACGCGCTCGTCCCCATCGCCCGCAAGAACCGGCCGCTCGCCGACGCCCTGAACCGACTTTACGAGGAGCGCGTCCTCCATTCGGCCCTCGTCCGCTCCCGCGTCTTCGGCGTCCTCTCCGAGCAAGAGCTCCGGCTCCTGGCGCGAAGGCTCGAGACGACGGCCGTGCCGGCGGGAACGCTCGTCGCCCAGGAAGGCGTCCCCGCCAGGGGAGCCTGGATCGTCAAGCGCGGCGCGTTCCGGGTCACCTTCCACGCCGACGGCCACGAGGTCGCGGTCGCGCTCCTCCGGCCGCACGAGGTCTTCGGCGACCTCGCCGAGGGGCGTGACCTTCCCCAAGCCGAGTCGGTCACGGCGATCGCCGAGTCGGAGCTCCTCTTCCTCCCGGCGGAGGACCTCGCCACTTTCCGCGTGCGGAGCGCACGGCTGTCGGAAGCCCTCGACGCGCTCCGGCTCGAGCGCGCGAAGATGTGCGTGGCGGCGTTGCGCGCCAGCCGCCGGTAGCCGGCACGCGCGCCCGCACGCCGGGCCTCGTCATTCGTCCTAGACTGTCTCGCGCAACACGAGGAGGTGCCCGATGGCGGGAATCAGAGGTATCGAGGGGATCGGCGAGACGTACGGCGAGAAGATGAAGGCGCTCGGCATCCGCTCGAAGGCCGCCCTGCTGAAGGCCGGAGCGACGAAGAAGGGGCGCGCCGACCTCGCGGCGAAGGCCGGGATCTCCGAGAAGCTGATCCTCGAGTGGGTCAACCGCGCCGACCTCTACCGCGTCAAGGGGATCGGGACCCAGTACGCCGACCTCCTCGAGAACGCGGGCGTCGACACCGTCGTCGAGCTCGCCGGACGGAGGGCGGAGAACCTCGTCGGGAAGATGAGGCAGGTCAACGCGGAGAAGAGGCTCGTCCGGCTCCTCCCCGCGCTCTCGAAGGTGCAGGGGTGGATCGCCGAGGCGAAGACGCTGCCGCGGGCCGTCACGTACTGATCGCGGGCCTTCCGATCGAGCCCGCACGGCCGGAGAGGGGTGACCGGATGCCCGGACCGATGGTCCGCTTCTTCCTCGCTTCGGCTCTGGCGCTCTTTCCGGCCCTCTCCGTGCGAGCCGAGATCCGCTCCGTCCGCCTCGTCCGCCACGGAGCCGGCCTCGCCGGAGGCCGGCTCGAGCCGGGCGTCACGGTACGAGCCGACGGCCTTCACGCGGAGCGGAGCGCGGCTTACGTTTCTCCCCCGCTGGACGCCGGCCTCGCCTTCTCCGCGATCGGCCCGCACTGGAAGGGAGCGCCCGACGCGGAGCTTCAGCTCGCCGTCAGCCCGGACGGACTCACGTGGGGACGCTGGATGCCGGCGCCCGCCGAGGAGACCATCGCGCCGCTTTGCGAGGACGGCTCGCCCAACCCCTTCGGCGGCGACCTCCTCGGCCCGCTCGTCTTCGTCGACCCCGACAGCCGCTGGGTCCGCTACCGCGTGAGGCTCCCGGGTCGGACGGACGGCGAGCCGTCGCTCTCCCGGATCGGCTTCCACCTCATTCACCCGGGAGAGCTTGCGACCGGCGACGCCCCGGAAACCGAGAACGCGGCCCGGGACGCGCTCGGGGCGAGAGAGCCGGACCGTTCCCGCGCGCCGGCGCCCCGCCGCGCGCGGGCCCCCATGCCCGAGGAGCCCGCGCCGGTCTCCAGCGCTCCGCGCCCGTCGATCCTCCGCCGCGCGGCCTGGGGGGCACGAGCGCCGAAGTACGCCTACTCCTACACGCGGGCCGGACACATCGGGGTCCATCACACCGCGTCCGTCGACGACTTCACGGCGTCGACCCGCGCCGAGTGCGCCGCCCGGCTGCGCGCGATCCAGGCGTTTCACATGGACACGAACGGCTGGAACGACATCGGCTACGCGTGGGTCGTCTGCCGGCACGGCGACGTCTTCCAGGGGCGCGAGGACGACGACGACGCGACCGACGTACAGGGGGCACACGACGGCTTCAACCAGGGGAGCACGGGCCTCTCGCTCCTCGGCTACTTCCATCCGCCGTACGACCAGCAGCCGACGGAGGAGCAGCTCTCCTCGCTCGTCGACCTGATCGCGTGGATCGCCGGCCTCCGTGGGATCGACCCGGCCGGCCGGAGCCTCTACGAGGCCTTCGGCGCCGAGGTCGACGACGTCTACGGCCACCGCGAGGTCAAGGACACGAGCTGCCCGGGCGACCATCTCTTCGCCCTGAAGGAGCTCCTGCGCGCCGCCGCCCTCGAGAAGCTCCTCGTCGGGGCGCTCTAATCTGGCCCCCTCGCCCCCGATTCGTGCGGGCAGGCTGGTTTGCCGCGGCCCATCCCGCGCCGTCCAGGAGCCCGGGCGTCCTTCGCCTCCCGTCCCGAGCAGCACTTCCCCGCATCGCGGTGCCCGGAGCGCGTCGATAGAATGCGCCCGTGATCGACGCATCCCGGGCCCGCGCGGGCGGCCCCATCGTGTGCCGCGGGCGCGCCGGTCGCGGCGCCGACGAGCGACCATGGCCCGGGTGAGAGGGAACACCCGTTCTCGTCCGGAGGCGTTCGAGCTCCTCGCCCTCGTCGCCTTCATCGCCACGGTGTCGACGCTGCTCCTGGGCGGCCTGCGCATGACTCCCCGGACCCTCTGGTTCATCGTCCGGGAGACGGGCCCGTTCCTGGCGCTCTTCCTCGGCGCGGGCGTGATCGCGAACGTCCTCTTTCGGCTCCGTCCCGCCGGCGCCCTTCGGCCGTACCTCCGGAGCCTGCGCTCCCCATCGTGGCTCTTCCTGACGCTTCGCATCTGGGTCGCGGGCGTGCTGATTCTCTACGCCTACACCTGGCTGAAGGTGGCGATCCCTCTCCTGAACGAGCGTCTTTGGGACGCGGAGCTGGCGCGGATCGACCAGACGATTCACGCCGGCCTTTCGCCGAGCCGTTTCCTCGTCGCCCTCTTCGAGGGGACCCCGCTCCTCTGGCTGCTCGACAACGTCTACGCGATCTGGCTGCCGATGACGATGACTGGCGCCGGCTTCTTCGCGATGACCCTGAGCCCCCGGGCGCGAGCTCAGTTCTTCTTCAGCTACGCCATGATCTGGACGCTCGGCGTCTGGACGTACGTCGCCCTGCCTGCGCTCGGTCCCGCGCTCGCGTACCCGTGGGAGTGGACGACCGTTCGCACCGAGCTGCCGAGGGCCCTCGAGACCCAGGCGCTCCTGATGGGCAACTACGAGAAGGTCGTCGAGAGCCGGACGACCGGCGTCCTCCGCGCGGGATTCAACCCCTCCCTCGGCGTCGCGGCGATGCCGAGCCTCCACGTCGGGATCGTCGCGCTCCTTCTCCTCTGGTGCTTTCGGCGCGCCCGCTCGCTCGCGCCCGTCTTCATCGCCGCGCTGATCCTCACCTTTCTCGGCTCCATCGCGACGGGCTGGCACTACGCGGCCGACGCCTACGTCGGCGGCCTCCTCGCCTACGTCTCGTTCTCCGCCTCGAAGCGCGTGTCGCTCCATCTCCCCGACCCGGAAGAGGTCCCGCAGCCGAGTACGCCGCTCCGGGGAGTCGGCCCATGACCCTCGACGCCTCCCTCGACTCCGCGCTCGACCTCGCCGCCCGCGCCGTCGAGGAGGCCGACGCGATCCTCGTCACGGCGGGCGCCGGGATGGGGGTCGACTCCGGCCTCCCCGATTTCCGCGGCCCCGAGGGCTTCTGGCGCGCCTACCCGGCGTTCCGCGACCTCGGCCTCCGCTTCGAGCAGCTCGCGAACCCGCACTGGTTCTTCCGGGACCCGGCGCTCGCGTGGGGCTTCTACGGCCACCGCCTCGGTCTCTACCGCGAGACGGTCCCCCACGAGGGCTTCGGCACGTTGCTGCGCTGGGCCTCGGAGACGAGGTACGGGACGTTCGTCTTCACCTCGAACGTCGACGGCCAGTTCCAGAATGCGGGCTTCCCCGACGGCCGCGTCGCGGAGTGCCACGGTTCCATCCACCACCTCCAGTGCCTCCGCGGCTGCGGCGAGCCGATCCGTTCGGCCGAGGGAGTCGTCGTCGACGTCGACCCTGCCACCTGCAGAGCCCGCGAGCCGTTCCCGACGTGTCCCGGCTGCCGCGGCCTCGCCCGCCCGAACATCCTCCTCTTCGGCGACCTCGGCTGGGACGACTCGCGGACCTCGGCCCAGATGGAGACGCTCGGCGACTGGCTCGACGGCGTCGCGGGCCCTCTCGTCGTCCTCGAGCTCGGCGCGGGGACGAGCGTCCCGTCCGTCCGGACGTTCTCCGAGCGGGCCGTGCAGGGGACCCGACGGGCGCTCGTGAGGATCAACCCCCGGGAGCCGGAGCTCGGCCGCGGCTTCGGGGCGCCGGCCTCGGCCTCCCTCGAGCATCTCCTCTCGACCTCGAGGCACGCCGCGCGCCCGTCGGGGATCTCGCT
>CAZWRQ010000208.1:0-8969 GCA_964636395.1 uncultured Holophagales bacterium
CGCGGCCGAGGTCGACGGCTCTCGCTTCGACCGCGCGAGCCTACTCGCCTGCGCGTGGGGGAAGCCGTCGAAGGCGTTCGGGCCGATCTACTCCCGCTTCGACTCTCCGACGCGCGTGGCGCGCCTCCCCGGGCCGCCGTACCTCTTCATGAGCCGCGTGAGAGAGGTCGACGGCGCGCTCGGCGTGACGAAGCCCGGCGCGACGGCGACCGTCGAATACGACGTCCCTCGGGACGCCTGGTACTTCGACGAGAACGGCTGCCGGTCGATGCCGTTCGCCGTCCTCCTCGAGGCGGCGCTCCAGCCGTGCGGCTGGCTCGCGAGCTACGTCGGCTCGGCGCTCGGCGTCGACGAGGAGCTCGGCTTCCGGAACCTCGACGGCACCGGCCGGCTCCTCGCCGAGGTCTTCCCTGATTCCGGGACGCTCACGACGCGCGTGAAGCTGACCGGCGTCTCGAAGACCGGGACGATAATCATCGTGTCGTTCGAGGTGACCTGCTCGGTGGGGGAGCGGCCGGTCTACGAGATGAAGACCGTCTTCGGCTTCTTCCCGCCGGCCGCGCTCGCGAGCCAGGCGGGGCTCCCCGTCCCCGACGCGCAGCGCGAGCTGCTGGAGCGGCCGGGGAACGTCCTCGTCGACCTGGCGACGGGGCCGGCGGCGTATTTCGACCCGCGCCGGCCGCGGCTCGCCGGGGCGATGCTCCGGATGATCGACCGCGTCGACGGCCTCTGGCCCGAGGCGGGGAAGGCGGGCCTCGGCCAGCTGCGGGCCGTCAAGGACGTGGACGCGGGCGAGTGGTTCTTCAAGGCCCACTTCTTCCAGGATCCCGTGCAGCCCGGCTCCCTCGGGATCGAGGCGATGGTCCAGGCGCTCCAGCTCTTCATGCTCGAGGCGGGGATGGACGAAGGAATCGCCAGTCCCCGCTTCGAATGCCTGGCGACCGGCGCGGACCTGACTTGGAAGTACCGCGGGCAGGTCCTCCCGCACCACCGGACCGTCCACACGACGATCGAGATCACGGCGAAGGGGCGCGACGAGCGGGGCGCCTGGGCGACGTGCGACGCGAGCCTCTGGGCGGACGGGCAGCGGATCTACGAGGCGACGAACCTCGGCATGCGGATCGTCCCGGGCCGGCCGGTGGACGGACCCGGAAGGGGAGAGATCGTCCTCGACCCGGAGAGCGACT
Source organism: uncultured Holophagales bacterium (assembly GCA_964636395.1). Taxonomy (GTDB): domain Bacteria; phylum Acidobacteriota; class Thermoanaerobaculia; order UBA5066; family UBA5066; genus UBA5066. The sequence continues at coordinate 1,188 of CAZWRQ010000208.1, forward strand.
CCTGGCTCCTCGACCACCGTCCGACCTGGACCGTGCCGGCGCTCCCGATGATGGTCCTGGTCGACCTCCTCGCCCGAGGCTCCACGGGCGACGGCCCCGTGACCGGCCTTCGCGACGTTCGGGTGACGGGCTGGCTCCTCGCCGCCGAGCCGCTGCGGCTGCGCACCGAGGAGACGAACGGGACGGTGAAGCTCCTCGCTCCGACGCATGAGGGCGAGAGGGAAGTCGCGCGAGCCCGCGTCGTACGCGGGGCCTACGCGTCCCGCCCGGAGGCGCTCCCCGTGGCGCGCGGCGCCGAGGTCCCGCTCCCGTACGAGACGGGCGAACTGTTTCACGGACCCGCGTTCCAGGTTGCCGAGCGCCTCGTCATGGGGAAGGGCGAGTCGTCGATCACGCTGCGTGCGGAGAGCGGCGTTCCTGCCGGTCTCCTGAACCCCGGCCTCCTCGACGGGGCGACGCACGGCATTCCGCACGCCGAGCTCCACACGTGGAATGAAGCCTCCGACCCGGGCAAGGTCGCGTTTCCGGCCTTCATTCCCGAGATCGACTTCTTCGGTCCGACGCCGACGACGGGGACGATCCGGTGCGAGGTCCGTCAGCTCCCGTTCCTCGGGAGCCCCGACTACCCGGTCTTCCGGATCCAGCTCGTCGGGCCGGACGGTGTCTGGTGCGAGCTGCGCCTCGTCGAGTCGTGCTTCCCTAAAGGGCCTCTCGGCTCGGCCGATCCGGCCGCGCGCCGCGCGTTCCTGCGCGATCGGGCAGCCGTCGAGGGGCTGCGCCTCTCCCAGGTCGAGGCCGGAGTGACGGTCCTTTCAGACGAGGACGTCGCGGCGACGGACTGGCTGCCCGGCACCGTCGCGGCCATCTACGGCGCCCGCGACACGGAGGCCGTCGCCCGCGCCGAGCACGCGGCCGCCGCGCACGCGCTCCACCCGGGGCGGGTTTTCGCGCAGCTCCCGCTCACCCGCTTCGACCTCGCGGCGACGCGCGCGGGCGGGGAGGTGCGCGTCTCCGGCGACGGTCGCGGGAGCCTCGACCTGACGCCCGTCCGCCGGTTCTGGACGCGCTGGTTCGACCGCGGACCGTGGCCCGTCGAGGACCTCTACTACGGCCTCGTCGGCCGCTTCGTCGGCCGCGTCGTCGTGGAGGACCCGGCGGCGTACGCGGCGCTTCGCGGCCGGAGCGTCCTCTACCTCGCGAACCACCAGACCGGCGTCGAGTCGCTCCTCTTCTCGATCGTCGCGTCGGCGCTGAACGCGGTCCCGACCGTCACGCTCGCGAAAGTCGAGCACCGGGAGACCTGGCTCGGAAAGCTCATCGCACACTCCTTCGCCTACCCGGGCGTGGCCGACCCGCGCGTGATGACGTTCTTCGACCGCGAGGACAAGGCGAGCCTCCCCCGCGTCATCGGCGAGCTCGCCGCCGAGATGAAGGGGCCGGGCCGCTCCGTGATGGTCCACGTCGAGGGGACGCGGTCCCTGACCTGCCGCCATCCGGTCGAGAAGATGAGCGGCGCCTTCGTCGACATGGCGCTCGCGGTCGGCGCCCCGATCGTCCCGGTAAGGTTCGTCGGCGGCCTGCCGGCAGACCCGCTCGAGAAGCGTCTCGAGTTCCCGCTCGGCATGGGCCGCCAGGACATCCACCTCGGAGAGCCCCTGATGCCCGAGCGTCTCGCCGGTCTCCACTACGGCGCCCGCAAGGAGCTCGTCGTCTCCGCGATCAACGACCTCGGCGTCCCGAACGCGCTGGAGCAGCCCCTGCCGGGCGACCCGGACTTCGAGCGGCGCGTGAACGCCTGGCAGGCCGAGCGCGGCGTCTCCCACGAGCACGCGACGCTCCGCGAGGTCCTCGCGGAGCTGGATTCGCCCGGCGATGAGGTCCGGCGGCTCCTCGCGGCCCCGAACGCCGCCGCCCTCGCCGGGGACGAGAGCCCGGCGGGGCGGTGGCTGCGGGAGCTGGGGCGGAGGCTGTTGGGAGAGGGAACCTAGCCCTTCTCCTCCGGCGCCCCGAGCCTCCCGACGACTTGCGCGAGGTCGACGCCGAAAGCGGCCTTGACCTGCTCGACGAGCTGGACGCCCTGCGCGACCTTCGCGGACGCGGGGAGGTAGGCGACGCGATCGATCTTGACGCTCCCGATCGTCTCGACGAGAGACGACATGACGGTCTGGAGCTTCTGCATGAGGAAGATGTCGCGGGCGTTCGGGCCGGCGGCCTTCCAGGTCTCGATCATCTGGGTGAGGACGGCGGCGGTGGCGCGGCCGTCCTCCACGATCTTCGCGGCCCGGCCGCGCGCCTCGGCCTGCTTCTTCTCCATGTCGGCGCGGGCGGGGGCGACGACGTCGGCCTCGAGCTTCAGGCGGACCTGCTCGAGGCGCGCCTTCTGGACCTTCAGCTCGGCCTCGGCCTTCGCGATCGCGGCGGTCACCTTGCCGACCTCCTCGGCGATCATCGCTTCCTGGCCCGTCACGCACTGGGTGATCCGCTTCTCGGCCTCGGCCTGGGCGATCGCCCCCTCGGCGTCGACGAGGGCGAGGCGGGCGGAGAGGTTGTTCTCGGCCTCGCGCACGGAGGCTTCGGCGTGGGCCTGCGCCTCGGCGACGCGGGCGCTCTTGTCGAGGGCGGCGGTCTGCTTGCGGCCGAGGGAGTTGAGGTAGCCGACGTCGTCGGCGACGTTCTGGATCTTCAGGACGTCGAGGATCAAGCCGAGGCGGGAGAGGTCGTGCTCGGCCTCCTCGAGGAGCTTTTCGGCGAAGCGGAGCTTGTCCTGGTTGACCTCCTCGGGGGTGAGCTGCGAGAGGACGCCGCGGAGGTTCCCCTCGAGCGTGTCCTTGGCGACCTGGATGATCTGGGGCCGCCCCCTGCCGAGGAGCCGCTCGAGGGCGTTGTTCAGGAGCGGCTGGTGGCCGGCGACCTTGAGGTTCGCGACGCCCTGCACCGTAAGGGGGATGCCCCCCTTGGAGTAGGCGTTCGACACGGCGACGTCGACCGTCATGTTCGTGATGTCCATCCGGTCGACCCGCTCGAGGAGCGGCGTCCGGAGGGAGCTCCCGCCCTTGACGATCCGGTAGCCGACGGGGCGTCCCTCGACGATGGACTTCCCGCCGGAGAAGACGAGGACCTCGTTCGGGGAGCAGATGTGGAAGAGGCGCTTGACGACGACGAGCGCCGCTGCGCCGAAGAAGAGGACGACGCCGATCGCGACGCCGACGACGGAGCCGAGATCGCCGATCATCGCGCCACCTCCGTGCGGGCCGGGGAGAGGAGCGCGACGACGTCGACCCCCGTCGTCCGGCTCACCTCGGCAAGGACGCTCCGCACAGCGGCCGGGTACGACGCGACGTACGTCGCGAGCGAAGAGCCGTCGCCGCCGTCGAGGAGGTGGGCCTCGCCGACCTCCATCTCCTTCACCCGCTCGACGACGGTCCGGAGGATCTGCTCGAGGTTGTGGATCAGGAAGATGTCCTTCGCGTCGGGGCCGGCGCTCACCCACGCGGTCGTCATGAGCTTGAGCACCTCGGCGAGGGCCCAGCCGTTCTCCTCGATCGTCGCCGCGGCGCCGCGCGCCGCGAGGGCCGCGGCCTGCTGGGCCGCCTGGGCCGGGAGGACCTCCTCGGCCGTCAGGCGCGTCTCCTCGAGCTCCTTGCGGATCGCCTGGAGCTTCTGCTCGGCCTCGGCGCGGGCCTGGAGCGCGGCCTGGACGGCGGTCTCCTCGGCGGCCTTCGCCTTCGCCTCGAGCTGCGCTTTGAGCGTCTTCAGCTCGTTCTCCTTCTTCGCGATCGCGGTCGCGGCCTGCTGGTTCGCGACCTCGCCCGTCCGGCGGGAGACGGCTTCGCCCTGGGAGGCTTCGGAGCGGGCGAGCGACTCGGCCATCTCCGCGTCGCGGAGGACCATCGCGATCCGGGCGCGGCCGATGTTCGCGAGGTAGTTCGCCTCGTCGGAGATGTTCTGGATCTTCAGCGTGTCGAGCGTCAGGCCGAGCTTGCGGAAGTCCCCCTCGGCCTCGTCGACGAGGCCGGTCGCGAACTTGAGCCGGTCCTCGTTGACCTCCTCCGGCGTCATGTTCGCGAGGACGCCGCGGAGGTGCCCCTCGAGGCTCTCCTTGGCGACGCGCGCGATCTCGGCCGGGTCGCGCCCGAGGAAGCGCTCGATGGCGTTCCCGACGACGCGCGGGTCGGAGGAGACCTTCACGTTCGCGATCGCGTGGACCCGGAGCGGTATGCCGCCCTTGGAATAGGCGTTCGAGACCTTCAGGTCGATCGGGATCGAGAGGAGGCTCATCCGGTCGACCCGCTCGAGGATCGGGATCCTCACGGACCGCCCGCCGAGGACGACCCGGTATCCGACCTGGCTGCCGTCGGCGAGCTTGCGCTTGCGCCCCGAGAAGATGACGACCTGGTTCGGCGGGCAGATGACGAGGATCGACTTCGCGAGGAGCGAGAGGATGCCGAGTGAGACGGCACCCGCGACGACACCTGCTCCGATTCCGGCGAGAGAGTCGAGCACGACGACCTCCTGGCTCTTGGAGTAGCTATTCCTTCCAGGGAGCGGGCTCGACCTCGGCGATCCCGTCCCGGAAGCGGACGACGACGACGCGTTCGCGGATCTGGATCGGCTCGCCGCCCGTCCGGGCGGGGACCTCGACGTCCTGGTCGGCGACGTGGAGGCGGATCTTCCCGAGGCTGTCGGGGAGAAGGGGCAGGACGACCTCACCCTCCGAGCCGAGGAACGCCTCGGTCGAGGCCGGGCTCGTCGCGGCCCCGCGGCCGAGCGAGCGGAAGAGGGCGGCGACACCCGTGCCGACGACGAACCCGAGGACGACCGAGACGGGGACGTGGACCGGGGCGCCGACGCCGAGGAGCGAGAGGGCGGTCCCCGCCATGCCGAACGCCCCGAGGGCGTAGGTCCAGAAGCGGAGCGAGAAGAGGTTCGAGAGGAAGGCGCCGTGGTCGGCGTCGGCGTCGCCGTGATCGTCCCCGGTGTCGTGGCCGTCCCCGTCCCCGTGGAAGACGGAGGCCCCGATCAGGACGAGGCCGAAGGCCAGCGCGGCGAGGTAGACGGTCAGCATGGTGGGTCCAGTTTACGCCGGGCCCCGGGAGGCTAGACTGAGGATACGGTGGACGGGCCCGTGGACCTGGATCGCGAGCGAAGGCGGGAGGGGGAGACGTCTCCCGCGGCGGCGTTCCTCGACCTCCACGCCATCCTGGAGTCGATCCCGGAGCCGGTCGGCCTCGTCGACCGCGCCGGGCGGATCCTCGCGTTCAACGGGCCGGCCCGAAGGGTCGTCTTCGCCGCGCGGACCCAGGCCGTGGCCCTCGGGGACGACCTTTTCTCCTTCATCTCGCCCCACAACGTGGCGGGCGTTCGGGACAGCCTCGAGCGGGCGTTCTCGGGCGAGGCGCACACGCATCGGACCGAGGCGGCCGGCCACTTCTTCGAGACGGTCTACTCTCCGGTCCGCGGGCCGTGCGGCGAGGTGGCGGCGGTCTCGATCCGCGTGAAGGACGTCACGGAGCGGGAGCGGGCGCTCGCCGAGATCGCCGCCCTCAACGCGACGCTGGAGGAGCGGGTCGCCCGGAGGTCGGAGGAGCTCGAGAGCGTGAACGCGGAGCTCGAGAAGGCGGCCCGCGCCAAGGATGCCTTCCTCGCGAGCATGAGCCACGAGCTCCGGACGCCCCTGACGGGGATCCTCGGCGCGGCCGAGCTGCTTCGCGCCGGGGCCCACGGCCCCCTGAACGAGGCGCAGCTGCGGACGCTCCGGACGCTCGAAGAAGCGGGCCGGCACCTCCTGTCGCTCCTGGCGGACCTCCTCGACCTCGCGAAGATCGGTGCGGAGCGCCTGTCGCTGCGCGCGGACGCGTGCGTCCTCGCGGACGTCTGCGAATCGGCGCTCTCGATGGTGAGGAACGAGGCGCAGCGGAAGGGGATCGCGCTCGTCCTCCGCGCCCCCGACGCGTCGGTCCGCTTCGGGGCCGACGCCCGGCGGGTCCGCCAGATCCTCGTGAACCTCCTGTCGAACGCGGTGAAGTTCACGCCGGGCGGCGGGACGGTGGAGCTCACCGCGCTGGGCGACGCCGACGCCAGCCTCGTCCGGCTCGAGGTGAAGGACTCCGGCCCGGGGATCGCGGACGAGGACCTCCCGAAGCTCTTCCTTCCCTTCACCCAGCTCGACACGCGCCTCTCGCGGGAGCACGCCGGCACGGGCCTCGGCCTCGCGCTCGTCCGCAGCCTGACGGAGCTGCACGGCGGCCGCGTGGAGGTCGAGTCGGCGCCCGGGAAAGGGAGCGCCTTCCGCGTGACGCTCCCGTGGCGCCCGCCGAGCGCGCGCGGGTCGGGAGCGCACCGCGTCCTCGATGGGGAGCCATTCCCCGCGCCGAACGACGCCGCCGCGTCCCGGGTGCTTCTCGTCGAGGACGACGACGCCAACCGGACGATCCTCGGCGAGTTCCTCCGGACGCGCGGGTTCGTCGTCGAGGAAGCGGCTTCGGGAACGGAGGCGCTGGAGCGCGTGGCGGCCCGCCGGCCCGACCTCGTCGTCCTCGACATTCAGCTCCCGGGGATGGACGGGCTCGAGGTCCTCGCGCGGCTCCGGGCGGGCGCCGCGGCGCCGCCTCGCGTCCTCGCGCTGACGGCGCTCGCCATGGCCGGCGACCGGGAGAGGATCCTCGCGGCCGGGGCCGACGCCTACCTGGCCAAGCCGGCGCCGCTGGCCGTGCTGGAGCAGGAAGTGCGGCGCCTGGCGGCATCCCGGGGCTCCAGCCCGAACGCCTCGGCCATCAGCTCGGTGAAGTAGAGGACTGGGATCTCGGGCAGCTCGGGGGCGGCCGCGGCGAGCGCTCCGGGGCGGCTCCGGAGGTTGTGGCGGCAGCGCGGGCAGGCGACGGCGATCACGTCGACACCCCGCTCAGCGGCGGAGCGGTGGATGCGGCCGACGAGCGAGGCGGCGACCTCGGCGCTCGCTTCCGAGGCGCGGCCCCCGCAGCAGTGCGCCCGGAGAGGGAGGTCGACGACGTCGGCCCCGAGCGCCGCGAGGAGCCGCTCGAAGCGCGTCTCGAACCCGACCGTCCGGGTGTCCCGCCCCTCGCCGTCGCGGACCGCGAGGCACCCGTAGTACGCCGCGACGCGCCGCCCCGAGAGAGGGAGCGTGACGCGGGCGCGCACGGCGCCGGGCCCGACGTCCTCCCAGAGGACGTCCAGGAGGTGGCGGACGCGGACGGCGTCGGGCTCGCACCGGAATCCTTCGTCGGCGAGGCAGGCGTCGACCTGTCGGCGGAGGTCGGTGCGCGTCGCGAGCGCCTGCCGGGCGCGAGAGAGGTTCCGGAAGCAGGCGGTGCATGGGCTGACGACCGTGGGCGTCCGCCGCGGGAGGGCGCCTCGACCGAAGCGTGCCGCGAGGGAGAGGAGCCTCGCGACCCGCGTGTAGGCCGGAAGGCCGTTCAGGGCGAGGGCGCCCGGCGCGTCGCCGGCCCGCTCGTCCACGACCTCGAGCTCGAGCCCGAGGGCGCGGACGGCGTCGAGGAGCCCCGCATCCCCGTCCCGTCCCTTCGGAGGGCGGAAGCAGCCCGGCTCGTACCCGTACCTTCCGCCCGTCCCCTCCACGCGGACGATGATTGGCCCGCGGCGTCGTCCCGCACCATGATCCGGGCGCATCAATTCCGCCCCGGCGGGCGCCGAAAGGCCGCGGAATATACTGCCGGCACTTCGGACAGGACGAATCGAGACCGTGCGATCGGGATTCCCGCGTCGCACGGTCTCGATTCGTCCTGTCCGAAGTGCCGGCAGTAT
>CAZWRQ010000209.1:0-8934 GCA_964636395.1 uncultured Holophagales bacterium
CCCCCGCGACCCTCCTCGACCTCCGAAAGGGAGAGGAAGCGATCCTCGACCGGATCGACCTCCCCGACGACGTCTCGCTCCGCCTCATGGAGCTCGGCTTCCTGCCCGGCAGCCGCGTCGCCGCCTCGTTCCGCGCTCCCGGAGGCGACCCGCGCGTCTTCCGGGTCGACGGGACGGAGGTCGCGCTCCGCTGCGAGACCGCCGCCCGCCTCCACCTGCGGCCGCTCCCGAAGCCCGACGCGGCGAGCGCCACGTGAACGCGGCCTCCAACCTGCCGGTCCGGGCGGCCGGGGAGGCGGTGCCGCCGCCTTCGCGCGTCGTCGCCGTCGTCGGCCCGCCGAATTCCGGCAAGTCGACCCTCTTCAACAGGCTCACCGGTCTCCGGCAGAAGGTCGCGAACTTCCCGGGCGTCACCGTCGAGCAGCATCTCGGCAAGCTCCGGATCGAGGACGAAGCCGAGCTCGACGTCATCGACCTCCCGGGCGTCTACAGCCTGAACCCGCGCTCCGAGGACGAGCGCGTCACGCTCGACGTCCTGATGGGGCGGATGGAAGGGGTCCCGCGCCCCGACACGATCCTCCTCATCCTCGACGTCACGAACCTCGGCCGCCACCTCGTCCTGGCGGCGCCCGTCCTCGCGCTCGGCCTGCCGACCCTCATCGTCCTAAACATGGCCGACGAGCTCGAGCGGCGCGGCGGCGACGTGCAGGTCGAGGAGCTCGCGCGGCGCCTCGGCGCCCCCGTCGCACTCATCAGCGCGGCGAGCGGCGAGGGGTACGACACGGTCCTCCAGTTTCTCCGCGGCCGTATCGGCATCCCGCGTCCCGTCGAGCTCCCCGCGCTGAACGACCTCCCGCGCTGCCGCGAGTGGGCCGCTCGCCTGGGCGCCGAGGCGAAGTACCTCCCGCCGGCGCCGCCCGTCTGGACCCGTCGCCTCGACGGCCTCTTCCTTCACCCCGTCGCCGGGCCGCTCGTCTTCCTCGCGGTCGTCGTCGCGGTCTTCCAGACGATCTTCAGCGCCGCGGCGCCGCTGATGGACCTCGTCGATCGCGCGGTCGGCGCCTCGGGAGACCTCGTCGGCCGTCTCCTCCCCGAGGGCCCGCTCCGGAGCCTCGTCGTCGAGGGGATCTGGGGGGGCGTCGGCTCCGTCCTCGTCTTCCTCCCGCAGATCCTGATCCTCTTCCTCTTCATCGGCCTGCTGGAGGACTCGGGGTATCTCGCCCGAGCGGCGCTCATCGCCGACCGGACGATGGCGAAGGTCGGCCTGCAGGGGAAGTCGTTCATCCCGCTCCTGTCGGCCTACGCGTGCGCGGTGCCGGCGATCATGGCGACGCGCACCATCGAGAACAAGCGCGACCGGATCGCCACGATCCTCATCGCGCCGTTCATGACCTGCTCGGCGCGCCTGCCTGTCTACACGCTCATCATCGCGGCCTTCCTCCCCGAGACACCGCTCCTCGGCCCCTTCCTCGGCACGCGCGCCGCCGCCCTCCTCGGCCTCTACGTCCTCGGCTTCGCCGCGGCCGTCGTCACGGCGCGGGTCCTGAAGTCGTCGATCCTGAAGAGCGAGCGGACCCCCTTCGTCCTCGAGATGCCGCCGTACCGCCGGCCCACGCTCCGGCAGGTCGGCCTCCGCCTCTTCGACCGCTCGAAGGTCTTCCTGCGCCGCGCCGGCACCGTCATCCTCGCGATGTCGATCCTCCTCTGGGGCCTCGCCCACGTTCCGACGAAGAACGGCAAGGCGCCCGAGATCGCCGACAGCTTCGCCGGGACGATCGGCCGGACCGTCGAGCCGCTCATCGAGCCGCTCGGCTTCAACTGGAAGATCGGCATCGGCCTCATCACCTCCCTCGCCGCGCGCGAGGTGATCGTCGGGACGCTCGGGACGATCTACGGCATCGAGGGGGACGACGACGGCGCCAGCCTCCAGGCGGCCCTGCGGCACGACCTGACGCCCGCGGGCGCCGTCGCGCTCCTCGTCTTCTTCGCGTTCGCGATGCAGTGCATGTCCACGATCGCCGTCGTGAGACGCGAGACGGGCGGCTGGACCTGGCCGCTCCTCCAGTTCACCTACATGGGCGTCCTCGCCTGGGTCGGGGCGTTCGTCGCGTTCCGGCTCGTGACGGCGCTCCTGGCCTGACGCTCCGTGTCGCTCCGATCCGACCTCCGCGCCCTACCTCGCGCGGTCTGGGTGCAGTGCCTCGCGACGTTCGTCAACCGCGCGGGGACGATGGTCCTCCCGTTCCTCCTCCTCTACCTGACGCGCGACATGGGCCTTTCGCCGTCCATGGCGGGTGCCATCGTCGCGCTCTACGGAGCGACGGCGCTCGTCACCTCCCCGTTCGCGGGGCGCCTCTGCGACCGGGTCGGGCCGATCCGCCTCATGACGGCCTCGCTCCTCCTCTCGGGGCTCGTCCTCCTCGTCTTCCCCGTCGCGCGAACACCCGCCTCTGTCGCCGTCGCGACGGTCCTCTGGGCCGTAGTCTCCGAGCTCTTCCGCCCCGCGAGCCTCACGGCGATCGCCTCGGCCGTCGGGCCGGAGCACCGGAAGACGGCCTTCGCCGTGAACCGGCTGGCCATCAACCTCGGCATGAGCATCGGCCCCGCGCTCGGCGGCTTCCTCGCCACCTGGTCGTACACCGCCCTCTTCGTCGCCGACGCCCTCTCGGCCCTCGCCGCGGCGGCGATCCTCGCGAAGGCGGGGCGGCCCGACCGGGAGCACGGCGGAGGGGCGAACGCCGCTCCGCGCGAGCACGTTCGTCCCGCCCACCTCGACCGGAAGCTCCTCCTCCTCGTCCTCGGAGTCCTCCCCGTCGCGATCGTCTTCTTCCAGCACGTCGCGGCGATGGCCCTCTTCCTCGTTCGCGACCACGGCTGGAGCGAGGCGCAGTACGGTCTCCTCGCCACGCTCAACACCCTCCTCGTCGTGGCGTTCGAGGTGCCGCTCAACTCCGCGATGGCCCGCTGGCCGGCCCGCCGCTCGCTCCCGCTCGGCGCCCTCCTGACGGGGGTCGGCTTCGGCCTCCTCGCGTTCGCCGACGCCCCGGCGATGGTCCTCGTCGCCGTCGTCGTCTGGACGTTCGGCGAGATCGTCCTCTTCCCGGGACTCAACGCCGCCGTCGCCGACCTCGCGCCGGAGGCCCGCCGCGGCGAGTACATGGGCCTCTACATGATGTCGTTCAACCTCGCCTTCGCGATCGGGCCGTGGGCCGGAACGGCCGTCCTCGAGCGCTGGGGCGGAAACGCGCTCTGGGCCGGGGCCTTCCTCGCGGCCCTCCTTTCCGCCATCCTCCTCGCGCGCACGGCGCCGGCGAGCGCCGAAGGAGAGACGCCATGACCCGTCGCCTCGCTCCGTTCCTCGCCTTCCCGCTCCTCCTCGCCCTCGTCTCCTGCCGGAAGGAGGCCGACCCGGTCCGGGCGACGATCGAGGCGCTCGAATCGGCCGCCGAGGACCGCGACGCAGAGGCCGCCGGCGAGCTCCTCGCCGCGGCCTACACCGACGTCGAGCACCTCGATCGAGCCGCCGCGCTCGGCACGCTCCGCCGCTACTTCGCGGCCTACGAGTCGATCTCGGCCTCCTTCTCGGACCTCGACGTCGACCGCAAGCCGGACCTCGCCCGGGCGACCTTCACGGCTTCGTTCAACGGCTCGCCGCGCAAGCTCGGCGCGCTCGCGGAGATGCTCCCGCGTACGGCGAAGGTCCGCTTCGAGATGAACCTCGCCCCGGAGGGCGATGGATGGAAGGTCGTCTGGGCGAGCTGGTCGCTCGTCTCGGAGGGAACGGTGCCGTAGGCCGTCGCCGGGCGCGCGTAGGCCGCTACTTCGCCGGCGCCTTCGCCTCGAACGTCCGGAGGTCGAGGACCTCCTCGATCCGCTTCCGGAACTCGGGCGTCTCGAGCGACCCGGCGAGCCGCCCCGACTCCCGCTCGATCCTCTCGATCGCCGCGGCCCAGACGCGCTCGCGCCGGGCGATCTCGTCCGGGTCCTTCACGCGGCCGAAGTCCTGGACCAGCTTGTTGTGCCGGCAGAGCATCCGGAAGGCGTAGTAAGTGTTGGGGCGCCGGAGCGGCAGGCCGAGGACCCGGACGTCGTTCCCGACGCTGTGGATCGGCTGCCCCCACTCTCCGTAGCCGCCGAAGATCGTCCCGAGCTTCTCGAGGGCGCTCGCGAGCTTCGGCTCGTTCGCCCGCCGGAGGAGCGCCGACACGAAGGGGAGCGTGACGTTCCGGAAGAGCGTCGGGTCGGCGAGGCGGACGTCGACGCCGAGCTCCTCCTTCTCGATCCGCACGATGTCCTCGGTCCGGATCCGGTGGTCGGTCGCGAGGTGGACCCGCTCGCCGATCGCCTCGGGGCGGGTCAGCGCCGCGAGGATCCCCTCGACGACGCGGTCGACGGTGACGAGGTTGATCTCGGCGGAGCGGTCGGCCGGGAAGACCATCGCGACGGAGGCGATCGCCGCGGCCTTCGGCTCGCCGAAGCGCGTGGCGCGGAGCGCGTCGAGCGCCTCCTTCGCCCGCCCGAAGGCGTTCACCGGGGCGTTCACGACCTTCGTGTCGCCCCGGTTGTTCCCGGTCCGCGAGTCGCCGATCACGATGGCGGGCAGGAGCTGGACGACGCGGAGCCCCTCCTCGACCATGTGCCGGTCCGTCTCGATCGAGGCCATCGCCTTCGTCAGCTCGTAGTAGTTGTTGTAGAAGTTCTTCGGGAAGACGAGGGCGTTCTCCTGCGCCATGGAGCGCTTCTTCCGCCCGTGGATGTACGAGGTCTCGATGGCGACGTGGAGCACGAACTTCGACCCCTTCGCGCGCTGGAGCCGGAGCGAGAAGTCGAGCGCGTTCTTGCAGCCGAGGACGTTCGCCCGGAAGGAGCTCTCGTAGGTGTCGTCGAAGGAGACCGAGGCGGCGCAGTGGACGACGTGCGTGACCGTCCGCTCGAGCGTCGCGAGCTCGTCCTCGGGGATCCCGAGGCCCGGCCTCTCGATGTCCCCCTCGACGAACCGGAACTTGCGCGCCGCCCGCCCGCCGACGCCGAGCCGGGAGAGGAGGAGGCGGCCGCGCTCGGTCGGGGAGAGGACGCGGATCACCTCTTTCGTCTTCGGGTCGCGGACCGTCTGGGGCCGGACGACCGAGACGACCTCGGCGATCCTCCGGTCCGAGGCCGCCTGCGCGAGGATCTCCTGACCGAGGAAGCCGGTCGCGCCGGTCAGGAGGACGCGGAGTCGCGGGCTCCGCCCGCGGGCGGCGAGCGCCGCGCGGGCGTCGTCGCGAAGCTTCTCGATCCGCTGCGAGACGTCGCGCGCCGTCCGGTGCGTCGGCTCGCGGAACTGGAAGAAGACGGAGCGGTCGACGACGCCGATCAGCTTCTTCGCCCCGCGCTCCACCGCGTGCGAGCCGGTGAGGCGGCCGAGCCGGCCAGCCACCTTCAGGCCGAAGGCGTTCGCCGACTTCATCGCCTCGCGCACCTTTTCCTCGTTGCCGGTCACCTGGACGAGGCGGCTCGCGAGGAACGACGTCGTCACCTCGAACGGGTTCTTGTCGCGGTGGGCCGTGATGAGGAGCTCCTCCGGCTCGACCGGCCGGAGGACCTCGCGCCCCGTCGTCGCGCTCATCCGGGCGATGTAGCGGGACGGCGAGCTCTCCCAGAGGAACTCCCCCTCGGGGTGGACGTGCGGCGTCCCGTCGACGATCGGCTTCGGGACGACGGGTGGCCGCTTCGGACGCGCCGGGCGGCGCGCCGCGGGGGGGGCGGCTTTCGAGGCTGTGGCTACGGCCACCCGGCGACGGCGGGGCGCGGCATTCGTCATTGGACTCCTCCGGGGAGCCTGATTGTCCCCCGAACGGCCGCAGGAACCGAAACTCGCGCTAGCGCGGCGCCGCCTCCGGCGGAACGGGCGCGAGGTGCCAGATCTCCCGGGCGTACTCGCGGATCGTCCGGTCGGAGGAGAACTTCCCCATCCGCGCCACGTTCAGCACCGCCTTGCGCGTCCATCCGGCCGCGTCCGTCCACTGGTCCGCGACCCGATCCTGCGCGGCGGCGTAGGCGTCGAAGTCGGCCAGGTGGAAGTACGGGTCGTGGTTCTCGACGACGTTCTCGAACAGCCAGGAGAAGATCCCCGGCTCGAACGGCGCGAAGAGGGGCGTCCGGAAGGCGTCGAGGACGCGCCGGACGCGCGAGTCTTCCTCGTAGACGCGGCGGGCGGAGTACGCCCCGGGCTGCTTCAGACGGTCGAGCTCCTCCGCGGTGTGGCCGAAGATGAAGATGTTCTCCTCGCCCGCCTCCTCCATGATCTCGATGTTCGCGCCGTCGAGCGTCCCGATCGTCAGGGCGCCGTTCATCGAGAGCTTCATGTTCCCGGTGCCGGACGCCTCCATCCCGGCGGTCGAGATCTGCTCCGAGAGGTCGGCGGCCGGGATGATCCGCTCGGCGAGCGAGACGCGGTAGTCGGGGAGGAAGACGCACTTGAGCATCCCCCTGACCCGCGTGTCGCGGTTGACCCTCTCCCCGACGGCGTGGATCAGCTTGATGACCTGCTTGGCGATCCAGTAGCCGGGCGCGGCCTTGCCGGCGAAGACGAACGTCCGCGGCGCCTTCGGGAGCTCCCCGTCCTCCACGATCCGGAAGTAGAGGTGGACGACGTGGAGGGCGTTCAGGAGCTGCCGCTTGTAGAGGTGTATCCGCTTGATCTGGATGTCGAAGAGGGAGTCGGGGTCGACCCGCACGCGCGTCAGGTCGGCGACGATCCTCGCGAGCCGGACCTTGTTCTCGCGTTTGACGGCGCGGAAGCGGTCGCGGAAGGCGGCGTCCTCGGCGAGCCGGTCGAGCGGCTCGCGCAGGAGGCCGTAGTCGGTCACCCAGCCGGGGCCGGCGGTCTCGGTGAGGAGGGCGGCCAGGCTCGGGTTCGACTTCAGGAGCCAGCGCCGCGGCGTGACGCCGTTCGTCTTGTTGTTGAACCGCTCCGGGTGGAGCCGGTAGAGGTCGGGGAAGAGGTTCTCCGTGATGAGGCGCGAGTGGAGCGCGGCGACGCCGTTGATCGAGTGGCTCCCGGCGGCGGCGAGCTGAGCCATCCGGACCTGCTTCGGATCGCCTTCCTCGATCATCGAGACTCGGGCGAGGACCGCCTCGTCGCCCGGGGCCCGGTGCGCGACCTCGTCGAGGAACCGCCGGTTCACCTCGTAGATGATCTGCAGGTGCCGCGGGAGGACCGTCTCCACGAGCGGGAGCGGCCACTTCTCGAGCGCCTCCGGCAGCAGCGTGTGGTTCGTGTAGCCGAGCGTCGCGACGGTCATCTCCCACGCCCGCTCCCACGGCACGTCGTGCTCGTCGACGAAGAGGCGCATCAGCTCGGCCACGGCGAGGGCGGGGTGCGTGTCGTTCAGCTGGATCGCAATCCGGTCGGGGAACGCCGCGATGGGATGCCCCTCGCGGAGGAAGCGTCGGAGGATGTCCCGGAGAGCGCAGGCGACGAAGAAATACTCCTGCAGGAGGCGGAGCTCCTTCCCCTTCTGGACCTTGTCGGAGGGGTAGAGGACCTTGGAGATCGTCTCCGACCCGATCGACTCCTGGACCGCCTGGACGTAATCGCCGGAGTTGAAGAACTCCATGTTGAACTCGTCGGAGGCGCGGGCGGAGTAGAGCCGGAGCGCGTTCACCGTCTCGCCGCCGTAGCCGACGACGGGCATCTCGTGCGGCACGCCGACGAGGATCTTCCAGTCCATCCACATCGGGTTGTACTGGCTCTTCCGGTCGACCGTGTCGACGATCCGGCCGTAGACCGGGACGAGGACGGCTTCCTCGGGCCGCTCGACGGTCCAGGGCATCGCGGCGTGGAGCCAGCGGTCGGGGCGCTCCTTCTGGTAGCCGTTGTCGATCTCCTGGCGGAAGAGGCCGTACTGGTAGAAGAGGCCGTAGCCGTAGCCCGGCAGGTGGAGCGTCGCGAGCGAGTCGAGGAAGCAGGCGGCGAGGCGCCCGAGGCCGCCGTTGCCGAGCCCGGCGTCCACCTCCTCCTCGCGCACCTGGTCGAGGCCGTGCCCAAGCTCGGCGAGCGCGTTCACGGCCGCGTCGTGGAGGCCGAGGTTGTGGAGCGAGTCGACGAGCGAGCGCCCGATGAGGAACTCCATCGAGAGGTAGTAGACCCGCTTGGCGCCGGCCTGCCGGTAGCGCTTCTCCGTCGCGAGGAGGCGCTCCCAGGCCCGGTCGCGGACGGCGAGACCGAGGGCCTGGAAGAGGTCGCCGTTCGTGGCGTCCTCCCAGGCCTTCCCGAGCGAGTGCCGGACGTGCCAGCGGATCGCTTCGCGCAGCTCCTCCCCGGTCCGGGGCAGCGGCGGCGCGATGCTCATCGGGCCTCCACGGCGGCGACCGCCTCTTCCACCGTGTCGTGAAGGGCGAGCACCTTGTCGAGCCGCGTCAGGCGGAAAACGGCGCGGACGGCGTCGCGCGCTCCGGCGATCCGGAGGTCGCCCCCCTCGGGGAGTCCCTTCACGAGCGACAGGATGGAGGCGAGCCCGGCGCTGTCGATGAAGGCGACGGGCGAGAGGTCGAGGACGACCTTCGGCGCCGTCCCGGTGAGCGCGCCCGACATGCGCGCCTTGAAGTCGGGGGCGGAGAGCGCGTCGAGGCGGGCGTCCTCGATCCGGGCCAGGACGTGAGACTCCCTCGGCTCGATCGTCAGGTTCATCGTTCCTCCCTCGGCTCCGTCCGGAGATCCGGCGAGACGTCCCCTCCCGGCGAGCCCCCCGCGGACCGGCGGAACCGCTCCCCGGCACGCCGCGGGAGGAGCCTTCAGGGAACCGCATCCCCATTCGTCCCGGACGCGGTCAGCTTGCCACTCGTGGCGGAGGTGTCAAGAAGGGGCGCGACGCCCGAACGCTGCGCCGAATCACCGTTCGCGGTACCGTCCGGCCATGCCGGGAGCGCTCCTCCTCGCCGCCGCCCTCG
>CAZWRQ010000210.1:0-8934 GCA_964636395.1 uncultured Holophagales bacterium
GAGGCCGACGGGCTCGACGCGTACTGGCGGAACTACCTGGAATACAAGGAGGAGTACCTCCGAGAGGACGTGCGGCGCGGACGGAGCCTCCCCCTTCCCGTGCCCGTCCTCTGACGAAGGGCCAGCCCCGATGATCACGAGCGTCAAGGGAATGCGGGACCTGCTCCCGCCCGACACGCGCGTCTGGAACCGTCTCGAGGAGACGGCCCGGACCGTCTTCTCCCTCTACGGCTACGACGAGATTCGGACGCCCGTGCTGGAGCCGACGGAGCTCTTCGTGCGGAGCGTCGGAGAGGCGTCGGACATCGTCCACAAGGAGATGTACGCCTTCACCGACCGGGGCGGGCGCGACGTCTCGCTCCGGCCCGAGAACACCGCGGGCGTGGCGCGGGCGTACGTCGAGCACCAGATGCCGCAGGCGGGCGGCGTGAGGAAGCTCTACTACGTGGGTCCGCAGTACCGCTACGAGCGGCCGCAGAAGGGCCGCTATCGCGAGTTCCGGCAGATCGGAGCGGAGGTGCTCGGCGCGGCCGACGCCGCTACGGACGCGGAGCTCCTCGTGATGCTCTTCGACCTCTTCACCCGTCTCGGGTTCACGGGCCTCTCGGTCTCGCTGAACAGCGTCGGGAGCGAGGAGTCGCGCCCGGCCTACGTCGAGGCGCTCCGCGCCTACCTCGCCGCGCACGAGGGGACGATGGGGGAGGACGACCGTCGGCGGCTGCGGGACAACCCCCTGCGCGTCCTCGACACGAAGGACCCCGCGCTGGCGGCCGCGCTCGCAGGGGCGCCGCGCGTCCTTGACCACCTCGACCCGGCTTCGAAGGCGCACCACGAGGAGCTCCTCGCGCTCCTCGACGCGGCGGGTATCCCCTACCGGGTCGAGCCGCGGCTCGTCCGAGGTCTGGACTACTACACGCGCACGGTCTTCGAGGTGACGGCACAGGGGCTCGGCGCCCAGGACGCGCTGCTCGGCGGAGGGCGGTACGACCGCCTCGTGTCGGACCTCGGCGGGCCGAGGACGCCCGGCATCGGATTCGCCATCGGTGAGGACCGGCTCGTCGACGTCCTGCCGGAGCCGTTCCGCCGCGCGGCGATCGACGCGTTCGCGCCCGTCGCCCTCGTGGCGATCGACCCGGCCGACCGCGCCGCCGCCCTCGCGCTTGCCGGCGAGCTCCGCCGCGCGGGCGTCGCGGTCGACCTCGACCCGGCCGGGAAGGGGCCGGGCCACGCTCTGAAGAGCGCCGCGAAGCGCGGCTGCCGCACGGCCGTCCTCGTCGGCGAGAAGGAGCGGCAGTCGGGCGTCGTGGTCGTCAAGGACCTCGTGGAGAGGTCGCAGAGGGAGGTGCCGATCGGCGACCTCCCGCGAACGCTGAAGGGAGAGACGCCGTGAGCGCACTCGTTGCCCGCGTCCCCGCCGGCTCGCTCCGCAGGGAGGACGCCGGACGGACGGTCCAGGTCAAGGGCTGGGTCCACCGCCGCCGCGATTTCGGCGAGCTCGTCTTCGTCGACCTTCGGGACCGCTCGGGGATCCTGCAGGTCGTCTTCGACGCCGAGCTCCTCGACGAGCCCGAGCTCCTCTCGCGCGCCAAGGAGCTGCGCGGGGAGTACGTCCTCGCCGTGACCGGCGCGATCGTCCCGCGGGAGGGCTCCGCGCGGAACGCCGACATGCCGACGGGCGACGTCGAGCTCCGGGCCACCGCGCTCGAGCTCCTCAATCGCGCGGAGACGCCGCCTTTCGTGATCGAGGACGACGTCCGGGCCTCGGAAGACCTCCGGCTGAAGTACCGCTACCTCGACCTCCGCCGGCCGGAGATGACCTCGAACCTCGTGAAGCGGAGCGACGTGACGTTTCGGATCCGGCAGGTCCTCCATGAGGAGGGCTTCCTCGAGGTGGAGACGCCGATCCTGACGAAGTCGACGCCCGAGGGGGCGCGAGACTTCCTCGTCCCGTCGCGCGTCCACCCCGGAGAGTTCTACGCGCTCCCGCAGTCCCCGCAGCTCTTCAAGCAGCTCCTGATGGTCGCGGGGATGGATCGCTACTACCAGATCGCGCGCTGCTTCCGCGACGAGGACCTCCGGGCCGACCGGCAGCCCGAGTTCACGCAGGTCGACCTCGAGCTGTCGTTCCCCGACGAAGAGACGGTCTACGCGCTGATCGAGAAGCTCTTCGCGGCGGTCTTCCCGGCCTACGGGATCCCGTGCCCCGTCCCCTTCCCGCGAATGACGCACGCCGAGGCGATGGACCGGTTCGGGATCGACCGGCCCGACACGCGATTCGGCATGGAGCTCCGCGCGCTCGACGTCTCCGCCTCGCCCTCCGAGGTCCTCCGGTCGGCCGAGATGGTGAAGGGGATCGCCGTCCCCGGCGGCGCGGCCTTCTCGCGCAAGCGGCTCGACGAGCTCGAGGCCGCCGCGAAGCAGCTCGGGGCGGCCGGGCTCGTCTGGGTGAAGCTCCAGGCGGAGCCGCCCGGGACCTGGGGCTCGAACGCGAAGAAGATGATGGACGACGCGACCGTCGCGTCGGCCCGCGCCGGCCTCGACGCGAAGGACGGGGACCTCCTCCTCGTCGTCGCGGGAAAGAGGGCGACGGTGAACGACGTCCTCGGCGCGCTCCGGCTCCGCGTCGCGCGCGAGGAGAAGCTCGTTCCGGAGGACCGCTTCGACTTCCTCTGGGTCACCGACTTCCCGCTCCTCGAGTGGCACCCGGAGGACGGCCGCTGGTACGCGACGCACCACCCTTTCACTGCGCCGCGGCCCGAGGACGTTCCCTTCCTCGACACGGACCCGGGGCGCGTCCACGCGAGGGCCTACGACGTCGTCCTGAACGGCATGGAGCTCGGCGGCGGGTCGATCCGGATCCACCAGCCGGAGGTCCAGTCGAAGGTCTTCGCGACGCTCGGCATCTCTCCCGAGGAGGCGATGGCGAAGTTCGGCTTCCTCCTCGAGGCGTTTCGCTTCGGCGCGCCGCCGCACGGCGGCCTCGCCCTCGGGCTCGACCGGATGCTGATGGTCCTGACGCGCTCGGCCTCGATCCGGGACGTCATCGCGTTCCCGAAGACGGCGTCCGCGAGCTGCCTCATGACGGAGTCGCCCGGGCCGGTCGCGGACGCCCAGCTCGCCGAGCTCGGCATCCGCCGGGCGGGGGATGACGGTCCGAAGCCGGCCTGAGCCGGGCGCCGTCCGCGCCTTCCGCTTCGTCGCGGCCCGCGTGCCGTGCGAGGTGGCGGTCGGAGAGGGGGCGCTCGCCCGCCTGGCGGACGCCCTCTCCCGGATCGCCCCGGGGCGCTGGCTCGTCGTGTCGTCCGCCCCGGTCCTCGCGGAGCAGGGCGAGCGCCTCCGGGCCGCGCTCGCGCGGGCGCGGGACCTCGACCCGGAGCCGCTCGTCGTCCCCGACGGAGAGCGGGCGAAGAGCTGGACGGAGCTCGGCCGGCTCCTTTCCGGGATGGCGGCGCGGGGCCTCGCGCGCGACGGTGGGATCGTGGCGTTCGGCGGGGGGACGGTCGGCGACGTGGCGGGCCTCGCGGCTTCGCTCGCGCTGCGCGGCGTCCCCGTCGTCCAGGTCCCGACGACGCTCCTCGCCGCGGCCGACAGCGCGCTGGGAGGGAAGACGGCGGTGAACCTCGCCGCCGGTAAGAACCTCGCCGGCTCTTTCCACCACCCGCGGTTCGTCTGCGCCGACACGCGCCTCCTCGACACCCTCTCCGAGCGGGACTACCGCTCGGGGCTCGCCGAGGTCGCCAAGTGCGCGCTCCTCTCCGCCCCGTTCTGGCGGCGCCTGCCGCGCCTCGTCGAAGGGCTCCGCTCGCGGGACCCCCGCGCGCTCGCGGAGGCGATCGGCCGCTCGCTCCGGCTGAAGGCCTCCGTCGTCGCCCGGGACCCCGACGAGGCCCTCGGCCTGCGTCACGTCCTGAACCTCGGGCACACGGTCGCGCACGCGCTCGAAGGGGCGTCCGCCTACCGGCTCAGGCACGGGGAAGCCGTCGCGTGGGGGCTCCTCGCCGCCCTCCGTCTCTCCGCGGATCGGGGCCGACTGCCGGGTCCGATCGCGGAGGCCGCCGCCGAGACGCTCCGCAGCCTCCTCGCGCCTCCGCCCCTGTCGTCCGTCGTTCGCCGGGACTACCCGAAGTTCCTCCCGCGCGACAAGAAGCGGGACCGCGCCGGGCTCCGGGACGTCCTGATGGACGCCCCCGGACGGCCGCGCCTCGAGCGCGTGGCGGAGGCGGAGCTCGCCGCGAGCCTTCCGAGCGGCGACGGCTAGAATCTCCCGGTGGCCGCCCTTCCTCGCCGACCCCGGTTGCGCATCGTCACGGCGCTGATCGCGACGCTCGTCGTCGTCTCGATCGTCCCGCTCGCGCTCTCCGCGGTTCGGCTCGTCTCCATCAACCGCGACGCTCTCGAGACCGCAGAGGCGCAGTACCTGACCCGGAGCGCCGTCACGCTCTCGGACGCGATCGACGCGTACCTGCGACGGATGCTCGTCCAGGTGAAGAAGATCGGCGACGGGCTGGAGCTCGCCCGGGCCGTCGCCCCCGGCGAGGACCCCTTCGCCTTCGTCGGGAGGACGGGCCTCATCGGCCGTTACCGCGACGCGGAGCCGAGCTTCCTCGTCCTCAGGGCCCTCGACGACAACCGACTCGGCGGCTTGATCCAGCCGACGGAGGTCCTGGACGAACCGCTCGAGGCCGAGCTGAACCGGGCGTTCGACACAGCGCTGCGCGGAGCGGTCTACGTCGGTGACGCGCTCCGCGTCCCGTCGCTTCCCGACCCGGGGATCGTCATGGCTGTACCCGTCTCGGACGCGAGGGGAGGCGTGATCGGGGTCGTCGAGGCATTCGTCTCGCTCGCGCCTATCCGGGCGTTTCTCGAGCAGGAGCGGAAGCGGGACCTCGTCGCCTACGTCGTCGACCGGCGGGGGAACCTCGTCCTCGCGAGCGACCCGGCGGCCTTCGGCGGCAAGGAGCCGCTCCTCGACGTGGAGCTCGTCGCCGAGTTCGTCCAGCATCCGGTCCGGCTGACGCGGACCTATCCGAGGGGCGAGGGGACGGCCGCGCGGCGGGTCCTCGGGACGGTCGCGCCCGTGGGTCCGACGGAAGAGCTACCCGACTGGGGAGTCCTCGTCGAGAAGGACGTCGCTCGGGCGTTCGCGGCGGCGACGCAGATGACGCGGACGTCGTGGCTCGTCGCGGCGCTCGCCGTCGCCCTCGCCGTCGTCGCGGCGATCCTCGCGGCGAACGCCCTCTCGAGGCCCGTCCGGGCCCTCGCGGAGTCCGTCCACCGGATGTCGGAGGGGGACCTCTCCCAGCGCGTCGAGGTCCCCGGGACGTTCGAGCTCGCGGAGCTCGCCGAAGGGTTCAACCACATGGGGGGCGAGCTCGAGAAGTCGATCGAGAAGCTCAAGCTCGCGGCCCGGGAGAACCAGGAGCTCTTCCTCAACTCGATCCGGGCGCTCGCCGCCGCCGTCGACGCGAAGGACCCGTACACGCGGGGCCACTCGGAGCGGGTCGCACGCTACTCGGTCGCGATCGCCCGGCACCTCGGCCAGCCTGTCGAGGAGGTCCGGAAGGTCCGGATCGCGGCGCTCCTGCACGACGTCGGGAAGATCGGGATCGACGACCGGATCCTGCGAAAGCCGACGGCGCTCACCGACGACGAGTTCGAGATCATGAAGCTGCACCCGGTCAAGGGGGCGCTCATAATGGGGCAGATCCCCCAGCTGAAGTGGATCATTCCCGGGATGAAGTACCACCACGAGAAGTGGGACGGGACCGGGTATCCCGACGGGCTGAAGGGAGAGGAGATCCCGATGCTCGCGAGGATCATCTCGGTGGCCGACACGTTCGACGCGATGACGACGACCCGCCCCTACCAGAAGGCGATGAGGAGCGACTACGTGGTCTCTCGCATCAAGACGTTTGCCGGCACCCGCTACGACACGAGCGTCATCGAGGCGCTCGAGGAGGCCCTCCTGAAGAACGACCTCGAGGTGATCGGGGAGGCGGCGCGGATGGCGGAGGCGTCGTGAGGGTCCCCCGCGCCGCCGCGGCGCTCGCCGCGATCCTCGTCCTGGGCGGGTGCCGGAGCACCCTCGACGCCGCGAAGAAGCTCCCGGAGCCGAGCCCGGCCGTGGCCGACCTGGTCGACTACCGCCAGGGGCTCACTCTCCTCCGGGAGGGTCGCGTCGACGAAGCGATTCAGCAGCTCGGCTCGGCCCGGGCGGCCTATCCGCGGAGCGCCGAGGTGGCGAACGCGCTCGGACTGGCGTACCTCTACCGGAAGGACCACCGGAACGCGACGAAGCTCTTCGCAGAGGCGCTCGCGCTGGACGAGAACCTCGTCGAGGCGAAGAACAACCTGGGCGTCGCGGCGATGGAGGCGGGTCGTTTCGACGACGCCGAGAAAGACTTCTCCGAGGTCCTGGCCGGGACGCGTACGTCCGAGCACGTGAAGGCGCGATTCAACCTGGGGCTCCTGCGGGCACGACAGCTCCGCTGGGCCGACGCGGAGCGAGAGCTGACGACCGTCCTCGCCGACGACCCGGGCTACCTCAACGCCGCGCGTGAGCGGGGCCTCGCGAGGATGAAGCTCGAGGACTTCCGCGGTGCGCTGGAGGACTTCCTCCTCTTCCTCCGCGAGGACGGGAACGACCCGGTCGCCAACTACAACGCCGCCCTCTGCCTCCTGACGACCGACCGTCGGGACCTCGCCGTCCGCTACATGGAGCGGACGGTGCAGTCCGCGCCGGAGAGCGACGAGGCGCGGAAGGCGCGCCGCTTCCTCGGCGGCGAGCCGGGAGCGGCAGGCAGGGAACGATGAGCTTCGAAGACGTCCTCCGTCCGGTCCTCGCCGCGCCCGGCGCGCGGGCGGTCGCGTTCCTCGACCCGCAGGGAGAGGCGATCGCCTCCCTCGGCGACCACGTGCTGCTCGAGACGATCGGCGCCTACCAGTCCGTCTGGACGACGGAGCTCGCGCGGGCCGCGATGGGCGGCGGCCTGGGCGAGGTCGCGGAGGTCGACTTCGACTTCGACGCGGGGCGCGTGCTCGCGACCGCGGTCCGGGACGGCTACTTCGTCCTCGCCCTGTTCGGGCGGGAAGGCGTCCCGTCCCTCGCGCGTCCCCACCTCGCCGCCGCCCGCACGCGGCTCGCGGCCGAGATCGGCTGAAGGGGAGCCGAGCGTGGCCGAGGGAGCTCGCCCGTCGCTGATGGCCCGCCTGAAGCGCGGGCTCTTCATGACCCACACGGAGCTGATCGCGCGCGTCGGCGACGCGATCAAGGCCCGGTTCTCGCCCGACCCGAAGGCCCTCGAGGCGCTCGAGGAAGCGCTGCTCGCGGCGGACGTCGGCCCGGCGACGGCGGCCGAGCTCGTCGAGGCGGTCCGGGTGGAGGCGGGGAAGCGCGACGCGGGCGAGGCGGACGTCGTCCGCCGCGTCCTGAAGGCCGAGATCGAGCGGCGGCTCGCGGTGACGGGACCCGCGGCCGGTGAGGTCCCTCCGGGAATGCCGCGCGTCGTCCTGATGGTCGGCGTGAACGGGACGGGGAAGACGACGACGGCGGCGAAGCTCGCCGCGCGGGCTGCCGCCGCCGGGGGGCGGCCGGTCCTCGCCGCTGGCGACACGTTCCGGGCGGCCGCGATCGACCAGCTCGAGGTCTGGGCCGGGCGGATCGGCATTCCGCTCGTGAAGCACCGACCGGGCGCCGACCCGGCCGCCGTCGTCTTCGACGCGTGCGCCGCGGCGAAGGCGCGCGGCGCCGACCTCCTCCTGGTCGACACGGCGGGCCGCCTCCACACGAAGCACAACCTGATGGAGGAGCTCTCGAAGATCCGGCGGATCGCCGGACGGGAGATCCCGGGGGCGCCCCACGAGGTCCTGCTGGTCCTCGACGCGGTGACGGGAATGAACGGCCTCGCCCAGGCCCGCGAGTTCCTGAAGTCCGCGGGCGTCACCGGCCTCGTCCTGACGAAGATGGACGGGACCGCGAAGGGGGGCGTCATCCTCGCCATCGTCCGCGAGCTGAACCTTCCCGTGCGATACGTCGGCGTCGGCGAGACGGCCGACGACCTCCTCGACTTCGAC
This sequence comes from uncultured Holophagales bacterium, assembly GCA_964636395.1. GTDB lineage: Bacteria > Acidobacteriota > Thermoanaerobaculia > UBA5066 > UBA5066 > UBA5066. Next base: position 8,074 of record CAZWRQ010000210.1, read on the forward strand.
CCGGCCGGCTTCGCCGCCGCGCTGATCGATGACTGACCTGACCGCAGCCTTCGAGAGGGTCTTCGAGCTCGCCGAGAAGGGGCGCTATTCCACGTCGCCGAACCCGCGCGTCGGCGCCGTCGTCGTCGACTCGGCGGGGGCCGTCGTCGGCGAGGGGTGGCACGAGCGGGCCGGGAGCCCGCACGCGGAGGTCGTCGCCCTCGCGGAGGCGGGGAGCCGTGCGCGCGGCGCGACCGTCGTCGTGAATCTCGAGCCGTGCGCCCACCACGGGCGGACGCCGCCCTGTGCGGACGCCCTCGTCGCGGTCGGCGTCTCCCGGGTCGTCTTTTCCCTTCTCGACCCGGACCCGAGGACGGCGGGGAAGGGGCGCGAGAGGCTCCGAGCCGGCGGCGTTGCGACCGAGACGGGCGCCTTTGCCGAGCGCGCCGAGCGTCTCAACGAGCCGTTCCTGACGGCCGCGCGGAGCGGCCGGCCATTCGTCCACCTGAAGTGGGGGGCGTCGCTCGACGGGAAGATCGCGACGGTCTCCGGGAGGAGCCGCTGGGTGACGTGCGAGGAGGCGCGGGCCGACGGGATGCGCCTGCGGGAGGAGTGCGACGCGATCCTCGTCGGCGCGGGAACGGTGCTCGCCGACGATCCCGCCCTGACGCGCCGGGCAGGCCTGAACCGCTCGGTCGTGCCGCATCGCCGCGTCGTCGTCGACGGGCGTCTCCGCGTCACGGCCGACCGTAGGGTCTTCTCGCGGCACGCCCAGGGCGAGGCCTGGCTCGCCACGGCGGTGCCCGAGAGCGACCCGCGCCTAGCGCCGTTCCGCGACGCCGGGGTTCGTGTCCTCTCTCTTCCGTCGGCCGCGCCCGGGCG
>CAZWRQ010000211.1:0-8876 GCA_964636395.1 uncultured Holophagales bacterium
GCCGCAAGGAGCTGATCGCCGCGACCCACGCGATGGAGGAGATCCGCATGTGGACCTCGGTCGCCCCGGCCGACTTCAGGAGCCGCACGAGCTTCTTCGACGTGGTCCCCCGGACGATCGAGTCGTCGACGAGGACGACGCGCTTCCCGCCGACGACCGACTTCACGGGGTTCAGCTTCACTTTCACGCCGAAGCTCCGGATCGACTGCTTCGGCTCGATGAAGGTCCGGCCGACGTAGTGGTTCCGGACGAGCCCCATGCCGTAGGGGATGCCGCTCTCCTCCGCGTAGCCGAGCGCCGCGAAGATGCCCGAGTCGGGCACCGGGACGACGACGTCGGCGGCGACCGCGTGCTCCCGGGCGAGCCTCCGCCCGAACGCGCGCCGCGACTCGGCGACGGAGCGGCTGAAGACATTGGAGTCGGGGCGGGCGAAGTAGACGTGCTCGAAGACGCAGAACGCGGTGCGCCGGCCCATCGCGAACGAGGCCGAGGCGACGCCGCCCGCGTCGAGGATGACGATCTCCCCCGGCTCCACGTCGCGGACCGGCTCGGCGTCGATCAGGTCGAACGCGCAGGTCTCGGAGGCGACGACCCACGCGTCGCCGAGGCGCCCGATCGTGAGCGGGCGGAAGCCCTGCGGGTCGCGCGCGGCGAGGACCTTCTCCCCGGCGAGGAGGACGATCGAGTAGGCGCCGCGGGCGCGGCCGAGCGCGTCGCGGAGGGCGTCGACGAGGCTCTCGGCCCGCGACCGGGCCATGAGGTGGAGGAAGACCTCCGTGTCGGAGGAGGTCGTGAAGATCGACCCCTCCTGCTCGAGCTCCGCGCGCAGCTCCTCGGCGTTCACGAGGTTCCCGTTGTGCGCGATCGCGAGCGGGCCCTTGTTCGTGTTGTAGACGATCGGCTGGGCGTTCTCGAGGAGCGAGGCCCCCGCGGTCGAGTAGCGGACGTGCCCGACCGCGGACCTTCCCGGCAGGCGCGCCAGGCGCGCCTCGTCGAAGAGGTCGGCGACGTAGCCCATCCCCTTCTCGACGGCGATCCTCCGGCCGTTCCAGGCCGCGATGCCTCCCGCCTCCTGGCCGCGGTGCTGGAGGGCGTAGAGGCCGAGGTAGGCGAGGTTCGCGGCGTCGGGGTGCCCGTAGATCCCGAAGACGCCGCATTCTTCCCGGAACCCGTCCGTTTCGATCGACTCGGTCTCTCCGCTCACGGCGCGAAGTGTATCGCCCGGGTCAGCCGAAGTTGCTCGCCACCATGATGCAGGCGTCGTAGACGGTCTCGAACGGCGCCTTCGCGGCCGCCTCGAGGACCGCGTCGTCGAAGCTCCCGTCCTGGAGCCAGACGGCCGGCAGGCCGAGCTCCGCCGACTTCGCGAGGACCCCGAGGGTCACCTGCGGCGGGACGACGACGTTCACGATGTGGACGGGGCCGGGGACCGATTCGAGGTTCGGCCAGGCGGGGAGGCCGGCGATCTCGGTCTCGCGGGGGTTGACGGGGAGGACGGTGTACCCCTTCGCGGCCAGGTTCCGGACGATGACGTTCCCGTACTTCTCCGGGGCGTTGCTCGCGCCGACGACGGCGATCCGCGTTTCGGGCCCGCGCCGGCGGAGCCGTTCGAAGACCTCGGGCGGATGGGGATCGGGACGGGCCATCGGGAACCTCCTCGCCGGCCGCTCGGACCGGGCGGGCCGATTCTGCGACGGCCGCGGCCCGCCCGCGAAGGCCCGCCCGGCGTACGATGGCCGGCGGTCCTCCCCGCGCGGGAGGCGGGCGCGGCCCGGGCCGGCGATACGGCACCGACGGGGCCGGCCGGGAGGAGCGATGAAGGGAACGCCGTCGTCCGGCCTCTGGGTCCTCCTGCTCCTCGTCGCCGTCGGCGCCGTGGTCTTCTGGCTCGCCCGGCGCGGGGCGGTCTCGGACGACGCGATCGTTCGGGACGCAGACCGGACCGTCGTCGCCGAGTACGTTCGCCTCGTCGGCGAGCGGAAATACGCCGAGGCGTGGGAGCGGTGCCTCACGAAGAGCTACCGCGAGGAGGTCCCGCGCGAGAAGTTCATCGCGGCGCACGAGAAGCGGCGGACGGAGACGGGGGCGCTCGCGGGCGCGAAGCTGCTGCGCCAGCAGGTGAGCCGGAACCTCTTCACGCAGACCCGCACTCTCCACCTGCTCTACGAGCTCTCGTACCCCGGGAAGTCCGTGCCCGAGCACGCCGTCCTGAACGACGCCGACGGCGCGTTCCTCATCGAGGGGACCTACCACGAGACGGCGGGCGAGACGCTCGACTTCCTCCTCTGGTAGGACGGCGCGTCACTCCTTCCGCGAGGCCTTGCGGGGAGCCGCGTCGGTCGCCCGCGCGGGGACGGACATCTTCGTGTCGCGCACCTTCTCGATGCACCGTGCCCCGAACGCCTTCGACGGCGTGAAGGCCCCCGGCTCCACCGAGCGACGGAGGACCCTTTCCACCGCGAGGGTGGCGGTCTCGGCCGTCAGCGCGTAGCCCTCGAGCGTCTCGACGGTCCCTTCGACCGAGCGCCCCTCCCCGTCCTCGACGCGACCCCAGAGGAGCGACCGCTCCCGGGCCCGCTCCTCGGCCGACGGCCCGGCGACGGCGTTCCGCACCCAGGGTCCGACGATGCGCTGAAGAGGCAGGAGCCCGGCGAGGGGGAGGAGAGGACCCGCCAGGCGAAGGGCCGCGACCCGGGCCGGGGGCATGGCGATGTAGGTCTCGATGTTCGGGATTCCGGTCGACCGGTAGGCGGTCGAGAGGTCACCCCACGGGATCGTCACCGCGAGGCGCGGCCGGTCGGGGAACGGGACGGTCCTCGTCTTCCAGGCCGGCGGCACCGGGACGAGCTTCCCGTCCACGCGCGCCGCCCCGCCCTTCGGCAGCCCTTCCAGCATCGTCCGGGCCGTACCGCCGGAGATCCCGAAGCCGCGGAACGCGAGCTCGAGCCGGACGGCGCCGGGGAGAGCCGCCGCGAGCGCGGCGGCGAGGCAGTCGGACGGCACGACGTCGAAGCCGACGCCGGGCAGGAGCGGGACCCCCGCTCGGACGGCCTCCGGGTGGCGCGCGAAGACCGCCTCGAGGACGGCGATCTCTCCCGTGATGTCGAGGTACGGGATCCGGGCCGCGAGGCACGCCGCGAGGGCTGGCGCGCTCGTCCGCGAGAAGGGCCCGGCCGCGAGGAGGAGCGCCCCGAACGGCGAGATGCGCTCCGCGAGGCGCCGGGGCGCCTCGTCGAGCCCGAAGACGAGGAACGGGAGGCCGCGCTCCTTCGCGAGCGGCTCGATCGCCTCGCGCCGGCGGCCCGCGACGGTGACGAGGAGGCCCTTCTCGAGCGCGGCGTCGAGGATCAGCCGTCCCGTGTACCCGTTGGCCCCGTAGAGGAGGAAGCGCTTCTTGGCGGCAGACACGACCGATCCCATCGTACGCCGTCCGCTACGATCGCGCCCGTGACGACCGACGCCTGGGACCCTTCCCGTTATTCGAAGTTCGGGGCGGAGCGCGCCGCGCCGTTCTTCGACCTCCTCGACCTCGTCGAGCCGCGGCCCGCGATGCGCGTCCTCGACCTCGGCTGCGGGACGGGAGAGCTGACGCGGGCCCTGCACGACCGCCTCGGCGCGCGGGAGACGCTCGGCCTGGACCGGTCCGGCCGGATGCTCGGGATGAGCGCCGCGTTCGCCGCGCCGGGCCTCCGGTTCGAGGAGGGGACGATCGAGTCGTACGCCGCCGACGCCCCGTTCGACCTCGTCTTCTCGAACGCCGCGCTCCACTTCGTCGCGGACCACGAGTCGCTCTGGCCCCGTCTCCGCTCTCTCCTCGCCCCGGGGGGACAGCTCGCGGTCCAGCTCCCGGCGAACCAGGACCACCCGACGCACGCGGCGGCCCGGGAGGTGGCCGCCGGGCCGCCGTTCGCCGCGGCGCTCGGCGGCTGGGCTCACCCGACGCACGTCCTTCCGCCCGAGGAGTACGCGGTCCTGCTCCACCGGCTCGCCTTCGCGAAGCAGACGGTCCGGCTCGCCGTCTACACGCACCTCCTCGAGTCTCCCGAGAGCGCCGTCGAGTGGGTCCGGGGCTCGATCCTCACCGAGTACGAGTCGCGCCTGGGCCCGGAGCTCTTCCCGGAGTTCCTCGCCTCGTACCGTGCCCGCCTCCTCCCGCGGCTCGGCGAGGAGCGGCCGTACTTCTTCACGTTCAAGCGCATCCTGGTCCACGGCGGCCTCTGACCGGCGCGGCCCGGGCCGCCGGGAGCCGGCCCGTGACGCCGGGCACCCGTCCGACCCGTGCCGGGAACCGCCGCGGGCGAGTAGAGTCGAAGCTCCCGAGGTGATGACGATGCCGTTCCGCTCCGCGCGCGCCGCCCGAAGGCTCGCTTCCGCACTCGTCCTGGCCCTCCTCCTCCCGGCCCCGCGAGGCCTCGCCGAGGACGTCGACGGTCCGGCCGGACCGCGGGTCTCGATCCCTCTCGCGGACTACGAGTCCCTCCGCAAGCTGCGCGAGGCGCCGAGCCTCACGGTCGTCGACACGCTGAGGGTCTCCGGGAGCTTCGCGTCGCGGACCCTCGCGCTCTCCCTCTCGGGTCGCTCCTCCGGGACCCTGCCCGCCGCCACGCTCCTCGAGTCGGTCGAGGGGGCCGCGCTCGCGGGGTGCGACGGGAGCGCCCTCGTTTCGCGCGGCACCGACGCGGCCTACACGCTGACGCCGCTCGGCCCGCGCTTCGAGGTCCGCTGCCGGCTCGTGCCTTCTTCGGGAGACCGCCTCTCGTTCGTCGCCGGCCGGGCCGTCCTCTTCCCAGAGGGGGAGGTCGCGGACGGGGAGTTCCTCCCCGGCCCCGACCCGGGCGACGGGACGAGGCCCTTCACCGTCGTGCGGCGGATCGCCGCGGCGGGCGAAGCCCTCGCACCGACGGCGACGGGGCGCTATCGAATCACGCTCCTCCCCGACGAGACCCGCTTCCGCTTCACGATCGAGGTGAGGAACCCGAACAGGGGCCGCGCTCCGTTCGACCTCCTTCTCGGAAGCGGCGAACGGGTCCAGGAGGTCGTCGCGCCCGGCCCTTACGACGTGAAGGAAGGGAGGACGCGCTTCGACCTGCCGCCCGGAGACGGGACGATCGTCCTGACGGGGACCCTCGGCGGGACGGAGTTCCGCGCGCCGGTCGACGCGGCGCTCTCCTACCTCCTCCTCGAGAGCCACCCGCTGCTCCGGGCCGAAGCGCGGACCGCGGCGAAACGCGTCAGCCCGCAGGAGACGGGGATGCCGCGCGAGTTCCGGGGCGGGCAGGCGTTCCTCCTCGGGAAGGGCGACGCCTTCGCCTGGAGCGTGAAACGCCTCGAGGCGCTCCGCTCGACGAGCTACGCCGTTCGCGCGACGGCTCAGACCCTCTTCGTCCCCGCCGACGGCCCCGTCCTCGGACAATCCCTCTTCGAGCTCGACAACCAGGGGGCCTCCGACCTGGCGCTCCCGTCCTCCCCGGAGCCGACCTACGCGGCGTTCGGCGACGAGGCGGTCTTCCTGACGAGGAACGAGAAGGGGGAGCTGTGGCTCCCGCTCGCCTCCGGGCCGCAGGTCCTCCTCCTCCAGAGCCGGCAGCAGCTCGGCCGGACGTTCGGTTTCGCGGCCGGGAGCCTCGCCGTGCCGCACCTGCCGGTCCCCTCGACGCGCTACGGCGTCGAGCTCCGCTACCCCGACGCCTGGGTCCCGCTCTACGAGCGTTTCGGCGGCGAGAGCCGGTTCGCGGCGCCGTCCCTCGAGGCTTGCGTCGTCTTCCTGCTCCTGTCGGGATGGCTCTTCGCCCTCCTCGGCGCGCTCCGCTTCGCGCCGCGAGGCGCGGCCCTCCTGGCCGGGCTCCTCGCCCTCTCGGCGTTCGCGTCGGCCACCGCCGCGTGGGTCGTCGTCGCCGCGGCGGCCGTCCTGACGGTCGTCTGGATCGGCGCCGTCGCAAGGGAGAAGAGGCCGCGCCTCCGCACATTGGTCGCGCTCGGCGCGCTCGGCGCGTTCGCCGCGCTCGTCGTCCTCGCGGTCGCGATCCCCTCCGGGCTCCTCCGCTCGCGCGGCCCGCAGGCCCCTCCCGCCGAGGTCGCCTATTACTCCGAGTCCGCGTCGGCGCCGGTCGCCCGCAAGGCGATTCGCTCCGACGCGCCCGCGGCCCCCGCGCCGGAGCCGAAGGCCTCGGACGGCGCGTCCTACGAGGGGCTCCCCGCGAAGGTCGAGCTGCCCCGGGGCGCACGGAGCACGTGGTGGAGCCGCGAGATGCTCTCGGCCGACGCCGCGCCGGTCGTCCGCGTCGTCCTCGCCGGCCGGACGCTCGTCTCTCTCGCGCAGGGGCTCGTCGTCCTCGCCGCCCTCGGCCTCCTCTGGCGCTCGCGCGCGGGGCTGCGCGACGGGCTCCGGGCTCTCCGGGCCCGGGGCCGAACGGAGGGTCCGGCGGGCAGCTGACGCCCCATGGCGGCGATCGCGCTCATCCGCCCGGCGGGCCGAGGGCGGAGAGGGGCCGGGCGGCTTTGCTAACGTGACGCGCGCGCGGGACGCGTCCCGCGGGAGGTCCTCCTTGACGACGAACGCGAAGCGCCACGCCACTGTGGCGGTGAAGGTCGGGAAGGTGACGGTGGGCGGGGGTGCCCCCGTCGTCGTCCAGTCGATGACGTCGACCGACACGGCCGACGTCGAGGCGACGACGAAGCAGTGCCTGGAGCTCGCCGAGGCGGGCTCGGAGCTCGTCCGCGTCACGGTGAACCTCCCCGAGGCGGCCGCGGCGGTCCCCGAGATCCGGAAACGCCTCGACGACGCCGGCTGCGACGTCCCGCTGATCGGCGACTTCCACTACAACGGCCACACGCTCCTGACGTCGTTCCCGGAGATGGCGAAGGCCCTCGCGAAGTACCGGATCAACCCCGGCAACGTCGGGACGGGGCGGAGGCGCGACGAGCAGTTCGCCACGATCTGCGCCGTGGCCCGGGACAACGCGAAGGCGGTTCGCATCGGCGTGAACGGCGGCTCCCTGAACCAGGAGCTCGTCCTCGCGAAGATGCAGGAGAACACCGACCGCGACCTGGGGAGGACGCCGGAAGAGATCCTGAACGAGTGCATGGTCCTCTCCGCTCTCCAGTCGACGGAGCTCGCGCGCGAGAACGGCCTCGCGAAGGAGCAGATCGTCATCTCCTGCAAGGTCTCCCGCCCGCCGGAGCTGATCTCGCTCTACCGCGACCTCGCCTCGAAGACCGACCAGCCGCTCCACCTCGGCCTCACGGAGGCCGGGATGGGGACGAAGGGGCTCGTCTGGTCGTCCGCCGCGATGGGGGTCCTCCTCGCCGAGGGGATCGGCGAGACGATCCGCGTCTCGCTCACGCCGCGCCCGGGAGGCGACCGGCGCGAGGAGGTGTACGCGGCCTGCGAGCTCCTCCAGGCGCTCGGGCTCCGCTCGTTCGCGCCGAGCGTCACCGCCTGCCCCGGCTGCGGCCGGACGACCTCGACGACGTTCCAGGAGCTGGCCGAGCGGATCCAGGGCTACGTGCGGGAGAAGATGCCCGCCTGGAAGGCGGAGCGCGAAGGGGTCGAGACGATGACCCTCGCCGTCATGGGGTGCATCGTGAACGGCCCCGGCGAGTCGAAGGCCGCGAGCATCGGGATCAGCCTCCCGGGGACGGGCGAGGCGCCGAGCTGCCCCGTCTTCGTCGACGGCAAGAGGTTCACGACGCTGAAGGGGTCGTACGAGGAGCTCGCCGCCGCGTTCCAGGCGCTCGTCGACGACTACGTGGCGACGAAGTACCCCCTCCGCGCCGGCGCCGGGCGGAGGGGCTGACGGGGGCAGCCACGGCCCGGCCTGATCGCGATAACCTTCACCGTCGATGAAAGCCGACGCGTCCGACCGGATCGACCCTCGGGCCATGGTGAAGGGAACGATGCTGAGGGCCCACCTGAGCTGGGCCACGAGCCGCTTCGGGACAGGGTACGAGCCCGTCCGCCAGCGCCTCTCCGAGCCGGTCCTCGCCCTCCTCTCGCGCCCTGTCCTCCCGACCGACTGGATCCCGGTCTCGTCGCTCATCGAGCTCGACCGCGCGATCGCGGACGCCGCCGGGGAGCCCCCCGAGACGACGTGGCTCGCCCTCGGGCGGCACTCCGCCGCGCTGAACCTGACGGGCGTCTACAAGAGCTTCATCAGCAGCGAGCCGCATCGCTTCTTCGAGCGGATGACGGTCCTCCACCACCAGTTCCAGTCGTTCGGGAAGTCGGTCTACGAGAGGACCGGGGACCGCTCGGGCCGAATCCGGATCGAGAGTCCCTCGACGTACTCGCGCGTCTACTGCGTCTCGGGGAAGGGCTACTACGAGGAGGCGCTCCGGCTCCTCCAGGCTCCCGGGCCGATCGAGGTCCGCGAGACCGAATGCGCCACGGCGGGCGCCGCGGCCTGCGTCTTCGAGCTCGCCTGGTGAGCCCGGAAGGCCGGGGGGAAGAGGCCCCGGGAAGCGACCTCACGCTCTTCGAGCAGGTCGCGCGGGCGATCGACGACTACATCCTCGTCGTCGACCTCGAGGGAAGGCTGACGCACGTGAACGACGCGGCCGTCGAGCGCTCCGGCTGGACGCGGGAGGAGCTTCTCGGACGACCGTGGACGGTCTTCCTTCCCCAGGACGGCCGCGATGCGCTGGCTGCCCGGATCGCCGAGGAGACGCGGGCCGGGGGCTTCCGAGGTGACGTCCGGAACGCCACGAGGGCGGGCGAGGTGTTCTGGGTCGCGCTCCGGACGTCGGTCCTCCGCCACGACGGGCGGGCCGTCGGGTTCGTCTCGGTCTCCCGGGACATCGGGGAGCAGAAGCGCGTCGAGGCCGAGCTGACCGCGGCGCGCGACGCCGCCGAGACGGCGAGCCGCGCGAAGTCCGAG
>CAZWRQ010000212.1:0-8851 GCA_964636395.1 uncultured Holophagales bacterium
GCCGAGCAGGTCGAAGCCCCGCAGAAGGGAAGGACGCTCGTCGCCCGGAAGATCGTTCGCGTCATCACTCCCGGAACGCTCCTCGATCCCGAGCGCCTCGACGCTCGACAGGCGAACGACCTCGCCGCGATCGCGTTCGGCGGCGACGAGGCCGGCCTCGCCTTCCTCGACCTCTCGACGGGCGAGTTCGCCGCCGTCCGCCTCGACGGGACCCCGCCGGCCGAGCTCCTCGCGCGGCGGCCGGCGAAGGAGCTGGTGGCGTTTCCCTCGGAGCGGGACGACGTGACGCGGATGCTCGAGGCGCTCGGGCCGGAGGCCCCGGTCCTCTCGGTCCTGACGTCCGAGTCGCCGCGCGGCCGGAGCGCGGCGGAGCTCCTCCTGGGGCACTTCCGGACCTCCACACTCTCGGCGTTCGGCCTCCCGGATTCCGGACCGCTCGTCGAAGCGGCCGCCGCGGTCCTCGCCTACGCGCGCTCCACGCAGCGGTCCGATTGCGCGCACGTGTCCGGTCTCCGGACCGAGTCGGCGACGGGAGGGCTCGTCGTCGACGCCGTCACGCAGGGGCACCTCGAGCTCTTCCGCTCTCTCCGGGACGGCGGCCGGGCCGGCACGCTCCTTTCCGTCGTCGACCGCACCGGCACGTCGTTCGGCGCCCGCGCGCTTCGCCGGGTCCTCGAGCAGCCGCTCGGCTCGATCGAGGAGATCGAGGAGCGTCTCGACGCCGTGGAGGAGCTCGTTGCCGGCCCGGCGCGCCTCGAGGCCGTCGCGGCCGCTCTCGCGCGGCTCCCGGACCTGCCGCGGCTCCTCTCGCGGGTCGCCGTGGGGAACGCGACGCCACGAGACCTGGCGTCGCTCGGAACGGGACTCGAGCAGGCGGCGGCCGTCGGTCCGCTCCTTCAGGGAGCGGAATCGGCTCTCCTGCGGCCCGAGGGCCGCGGCTTCCCCTCGGGCGTGCCGAACGCGCTCTCGGCCCGGCTCGCGGCGACGCTCGTCGAGTCGCCGCCCGCCTCCGCGAAGGAGGGAGGAATCGTCCGCGACGGGGCGGACGCCGGCGTCGACGAGCTGCGAACGCTCCGGCGCGACGCGGCGACGCTCCTCGGGGCCCTCGAGGCCGAGGAACGGACGCGGCGAGGGATCCCGACGCTCCGCGTCAAGTTCAACCAGGTCTTCGGGCATGTCTTCGAGGTTCCCGGCTCGGCGCGGGCGAAGATCCCGGAGGACGCGCTGAAGAGGCAGACGCTCGCATCCGTCGAGCGCTATGCCACGGCCGAGCTCGTCGCCCTCGACGAGAAGCTCCGGTCGGCGGACGAGAAGCTCGCGGAGCGGGAAGGGGAAATCTTCCGGGATCTCTGCGCCGCGGCGACGTCCGAGTCGGCGGCGGTCACGTCCCTCTCCGGGCGGCTCGCCCTGCTCGACGTCCTCGTCTCGTTCGCGAAGGTGGCGCGCGCCGAAGCGTGGTGCCGCCCGCGCCTCGTCGCCGAGCCGGTTCTCTCGATCGTCGACGGGCGCCACCCGGTCGTCGAGGCGCTCCGAAAGCGGGAGCCGTTCATCCCGAACGATTCGGACCTCGCCGGCGACGCACGGGTCGTCATCCTGACCGGGCCGAACATGGGGGGGAAGTCGACCTACCTTCGCCAGAACGCCCTGGCCGTGCTCCTGGCGCACGCCGGCGCGTTCGTGCCGGCGGCCGCGGCGACGGTCGGCCTCTGCGACCGGATCTTCACGCGCGTCGGCGCCTCCGACTCGCTGGCCCGAGGCGAGTCGACGTTCCTGACGGAGATGGCCGAGACGGCGCACATCCTCCGCCACGCGACGCGCCGAAGCCTCGTCGTCCTCGACGAGATCGGCCGCGGCACGGCGACGTTCGACGGCCTCTCGCTCGCCTGGGCGATCGCCGAGCACCTCCACGACGCCCCCGGAGCCCCGGCGCGGGTCCTCTTCGCCACGCACTACCACGAGCTCACCGAGCTCGCCCTCGTCCGCGAGGGGGTAAAGAACCGGACGATGTCGGTGAAGGAGTGGAAGGGCGAGGTCGTCTTCCTCCGGAAGGTCGTCGACGGCACGGCCGACCGTTCCTACGGCGTCCAGGTCGCGAAGCTCGCGGGGATCCCGGCGGCCGTCACGGAGCGGGCGAAGGAGATCCTCCGGAACCTCGAGAAGCAGCAGCTCGACGTCGGCGGCCGGCCTCGCCTCGCCGAGCACGAAGGGGCTCCGGCCCCGTCCGAGAGCCAGCTCGACCTCTTCCGCGGGCAGGAGGAGGTCGTCGTCGACGCGCTCCGGCGGGTCGACGTCGAGTCGCTCACGCCGCTCGCCGCCCTCAACCTCCTCGCGTCGCTCCGCGCGCGGCTCGAAGGGCTCTAGTGAGCGGGGCCCGGCTCGTCGTGGGCCTCGCAGGGACGGCGTTGTCCGTCGCGGAAAGGACCTTCCTGTCGGCGAGCCGGCCTGCCGGGGTCCTCCTCTTCCCGGAGAACCTCGTCTCGGCGGAACAGGCCGCCGATCTCGTGGCGGAAGTCCGGGCGGCCTGCGACCCGTCGCCGCTCCTCTTCGTCGATCAGGAGGGGGGGCCGGTCGACCGGCTCGGGCCGCTCCTCGGCTTTCCCTTTCCCTCGCCGGCGGCCCTTTCCGCGATGGGCGTCCATCGGGTCCACGAGGGGGCCTACCTGATGGGGCGCGCGGCGCGGCTCCTCGGGTTCGACGTCGACCTCGCGCCGGTCCTCGACCTCGAGCAGCCGGGGACGGGAGCCGTCGTCCTCGCGGGGCGGACGTTCGGCTTCCACGCGGAGGACGTCGTCGTCGCCGGAAGCGTCTTCCTGCACGGGCTCGCGCGGGCCGGAGTCGCCTCCTGCGTGAAGCACTTCCCGGGGCTCGGACGGGGTCCGGTCGACTCGCACGGCGCCCTCCCCGTCGTCGACGCGCACGACGTCGACCTGATGGTGACGGACGTCGCCCCGTTCACGAAGCTCGCCCGCTCGTCCGACGGCGTCCTCGTGGGCCACGCGGCCTACCCCGGCTTCACCGGTGACGAGACGCCCGCGTCGCTCTCGCCGCGGATCCACGCGATTCTGCGCGAGAGGATCGGGTGGGACGGCGTCGTCCTCTCGGACGACCTCGGCATGGGGGCGCTCGCGGCGATCCCGGTCGCGGAGCGGGTCGTTCGGGCCGCTCGCGCCGGCTGCGACCTCCTCATCGTCTCCCAGGGGCTCGACACCGCCGTCGCGGCGGCCGAGGCGCTTGCGGCGGAGTCGATCGATCGGGAGCCGGCCGCGCTCGAGAGGATCGCGGCGCTCCGGCGGCGCTGCGACGGCCACCCCCGGACGCGATTCGGCCCGGAGGCGTGGGACGCGCTCCGGGCCGAAGGGGAGACCTGGCTCTCGGACCTGGCGAAGCCCCGGGCGCGCCGGGACGACTCCGCGTTCGGGTTCTGAGCCTCAGAACGGAACGCTGTCGTCCGGGTCGCCATCCATCGGCGGCTCCGGAGCCGCGGGGGCGCCGCCGCCGCTCCGGGCGCCGTCGGGGCGCCCGCCGAGCATCCGCATGTCGCGCGCCTTGATCTCGGTCATGTAGCGCTTCTGGCCGGACTCCTTGTCGTCCCAGCTCCGCGTCTGGATCGAGCCCTCGATGAAGACGAGCTGGCCCTTCGAGAGGTAGCGCTCGCAGATCCCGGCGAGCTTGTCGTAGACGATGACGTTGTGCCACTCGGTCTTCTCCTGCCGCTGGCCCGACGTCTTGTCCGTCCACGTCTCCGACGTGGCGACGCGCAGCTTCGCCATCTGCATCCCCGAGGGGAGCGCCTTCATCTCGGGGTCGGCCCCGAGGTGGCCGACGAGGATGACCTTGTTCACGGAACCCGCCATGGGCGTTCCTCCTGCAATCGAAATCGAGTGGCGGGCGAGGATATCAGACGGTCTGCGCCGGCTCCCTGCGAGAATCGACGCGATGATCCTCCTCTTTCAGAGAGTCTCCCGGGCCGCCGTCCGCGTCGGCGGCGGAACGGTCGGAGAGATCGGGCGAGGCCTCCTCGTCTTCGGTTGTGTCGAGCCGGGCGACGGGCCCGACGCGATGGACGAAGCCGCGCGAAAGACCGTCGAGCTGCGGGTCTTCGAGGACGAGACGGGCAAGATGAACCTCGACGTGACACAGTCCGGCGGTGCGGTCCTGGCCGTCTCCCAGTTCACCCTCGGCGCGGACCTCTCACGCGGGCGGCGGCCCGGTTTCGAGGGGGCGGCCCGGCCGGAGGAGGCGCGCCCCCTCTTCGCCCGCTACCTCGCGGCCCTCCGCGCGTCGGGCGTCCCGGTCGCGACTGGGAGCTTCGGCGCCGCGATGGAGGTCGAGCTCGTGAACGACGGTCCCGCCACGTTCCACTGGCGCACGAAACGGCGCGACGTCGTCTAGCTCGCGGAACGGCACCGGGACGAAGCTCAGGACGAGGAGCAGGGCGACGCCGACCGCGACCGCCTTCCGGCGAGGGTCGAGCGGGATGTCCTCGTCGAGGACGGGCGGCCGCCGGAGTCTGGTCAGGACGAGGACGATCACCGCCCAGACCCACCACCCCGGATAGAGGAACCCGAGCCCCACGAGAACCAGGAGGACGGGCCATCGGAGGAGCCGGTGACGTCTCCCGAGGACCGCGTAGAGCGTGTGCCCGCCGTCCAGCTGACCCGCGGGGATCAGGTTGATGGCGGTGACGACGAAGCCCCACCAGGCGGCGAGGAACGCCGGGTGCTCCACGACGTGGACGCTCGAGAAGGTGTGCCCCGTCAGGAGAAGCTGGAGCAGCTTCACTGCGAGCGGATAGCCGAAGAAGATCGTCCCCTCGCCGGGCGGGTCGAAGTTCACCCGGGTGTGCCAGATCCCCCAGGCGGCGATCGGGAGCGCGACCAGGAAGCCTGCGATCGGGCCCGCGACCGCCATGTCGAAGAGGACCTTTTTCTCGCGGATCGGCTCGCGGACGCGGATGAAGGCGCCGAACGTCCCCGGGAGGGGGACGAACGGAAGGAACGGGAGGAAGTACGGGGGGGATGCATCGACGCCGTACTTCCGGCAGGCGAGGTAGTGGCCCAGCTCGTGGGCGAGGAGGATCAGGAGCAGCGGCACGGAGTAGGCGAGGCCCGCCAGGACGAGCTCCGGCGTGATGCCGAGGACTCCCGAGCGGGGATCGACGACGGCGAGCCGCGGGTCGTACCCGGCGGCGAGCTGCACGCCGACGAACGACGTCGTCCCGAACGTCAGGACGAAGAGGAGGACGTGGATCCACCAGCGTTCCCTGTAGGCGGGCGGAGCGGCCCCCGAAAGGTCCGGGACGCTGGTGGCCGGTCCGAACGGCGGTACGACGGGAGCCGGTTCCTCGGTCGCGGAGTGCGGGAGCTGCGGCGCGACGAGGCCGTTCAGGCCGGCTCCGGCGTGGAGGGTTCCGCCGGCTCGGCGGAGGGGGCCGCCGGCTCCACGATCATCAGGTCGCGGAGCTCCTTTCCGGGCTTGAAACGGATCGTGAAGCCAGGCGGGATCTCGACCTGCTCGTCGGGACGCTTCGGGTTGCGCCCGATGCCGCGCTTCCGCCGCTTCACGAGGAAGACCCCGAAGCCGCGAAGCTCGATCCGCCCCCCTCCCGCGAGCGAACGGCGCATCGCCTCGATGATCGTCTCGACGGCCCGGGACGCCTGAACCCTGGGGACGCCGGTCTCCTCGGTCACGCGGTTGACGAGGTCGTTCTTGATCATTCGCGCGAAGTGTAAGCCAAGTCCCTGCTAGAGGCTACGGAGCTTGTTCCGAAGGAGGAGGATCTCCAGCGCGATCGCGGTCAGCGCCCCGAGCCGCTTGAGCTCCATCGCCTTCGGAGGGGTCTCGCCGGTGCGAACCTCGCCCAGGAGGAAGAGGACGCTCTTGCCCTTGAGCGTCACCGGCACGGCGGCCACCTGGGCGGGGAAGTCGGCACCGAGGGCCTCCAGGATCTTCCGGTTGCCGGCGAGATCGGGACACGGGCCGACGTAGAAGCCGTCGGTGTTCCGGAGAGAGGCGAAGAGCGAGGGCTCGGCGAAGCCTATCGAGAACGAGCGGAGCCCTTCGGGCGGTTCGGGCACGGCTGCCCAGCCGATCACCCTCTCGGCCTGCGCGATGAAGAGCGCGGCCCGCCGGAGGAGTCTCCCCGCTTCGCGCAGGACGGCGGCGGCGATCTCGTCCCGGGACTCGGCCCGGGAGAGGCACTCCACGAGCGGGGCCGGCGCCGCTTCCTCGACGAGGGGAGCGACCTCCTCCCCTCCGACTGCGTCGGTCGGCTCGGGAGAGAGAACGATCGGGCCGCTGATCCGAAGCCGCTCCTCCTCGTGCGCCTCCATCTCGATCTCGGCCGGGGCGGCGGGCTTCGCCGGCGGAGCCGCGACGGCCTCGGGCGCCGCCGGAGGCGGCACGCTCGCCGGCGGGAGCGGTACGGGAAGGGGTGCCGGCTGGACCGCCGCCGGCATGACCGGGCCGGGCGCGGGCGGCGCCTCCGCCGCGACGGGGCGCGTTCCGGTCGACGAAGAGCGTACGAGCGGGCGCGGCGTCCGCGGCGGCGGCACCGGAAGCACTCCGCCGCCCGCCTCGAGACGGGCGGCGAGGTCGGGGTAACGGGGGTCGATCGCGATCCCGTAGTGCTTCTGGAGCGCGAGCTGGATCCGGATGTCGAGGGCCACGAAGGGTGTGATCGCGAGCCCGGTCAGGAAGGAGACCTCGTCGATGGCCGGCAGGTCCTTCGGGTCGCGCATGGCGAGGGAGAGGTTCCTCCCGAGCCTCTTGAACGGGACGACGAAGAGGTTCGCGGCGAGCTTGGCGGGGACGAGCCGGATGACGTCGGGGCGGATCTCGGCGAGGTCGGCGGCCGTGCAGGTCGCGACTCCGTACTGCACCGCGAGCGCCCGCAGAAGCAGGTCCTCGCGGACGCCTCCCAGCTCCAGGAGGTTCGTGCAGAGGCGTCCCTTCTGCTTCACCTGCTGGGCCAGGGCGCGGTCCCGCAGCTCCTGGGAGATGGCCTTTCCCCCGACGAGGACGTCCCCGATCCGGCGCCGCATGCGGAGAATCTAGCAGGAACCGGAGCGGAGGCCGGTTAGAATTCGGTCGCCATGACGGGAAGACCGCTCCGAGTCCTCATCGCCAAGCCCGGCCTCGACGGCCATGATCGCGGCGCCAAGGTCGTCGCGCGTGCCCTGCGTGACGCCGGGATGGAAGTCATCTACACCGGCCTCCGGCAGACACCCGAACAGGTAGCCGCCGCTGCCGTCCAGGAAGACGTCGACGTCGTCGGCCTCTCCATCCTCTCCGGCGCTCACAACGTCCTCGTTCCCGAGGTGATCTCGGCGCTCGGGCGGCGCGGCGCCGAAGGCGTCTCGGTCGTCGTCGGCGGGATCATCCCCGAGAAGGACATCCCCGGCCTGACGGCCGCCGGCGTGAAGGCGGTCTTCCCGCCCGGAACGACCACGTCCGCCGTCATCGAGTCCGTTCGAGGGCTCGGCCGGCCGCTCGAAGCCACCGCCGCTCTCTGACGACGGCGGATGCCGGGCGCGCCGCGGAGGCGCGTCCCGGGTCCGACGGGCCGGCCGCTAGAATCGCCCGGTGAGCGACGTTCTCGTCAGCCGGGTCGATTCCACGTCCGAGGACTACTTTCAGAACCGGGTCCACCACGAGGGCCTCGCCCGCGGGCTGCGCGAGCGGGTGGCGCAGGCGCGCGAAGGGGGCGGTACGAAGGGGGCCGCGCGTCAGGCGGAGCTCGGGAAGCTCTCCGTGAGGGGGCGGATCGAAAGGCTCCTCGATCGCGAGACCGCGTTCCTCGAGCTATCGCCCCTCGCCGCGGACGGGATGTTCGAAGGCCAGGCGCCCGGCGCCGGCCTCGTCACCGGGATCGGACGAGTCTCCGGACGGGACGTCATGGTCGTCGCGAACGACCCGTCGGTGAAGGGCGGGACCTATTTCCCGATCACGGTGAAGAAGCACCTCCGCGCCCAGGAGGTCGCCCTCGAGAACCGCCTCCCGTGCGTCTACCTCGTCGACTCGGGCGGGGCGTTCCTGCCGCTGCAGGCCGAGGTCTTCCCGGATCGCGACCACTTCGGCCGGATCTTCTACAACCAGGCCCGCATGTCGGCGGCCGGCATCCCGCAGGTCTCCGCCGTCCTGGGCTCCTGCACCGCGGGGGGCGCCTACGTCCCGGCGATGTCGGACGAGGTCGTCATCGTGAAGGGGCAGGGGACGATCTTCCTCGCGGGTCCGCCGCTCGTGAAAGCGGCGACGGGCGAGTCGGTCACGGCCGAGGAGCTGGGCGGAGGAGACGTCCACACGCGGATCTCGGGCGTGGCCGACTTCCTCGCCTCCTCGGACGCCGAGGCGCTCGAGATGGTCCGCGAGATCGTCGCGCGCCTGAACACGGTCAAGACGTTCTCGGGAGACGTCGCGCAGCCGGAGGAGCCGCTCTACGCGACCGAGGAGCTCTACGGCGTCCTCCCGCGCGACCTGAAGAGGCCGCTCGAGATCCGCGAGGTCCTCGCGCGGCTCCTCGACGGCTCGCGCCTCCACGAATTCAAGCCGCGCTACGGGTCGACGCTCGTCTGCGGCTTCGGGCGGCTCCACGGCATGCCGGTCGGCGTCCTCGCGAACAACGGCGTCCTCTTTTCCGAATCGGCGCTCAAGGGGACCCACTTCATCGAGATGGCCTGCCAGAGGCGCGTCCCGCTCCTCTTCGTCCAGAACATCACCGGCTTCATGGTCGGGAAGGCGTACGAGCACGGCGGCATCGCGAAAGACGGCGCGAAGATGGTCCACGCCGTCGCGAACGCCGCCGTCCCGAAGCTGACGCTCCTCGTCGGCGGCTCCTTCGGCGCCGGCAACT
>CAZWRQ010000213.1:0-8820 GCA_964636395.1 uncultured Holophagales bacterium
GCGCCAGCGAGGCCGAGGGGGGGGGCGGCGACGAGGCGGAGCCGGACGAGGCTGCGCGGCTCGAGGCGCTCGAGCGCCTCGTCGATCCGCTCGGGAAGCCCGATGGGCGCCGGATCGAGGTCGACGACGGCCATCGGCCGGACGGGGTGCTCGAGGAAGGTCCGCTCGATCCTCCCGCCGGGCGTGCCGTCCGGCGACGCCTCGAGAAGGAAGCTCCCCTTCGGCTCGAAGCGCTCGGCGAAGGAAACGCGGTCGGTCGAGCCGGCGAAGAGGACCGGTGAGCCGAGCGGACGTCCGGCGAGGTCGCGCGTGAGGACCTGGGCGCGGTGGATGTGTCCGGCGAGGACCGCGGCGAATCCGGACGGAACGTCGCGTCCCCGGAGGACGTCGGCTCCCGAGCGGAAGACGTAGTCCGCCGGGCCGACCGTGGCCCCTTCGACCGCCTGATGCACGCAGAGGAGCCGGACGTCGGCCGGGACGGCCGCGGCGCCCGTCGCGTCGAGGAGGGCGGGGGCGTCGTCGCGGATTCGCGGGGCGTACGGGAAGCCGGCGAGGGCGAGCGTGACGCCGTCGCGCGAGAGGAGGAACGTCCGCGGGCGGTCGAAGACCCTCACGCGCGGATGCGTGAGGAGGAGCTCGCGCGGGACGGCGCCGCGTTCGTGGTTGCCGGGGACCCAGAAGAGGTCGACGCCGGCGTCGGCGAGGTCGGCGAGGCGGGCGAAGACCCGCGCGGCGAGCCACGCCGGGACCCGGCTCCGGTAGAAGAGGTCCCCGCCGTGGACGACGACCGGCGCCTCCCCGCGCATCGCCGGCTCGAGGGCTCGCTCGAAGCTCTCGAAGAGGTCGTCTCCGCGGCGCGGACGGTCGACCCGCGGCCGCCCGGGGAGGTCGAGCCCGAGGTGGGTGTCCGACAGGAAGAGGACCCGGAGAGGCACCGGAGGAGGCTACCCCGTTCCGGAGACGAGGAGCGGGGCCGTCCGGCCCCGCTCGAAGAGAACGGAAAGCGGACGGCGGGGCCGGCCCGGGCCGGCCCCGCCGCAACGGCTCGTCAGGAGACGTGGGCGGCGGCCGGCTCTTCGCGGGGGGCCGCCTTCGCCTTCTCCTCCTTGAGGTACTTGTCGAGGATCCGGCTCGCCTCCGCGGGCGTGACCGGGCCATAGACCTGCTCCCCGACCATCATGACGGGGGCGAGGCCGCAAGTGCCGAGGCAGCGCGCGCTCTCCAGCGAGAACATCTGGTCCTTCGTCGTCTCTCCGAGGTGGACGCCGAGGTCGTCGGAGAGGCGGGCGATGAGCTTGTCGGCCCCCTTCACGTAGCAGGCCGTGCCGAGGCAGACGTTGATGACATGCTTGCCGCGCGGCTGGAGGCGGAAGTAGTGGTAGAAGGTCGCGACGCCGGTCACCGTCGCGTACGGGATCTGGGCGAGCTGCGCGACGGCGTGCATCTGCGTCTGGCCCAGGAAGCCGAAGTGGGCCTGGACCATGTGGAGCGTCGCGATGAGATTGCTCTCGGGATGCTCGGTCTTCGCGTTCTTCTCGATGAACTCGACGATGTGCGGGGGAAGGACGCGGAGGCAGGTCGCCTTCACTTCCTCCCAGTTGTCGGTGCAGGCGGCGTGTTCGCTCACCGGATCCCCCTCGGCATGCGGGCCTGGTAGTGGGTGTGGAGCAGCTCGTGCGCCTTCTCCCCGTTCGGCTCGCCGAGGAACTCCTCGTAGAGGTGCTCGATGGCGGGGTTCTCGTGGGAGCGGCGGAGCTGCTTGTGGGAGTCGATGTCGTAGAGGGCGCGGGCGCGGAGCCTCGCGATCTCCGGGTCCATCGGGTCCTCGTCGAGGGGCGGGTAGGGCTGGCCGCCGCCCATGATGCAGCCGCCCGGGCACGCCATGATCTCGATGAGGTGGTACTTCTTCCCGCCGGCCTTGGCGGCGTCGAGGATCGCCTTCGCGTTCGTCAGGCCGTTCGCGACGGCGATGTTCACGTCGAAGCCGTTGATGTGGACGGTGGCCTCCTTCAGGCCCTTCACGCCCCGGACGTCCTCGAAGACGAGCGGCCCGAGCTCCTTGCCGGTCAGCTTCACGGCGGCGGTGCGGAGCGCCGCCTCCATGACGCCGCCGGTGGCGCCGAAGATGTCGGCGGCGCCGGAGCTGATCCCGAGCGGACGGTCGAAGTCGCCGTCCGGCAGGTTCTCGAAGTCGATGCCGTAAGACTTGATCATCCAGGCGAGCTCGCGCGTCGTCAGGACGGCGTCGGTGTGCCGGGTTCCGTCCGGCATCCGGTGCTCGGGGCGCGCCGCCTCGAACTTCTTCGCGACGCAGGGCATGATCGAGACGACGTAGATGTCCTTCGGGTCGAGCCCCTTCTTCTCGGCGTAGTACGTCTTCAGCAGCGTGCTCGTCATCTGCATCGGCGACTTGCACGTCGAGGTGTGGGGGATCATCTCGGGATAGAACTTCTCGAGGAAGTTCACCCATCCGGGGCTGCAGCTCGTGATGAGAGGGAGGTTCTCGTCGCGCTGGAAGCGGCCGAGGAACTCGTTCGCCTCCTCGATGATCGTCAGGTCGGCGCCGAAGTTCGTGTCGAAGACGCCGTCGAAGCCCATCCGGCGGAGCGCCGTCACGAGCTTCCCGGTCACCGGCGTGCCGATCGGCATCCCGAAGCACTCGCCGATCGTCGCGCGGATCGCGGGGGCGGTGTGGACGACGACGTGCTTGACGTCGCGGGGGAGGGCGAGCGCCTCCCAGACCCGCTCGGTGTGGTCCTTCTCGACGAGCGCGGCCGTCGGGCAGACGGCGACGCACTGGCCGCACTGGATGCAGACCGACTCGTCCATGTTCGCGAGGTTCGCCGGGCCGACGACGGTGTTGAAGCCCCGGCCGTGCTGGGAGAGGTTGCTGACCCCCTGGACCTCGGAGCAGACGCGGACACAGCGGCCGCAGAGGATGCACTTCTCGGGCGTCCTCACGACGCTCTCGCTCGAGTCCTCGACCGGGAGCTGCTTGCGCTTGCCGGCGAAGAGCCGCTCGCGGACGCCGAGGCGGTAGGCCTGCTTCTGGAGCTCGCAGTTCCCGTCGCGGTCGCACGTCTGGCAGTCCATCGGGTGGTTGTCGAGGAGGAGCTCGACGATGTCGCGCCGGGCCTGGCGGATCTCCGGGCTGTTCGTCTGGACCTCCATCCCCTCCCAGACCTCCTGCGAGCAGGCGGTCAGGAAGTGGTCGAAGCCCTTCACCTCGACGACGCAGACGCGGCAGGCGCCCTCGATCGAGAGCGCGGGGTGGTAGCAGAGGCGGGGGATGTGGATGCCGATCTTCTCGGCGGCGTTGATGACCTTCGTCCCCGCCGGGACCTGGAGGAGCTCGTCGTCGATCTTGATGTTGATCAGCTTCTGGGTCGTGGGCATTTCGGGCCGTCCTTCGCTCAGACCCGCTCGACGGCGTCGAACCGGCAGATCTCGTAGCACTGGCCGCACTTGATGCAGCGCGTCTGGTCGATCACGTGGGCCTTCTTCCTCTCGCCCGAGATGCACTGCGTCGGGCAGTTGCGGGCGCAGGCGGTGCAGCCGATGCACTTCTCGTCGTCGATGACGTACTGGATGAGGGCGGTGCACTTCTTCGCGCGGCACTTCTTGTCGACGATGTGCTCGCGGTACTCGTCGCGGAAGTGTTTCAGCGAGGAGAGGACCGGGTTCGGCGCCGCGCGGCCGAGGCCGCAGAGGCTCGTCCGCTGGCAGAGCTTCCCGAGCCTCTCGAGCCTGTCGAGGTCGGAGAGCTCGCCGTTGCCGGCGGTGATCTTCTCGAGGATCTCGAGCATCCGGGTCGTCCCCTCGCGGCAGGGGGTGCACTTCCCGCAGCTCTCCTCCTGGGTGAACGTCAGGTAGAACTTCGCGATGTCGACCATGCAGTCCTCGTCGGACAGCACGATCATTCCGCCGGAACCCATGATGGAGCCGGCCTTCGCGAGCGGGTCGAAGTCGACGGGCATGTCCGCCCGGTTCGCGGGGATGAAGCCGCCCGCCGGCCCGCCGGTCTGGATCGCCTTCAGCTCGCGGTCCTCGAGGACCCCGCCTCCGATGTCGAAGACGACGTCCTTGAGCGGCGTGCCGAGCGGGACCTCGACGAGGCCCGTGTGCTTGACCTTTCCGGCGAGGGCGAAGACCTTGGTCCCGCCGGAGGCCTCCGTCCCGACCTGCGCGAACCAGTCGCCGCCGAAGTTGATGATGGCGGTGACGTTCGCGAAGGTCTCGACGTTGTTGATGCACGTCGGCTTGCCCCAGAGTCCGGCCGTCGTCGGGAACGGGGGCCTCACGCGCGGCTGGCCGCGCTCGCCCTCGATGGAGCGGATGAGGGCGGTCTCCTCGCCGCAGACGAACGCGCCGGCGCCCAGCCGGATCTCCATGTCGAAGCTCCAGCCGCTCCCCATCACGTTCTCGCCGAGGATTCCGGCCTCGCGGCACTTCTGAAGGGCGTTCTCGATCCGCTTGATGGCGAGCGGGTACTCGGCCCGGATGTAGTAGAAGCCCTTGCAGGCGCCGATCGCGTAGGCGCCGATGATCATCCCCTCGACGACGTTGAACGGGTCGCTCTCGAGCATCCCGCGGTCCATGAAGGCCCCGGGGTCGCCCTCGTCGCCGTTGCAGATGATGTAGCGGGTCTTCTCGTCGTTCGCGCGGGCGAACTGCCACTTCTTGCCGGTGGGGAAGCCTCCCCCCCCGCGGCCCCGCAGCTTCGCCTTCAGGACCTCGTCCACGATCCACTCCGGATCGCCCTTCTCGAGGCACTTCGCGAGCGCCTTGAAGCCTCCGTACCGGACGTATTCCTCGAGGCTCTCGGGGTCGAGGATGCCGGCGTTGCGCATCGCGATGCGGCTCTGCGCGTTGAAGAAGCGGACGTCGGCGTAGAGGTCGAAGAAGTCCTGGGCGATCGGCTTGAAGGGGACCTTCATCCGCTCGTCGATCGTCCCGCTGCGGACCGGCCCTTCGAGGAGGGCGTCGAGGTCCTGCTCGTTCTCGAGCTTGTAGATCGTCTTCGAGGGACGGACGAGGACGTGCGTCGACTTCCCCTCGGTCTCCTCGGAGCAGACGCCGAGACAGGCGTGGGAGTTGACCTTTACGCGGTCGGCGCCGATCCCGGCGGCGGCGAGCTTCGCCTCGAAGGAGGCCTTCAGCTCGGTCCGCTGCTTGCAGCGGCGTCCCTCGCAGAAGACGAGCTCGTACTCGTACGGCTTCTCGAGCGACCCGTCGAGGGCGTGCTCGGGGAGGGCGACGCCCTTCTGGACGTGGCTCGTGAAGATCTTGTGGACGAGCTCGCGGTCGACTCGCTCGTACTTCACGGGCGGCTTCCCGGGGACCGAGACGCCGACGATCGGCTCCTTGCTGCAGCGGCCGGTGCAGCCCGTCCGGTGGAGGACGACGTCCTCGCGACCCGAGGAGGCGAGGTGCTTCAGGAACTCGTCCGCCACCTCGCGCGAGCCGGCGGCGTGCTCGCAGGTGGCGGACCCGATCTGGACGACGATCTTCCCGGCGTCACCCCGTCGGGCGAGCGCCTCCTCGGACCGCTCCGCCAGTGTTTGAAAGGCTGTGGTCACGGCGTTTGACATTCAGGCTCCATCGAAGGCTCGGGGAGGCTCCTGGCCCCCCGCGAGCGGTAACGGGACGTTTCGAGTGAACGCAGGACGACCGGAAGCTCCGCGCCGGGCGGAGCGGACGTCGCCCGCGGGAATCGGGACCGAATTGGGTGGGATTGTCCGGAAGAGGAGAGACCGGCACGGCGTCGGAGTCGCCGTACACGGTCCATCAGGCGCCGCCTGCTCCGAAACCGACGGAATGACCGCGGGAGAGGGGAGGCGTTCCGGGAACGGGCCGGCCCCGGTCAACGGCGGATTCGACGCGGCGGGCGCGGTCGATCCGGTCTCCGGTCCTGGGGCGGTCCTTCGGCGTGCTCATGATCCTGGGCGCGCCCGATGCCTTGCCGGGCGCGAGGGGGCTCCGTTTCCGGTGCCTGCCCCCGTTTCGGGCGGGCATCATCTTACGCCGGTTCGACCGAACGGGGGGCGAAGGACCAACCATCCGGACGAGGGACGCCGCCAGGAAGGCGGTGAGACGCGTGCTCGACGAGTGGCGGAAGGACCGAGTCGCTCAGGAGGCCGGGACCCGGGAGGCCGCGTCGAGCCGGCTCATCTCCTCGGGTCGCAGCGAGAGCGTGGCCGCGGGCAGGAGCTCGGCGAGCTGCTCCCTGGTTCGCGCGCTCGCGATCGGAGCGACGACCCCGGGACGTCCGAGGAGCCACGCGAGGGCGACGGCCGCGACGGTCGTCGTGCGCTCGGAGGCGATCGCGTCGAGTGCCGCGAGCACGCGGAGCCCCGTTTCGTCGAGGTGCTTCCTGGCGCTTCCGGACCGGGTGCTCTCCACGGCCGTCCCGAGACGGTACTTCCCCGCGAGAAAGCCGCTCGCGAGGGCGTAGTAAGGGAAGCAGGCGAGCCCCTCGCGGACGCAGAGGGCCTCGAGGTCCCCCTCGTATTCGGAGCGGTGAACGAGGTTGTAGTGGGGCTGGAGGGCGACGTAGCGGGCGAGGCCGTCGCGGTCCGAGACCGCGAGCGCCTCGGCGAGCCGGGTCGCCGTGTAGTTCGACGCGGCGACGTGGCGGACCTTCCCCTCGCGCACGAGGGCGTCGAAGGCCGCGAGCGTCTCCTCGAGCGGGGTCGCCGGGTCGTCTGCGTGGGCGTAGTAGAGGTCGATCCGGTCCGTCCGGAGCCTCCGGAGCGAGTCCTCCGCGGCCCTGCGGATCGTCGCGGCCGAGAGGCCCGTGAGACCCG
The DNA here is from genome assembly GCA_964636395.1 of uncultured Holophagales bacterium. Classification (GTDB taxonomy): domain Bacteria; phylum Acidobacteriota; class Thermoanaerobaculia; order UBA5066; family UBA5066; genus UBA5066. The sequence goes on from CAZWRQ010000213.1 coordinate 6,807, forward strand.
CGAGCTTCCCGACCTTCGTCGCGACGACGATCCGGTCCCGGCATCCCCGGCCGGCCATCCACCGTCCCAGGATCTCCTCGGACTCGCCGCCCGCGTTTCCCGGCGCCCAGGCCGCGTAGACGTCGGCCGTGTCGACGAAGTTCCCCCCCGCGGCCGCGTAGGCGTCGAGGACCTCGAACGACTCCGCCTCGGTGGACGTCCAACCGAAGACGTTCCCTCCGAGGCAGACGGGGAAGACCTCCAGGTTCGTCGAGCCGATCCGGTTCATGGGACCTCCTTCGCGGGGCCTCGCCCGTGAGGATCCCACGACGACGGCCCCGGCGGGGATCCCGGCGGCGGTCGCGACCGGTTACTCTCGTGGCCGGCGGCTGTCGGCCGTCCGGAGACCCGATGCACAGGACCCCTCTTCGAGCCCCCGCCCTGATCCTCCTCGCCTGGTCGGCCGTTGGCGCGGCCGCGCCGCCGGGTCCTCCCGCGGCGGGTGACGCCTCCTCGCCCGGCCTCTCCGGTATCTGGGCCCTCGCGGCGACGGCGGACGACGTTTCGCGGGTCGCGCCGAAAGGCGCGTGGGGAGGGCTCGGCGGGACGACCGGCGCGACGGCCCGGCCGGGCGGAGGAGGCTTCGACCTGCCGATCGAGGTGATGACGGACGCCCGACTCCTCGTGATCGAGGACGACGGACTGCGGCTCCGGGTCACCTACCCGTCGGGGCGCGTCCGCGCGTTCGTGACCGACGGCACCGAGCGCTACGTCGACGACGGCGACGGACCGGCCGACGTCGTGGCGCGCCGGCGGGAACGGACGGTGACGGTCTCGTCCGAGTGGAGGCGCGGCTACAGGCTCCGCGAGACGTGGGAGCTGCGGTCCGACCCGCGCAGGCTCGTCGTGACCGGGCGCCTGAAGGGGAGGGAGTCGCACGAGTACGTGAGGAGCTACGAGCCGGCGCCCGAAGGAGCGGTCGCTGCGAGCGCGACGCCCGCCCCGCCGGCGCAGACGCCCGCCGTCCGGCTCCCCTGGTCGCCCGCCGCTCCCGCGACGCCGGCCGCCACGGGGACCGGGGAAGCGGGCGGACCGCCCGCGAAGGAGCCGCCGCCCGTCGACCGCCTCTCGGACTGCACGCTCCGCCCGCCCGCGAGGACTCCTCCCGGCGCGCTGAACGGACTCGCGAAGGTGCCGCAGGAAGCGGCCGCGAAGGCCGCGACCGCTTCCGTCGTGCCGCTCCGGCCCGACGGCGTCCTCTCCTCCGACGCGGAGGTCTTCGACGGCTGCCTCGTCTGGCCGTTCACCCTCCGCCTGCCCGTGCTGGGCGGCGTCCAGGAGGTCTTCGTCGACGCCGGCGACGGACGCGTCGTGAAGTCGGACTTCATCCGCCTCGGCCCGAGGCCGGCCGGAACGCCGTAGGCGCTGTCGCCCCGGGAGCGCGCCCGGAGGAGCGCGGCTCAGTGCCCGGCGGGGACCTTCTCTCCCGCCTCGACGCGCTCCGGGAGGACGTTCCTCGGCATCACGAGGGGACAGGTCGCGTAGGGCGTGAAGGCGCAGGGCGGGTTCTGCGCGAGGTTGAAGTCGAGGACGACCTTCGAGGCACCCTCCTTCGGCGCGGTCGCGTAGAGGAAGCGCCCCGCGCCGTACGTCTCCGTGCCGTTCGTCGCGTCGCCGAAGACGAAGAAGAGCGTCTCGTCCGCGGGGGACTCGACGGTCGGCTCGAGCGTCCGTTCCTTCCCCCCGATCGTGAAGCGGACGAGCCCCGGGGCGAGCGACTTCTGGGCCGGCCCCTGTGCGGAGGGGACCTCGATCTCGCGGGGCGCGTCATACGGCTCGAACGTCCCCTCGACCCGGAGCGACGGATCGACGGGGAAGTGCTCGATTCCCGGGAACTCTCTCCGCCGCGCGCTCTCGGGGTCCCGGGCGCGGACGGCGAGCTTTCCGGCGCGCTCGATGACCGTCAGGCGGACGCGTCCCACCTCGACGACGGAGGGCTTCCCGGCACGGTCGGTGACGAGCGGCGCGCCGCTCG
>CAZWRQ010000214.1:0-8778 GCA_964636395.1 uncultured Holophagales bacterium
GAGAAGGGGCGGTCTTCCGAGGGGCGGGAGATCCCGGTCGTCCTCGCCGGGGGCGGCCCGGAAAAGGTCCTCCTCTGGTCGCAGATGCACGGCGACGAGCCGACCGCGACGGCGGCGCTCGTCGACCTCCTCGCCTTCCTCGCCGAGAACCGGGCCGAGCCCGCCACCGCCTACCTCCTCTCGCGCCTCACGCTCGTCGTCGTCCCGATGCTCAACCCGGACGGCGCCGTGCGCGGCGACCGGAGGAACGCGCAAGGGATCGACATCAACCGAGACGCCGTGCGTCTCCAGACCCCCGAAGGACGTTTCCTGAAGGAGGTCCGCGACCGCTACACCCCGGCGGCCGGCTTCAACCTCCACAACCAGAGCCCGCTCGTGACCGCCGGTCCGGGGGGGGCGCAGGTGGCGATCGCCGTCCTCGCCGTCTCGGCCTCCCGGAACGAGCCCGACGGGCCGTCCCTCGCTCGAAAGCGGGGCCTCGCGGGACACCTCGCCCGGGTCGCCTCGACGTTCGTGCCGGGCAGAGTCACCCGCTACGCCACCGACTACACCGAGCGCGCCTTCGGCGACTCGATGTCGCGCTGGGGGACTCCGACCGTCCTCCTCGAGACAGGCGGCTGGCAAGGCCCGCGGGAGGAGGAGCGCCTCGTCCGGCTCAACTTCGTCCTCCTCCTCTCGGCGCTCCACGCCGTCGCGCGCGGTGAGGAGACGGCGGACGCCCCCATCTACGAGACGCTCCCGCCGAACGTCCGCGGCGACCTCGTCGACCTCGTCCTGCGCGGCGCCACCGTCCACGGCGGGCGCGGACTCCCTCCTTTCCTCTCCGACGTCGCGGTCGTGAAGGCCCGCGCGTTCGCGGGCGACGGCCGGCGCCTCTCCTCGGCCGCCGTCGTCGACGTCGGCGACCTCGGGCACCTCGCGGGCCTCGAGGAGCGGGACGCCGCCGGCGTCGTCGTCGCTCCCGCCCCGGCCGGCGGCGCCGAAGCGTGGGAGAAGGCCGTCGCCGATCTCTCCGCGCGAGGCCTCGCGAAGGACGGGACTCTCCTTCTCGACGAGGAAGGGCTCGCGCGCGAAGCCCGCGCCTGGGCCGCCGGCCGGGCGATCGTCCCGTGGGCGACGGTCGATCTCGTTCTCTTCCGGAAGGGGGAGAAGGGGCTCGTCGTCGGAGGATTCGTGAGGGACGGAGTCCTGTCGCGATAACGAGCCGACCCTTCCGCCGTCGCCTGCAACGGTTTCGTCAGGCAGAATCAGCGGTCTGCCTCGACAACGCCAGCTCGCAACCGGAGGAAACCCAGTGCCGAAATCCCGATCGAGCCTCGCCCGCGCGGCTCTTCTCCTCGCCGTGCTCGTCGTCGTCGGCCCCATCACCGCCGCGGAGACGTTCCCGGAGGCGATCCGCCGCTACGACACCCTCGCCGTCGACGCCTCGAGCCGGGACGCGAAAGGAATGGTCCTGAGGTCGGGCCGGATGGTCCTGCGCGTCGCGGACGGCCGGGTCGCGCAGGTCCGGGCGGGGACCGAAGTCGTCGGCCTCTTCGTCGCGGGCAAAGGAACGCTCGAGTACGTCTCGACCGACGCGGTCGAGCACCCCGTCGTGAAATACACCGCGAAGAAGAACAGCGGCCTCGACGTGACCCGGGCGGAGGGCGGCCTCGTCCTCACCGAAGCCTTCTCCTCGGCGCTCTGGCTCGCCTCGGGGACGCCGCTCCCGGCGCTCCCCGAGACGGCCGATGCCGGCTCCCTCGCCGACGATCTCGGCAAGCATCGCGAGCGATTCGGAAACGTGGCCCAGCGGCCGGTCGCGATGGACCTCGCGCGCGCCCGGCTCGACGCTCCCGCCCAGCCCTGGGTCCGCGTGGAGGCGAGCGCCTCGGGGGACGACCTCGTCTACCTCCTCGACGGCGTGGCGGACCGAGCCGAGTCCCTCTCCGTCGCGAGCCGATTCCAGTACGCCGCGGGATCCGGGGACTCGCGGAAGTTCGTGACGGTCCTTTCCGAGCAGCCCGTCGGCCGCGACCGGCGCCAGCCCGTTCCCTCGCCCTACCTCCTGACCGACGTCGACCTCTCCCTCACCGCCTCCGACGGTGAAAGCGCGGCGCTGACCGTGACGGAGACCTTCCAGGCGGTCGCCGCCCAGCCGGGTGTCCTCTTCCTCGACCTCTACAGCGCGATCAACCGTCGCGACAACCACGGGAACGTCGTACCGAAGACGGTGCGCCTCAAAGGCGTCTTCGACGAGGCGGGAGGTCCCGTCGAGCACGTGCACCGCGACGGCCACCTCGCGATCCGGCTTCGCGAACCCCTCGCGCGGGGACGCGGGACGAAGCTGCGATTCGAGATCGAGGGCGACCTCCTCTACCGGCCGGGCGGGGACAACTACTGGGAGCTGGGGACCGAGCCGTGGTTCCCGCAGCCCGAGCTCAACTGCCAGTTCTACACCGTCCACGCGACGGTGAAAGTGAAGAAGCCATTCGTCCCGCTCGTCCCCGGAACGACCGTCCGCAGGGTCGAGGAGGGGGACTACAACCTCCTCGAGACCCGCATCGCCAAGCCCGTCCAGCTGTTCGTCGTCATCGCCGGCAAGTACCGGTTCGAGGAGGAGACGAAGGACGGACTCACGATCCGGGTCGCCTCCTACGGCGGGCCGAACCGGATGGCGTACCGGAAGCTGCTCGAGCTCTCACGGAAGATGATCGACTACTACTCGGGCTTCCTCGGGGCGTTCCCGTTCGAGGAGTTCAACATCGTCGAGATCAACGCCTACGGGTACGGTCAGGCGCCGCCGGCCTTCATGTTCATCACGACGGAGGCGTTCAACCCGATCCAGGGCGAGGTCAACCAGATCTTCTCGCAGGGGATCAACGAGCGGTTCGCCCACGAGATCGCGCACCAGTGGTGGGGCCACGTGGTGAAGATGCCGAGCGCGGACGAGCAGTGGATCTCCGAGTCGTTCGCGGAGTACTCGGCGGCGCTCCTCATCCGGGACCTCCGCGGAAAGAGCGACTACAAGGGCCTCCTCGCGCACTGGCGTCGGCGCGCGAACGAGGCGCGCGACGTGGCGCCCGTCGCGCTCGCGACGCGCGTCCGGGCCAGGAACGACCTCGAGACCTCCTGGAACCTGCGGACGGCGCTCCTCTACTCGAAGGGCCCGCTCGTCCTGGAAGCCCTCCACCGCGAGCTCGGAGACCGGCCGTTCCTCGTCTTCCTCGCCACGCTCCAGTCGAACCTCACCTGGAGGTTCGGCCCGACGGGCCTCGTCCAGCAGGTCCTGAACGCCGTCGCGAAGAAGGACTACGGCCCGTTCCTCGAGAAGTACTACTGGGGGCTCGAGATACCTCCGGCGAAGTAAGGGCCCCGTGCCGCGACGCCCGGTCTTCCGCCAGACGGCGGTAGGCCGGGCGGATGGCGCGTATCAGGGCGCCTTCGGGCAGACCGGGTTCCCCTTGTCGAAGACGATCCGCCACGTCCCGGGGCCTTCGCGCCGCCAGATCGACGTGAACGTGCCGGTCTGCTTCCCTGTGGGGTCACGGACCGGCCCCGTGCTGAGCGCGAGCGTCCCCGACTCGAGCACCTCGACCTGCGCGGGCTCCCAGGAGAAGGGGGCCTCCTTCCCCTCGTAGTACTTCTTCCACCAGGCCGCGACCGCCTCCGCGCCGCGGAGCGGCTTCTCTCCGGAGAAGAAGATCGTCTCCGAGGCGAGGAACGACACGAACGCGGCGTGGTCGCGGTCGGCCATCGTCTTCGCGAACGCATGCTCGGTCGCGAAGACCTCGTCGCGGAGGGCCTGCGGGGGAGCCTTCGGAGCGTCTCCCGCGAGGACGGGAAACGCGAGGGCGGAGGAGAGGATTGCGGAACGAACGGGGCGACGGACTCTCATGCGCATCTCCCGACGGAGCCTCCGGAATCGCCACGTCCCCGGGGTGTCCCTCGGCGCCGTCGTAGGGCAGAATGGTAGGAACGTACCTGAACGGAAAGCAATTTCTTCATCCGGGAGGTTCCTCTTGCTCAAGCCCGAGCTGTTCCGTGCCCTCGCGGCTCTCGCCGCTTCTGCCCTCCTCTCCCTGCCCGCCGGCGCCGGGCCTTTTCGCGAGACCATCGAGAAGTGGGACGCTCTCGCGGTCGAGACGACGAGCCGGAGCGCGACCGCCCTCGTCCTTCGCTCCGGACGCTTGGAGCTGACCCTTCAGAACGGGAAGGTCGCGAGGGTCACGGCCGGTGGAGAGGTCGTCGGCCTCTTCCTCTCGGGCGCCGGGACGCTCCGCCATGTCTCTGCCGATGCCGTCGAGCACCCCGCCATCCGTTACGTCGCGAAGAAGAACACCGGCCTCGATGTGACCTCCGGCGACGGCGGACTCGTCCTGTCCGGCCCCTTCTCCGAGGCGCTCTGGCTCGCCTCCGGGACGCCGCTGCCGGAGGTCCCCGAGACGCCCGACGCCGGAGACCTCACGAAGGCCTTCGCGAAGCACCGGGAGCGCTTCGGTGACCTCGCCGAGAGGCCGCTGGCGCAGCAGTTCACCCACGCCCGGCGGAGCGGGCCGTCGACGCCGTTCGTCCGGATCGAGGCCGGGGGCGAGAAGGACGACCTCGTCTACGTCCTCGACAACCTGGTGGCGCGCTCTGAATCGCTCTCCCTCGCGCAGACCCTCCCGTACATGAAGGACAACGGCGACGACCGGAAGTTCCTGTCGGTCCTCTCCGAGGTCCCGATCGGGCGTGAGCGGCGCGACCCGGGACGCCCCGAATTCGTCCTGACCGACGTCGACCTCGCCCTCACCGCGTCCGATGGGACGCACGCCAAGCTGACGGTCACCGAGACTGTCAGCGCCGTCTCGGGAAGCCCGTCGGTCCTCCTCCTCGACCTCTACGACGTCATCCGGCGGCCGAAGAAGCTCTACGGTTTCGAGAAGAAGACGGTCCGTCTCGTCGGCGCCTTCGACGAAGCAGGAAACGCGCTCGAGACGGACCACCGGCGGAACTCCCTCGCCGTCGGCCTGCGGACTCCCCTCGTCTCGGGGCGGCCTATCAAGGTGCGGTTCGAGATCGAGGGGGATCTTCTCCACCGGCCCGGCGGAGACAGCTACTGGGAGCTCGGCACGGAGCCGTGGTTCCCGCAGCCCGACATGGGTAGCCAGTACTACACCGTCCGTTCCCTGGTGAAGGTGAAGAAGCCGTTCCTCCCGCTCGTCCCGGGGAAGACGGTCCGGCGCGCCGAGGAGGGGGAGTACAACGTCCTCGAGACCCGGATCGAGAAGCCGATCCAGTTCTTCGTCGTCTTCGCCGGCAAGTACGCCTGGGACGAGGAGACGAAGGACGGCCTGACGATCCGCGTGGCCTCCTATGCCGGCGAGAACAGGATCGCCTACAAGAAGCTCCTCGGTATCTCCCGCAAGGCGATCGAGTACTTCACCGGTTTCCTCGGACCCTTCCCGTTCGAGGAGTTCAACATCGTCGAGGTCAATGACTGGGGCTACGGCCAGGCGCCGCCGGCCTTCATGTTCATTACGTCCGAGGCCTTCAACCCGATCGGCGGAGAGATCAACCAGCTCTTCTCGGAGGGGATCAACGAACGCGTCGCCCACGAGATCGCCCACCAGTGGTGGGGGCACGTCGTGAAGATGCCGGGATACGACGAGCAGTGGATCTCGGAGTCGTTCGCCGAGTACTCGGCGGGCCTTTTCATCCGGGACCTGCGGGGGAAGAGCGACTTCGCCCGCCTCAAGGCGGGCTGGCGTCGCCGGGCAGGCGAATCGCACGACATCGCCCCGATCCCGTTCGCGAACCGCGTCATCGCCCGGAGCGACATGTCGATCTCCTGGAGCCACCGGACGGCGCTCCTCTACTCCAAGGGGCCGCTCCTCCTCGAGGCGCTCCACCGCGATCTGGGCGACCAGCGCTTCCTCGTCTTCCTCGCCTCGCTCCAGTCGACTCTCCCCTGGAAGTTCGGCTCGACCGGGGTCGTCCAGAAGGTCCTGGACGCCGTCGGGAAGAAAGACTACGGACCCTTCCTCGACCAGTACTACTGGGGACTCGCGGTGCCGCCCGCGAAATAGCGGACTACCCCCCGAACGCCCCCACCACGTCCCTCACGTACTCGGGCCGCCGCATCCCGACGAGGACGCTCGTCACGCCGGCGACGTCGGCGAGGCCCTTGAGGGTCCGCTGGGAGAGGGTCCCCTCTGGGGACTCGTGGAGGTCGCGCGTCACGATCGCGGAGAGCTCGGCGGCGCGGGCCTCTTCCTTCGGGAGGAGCCGCCCGACGAGCGCGGAGGCGGCCTCGAGGAGGGTGGCGTCCCAGCCGTCGGCCCAGCGGCCGAAATCGGCATCGCGGTCGAAGACCTCGCGCAGCTCGGCGAGGAGCTCGACGCGCCGCGGCTCGACGACGTCGTCCCAGACCTCGCGGAATGTCGAGAGGTCGAGGCCGCGCTTCTCGAACTCGGCGAGGAGGGGCGAGACGGCGAGGAGCTCCTCGGGCGGCGCGACGCCGTCCTCCACCGAGAGGCGCGGCGCGTAGACGAGCGCGAACTCTTCCTCGGCGCCGCGGAGGCGGGCGAGGGCGTCGGGCGCGGGCGTCGCGACGAGCGGGAATGGCGCAGCGACAGTTGCGAAGCGATGGAGCCGCCCCTGCCGGAAGCCGTTCAGCGGGCGGTTCACGAGGACGGCGAGACCGTGCTCGCCCGCCACGTCGAGGACGCTCCGGCCGTCGGAGGTGTGGATCGGCTCCCGGGCGCCGAGCTCCACCGGGTTCATCGGGAGCTGGATCGCGGCGAAGCCGGGGCCGGCGAGGTCGAGGAGCCGGAGGAGGTCGACGGCGTCGGCCTTCTCGTGCGGGACGACGAACGTGTTCGAGGAGACGCCGTAGGCGCCGATGCGCCCCGCGGCGACCTCCTTTTCGAGCTGCTCGAAGGCCCGGCCGGCCCGGTCGTAGAACGTGTCGCGCGCCTCGGCGAGCGGCAGGTTCCGGTGCTCGGCGTCGGTCAGGAAGTACTCGGGGTTGTGGAGGAGGAGGAGGTCGACGCGCGGCATCGCGAGGCGGCCGAGCGAGGCGGAGAGCTGGTCCTTCAGGAACGCCGGGGAGATGCAGTGCCAGCAGTCCCGCGAGTACTCCGTCATCTCGGGCCACGGGTCGCCGAGCTTCCGGCGCTGGTGCGCGTCGCGGAGGTTCTGCCCCTGGACGTAGCCCGCTTTCGTGACGACGACGACGTCCTCGCGGCGGACCTCGCCCGCCACGGCCATCTCGCGGAGGACCTGCCCGACGAGCAGCTCGCTGTGTCCGTCTCCGTAGTTCGTCGACGTGTCGACGAGGTTCACGCCGGAGAGGAGGGCGAGCCGGAGCGCCTCCCGGTGCCGGTCGACCCGGTCGTCCACCCGATAGCACCCGAACCCGACGGGGGAGACGCGGGCGTGGAGCCTGCCCAGCGGGCGGCGGTACGACTCGGGGAGGCGGGCCTCGCTCATGGCTCGGAACGATATCGGACGCGGGCCGTTTCTTCTCGTCCCGGGGGTCCGTCTTCGGCGCGCTTGCCGCACCTGCGAGAATCGGCCGATGTCCAGCACCCGCCTCGAAAAGCCCTGGAACCCCGTCGAGCTCGAGGTCGAGCTCTTCTGCCGGGGGCTCCTCGTCGACGAATCCGCCCGGGCCGACGTCCAGGCCCGCCGCGTCGCCCGCACCCGCGCCGGCCTCGGCTCGGGCCTCGAGCTCGTCATCCCTTCCCCGCGACAGGGAGTCTGGGTCAACGTCCCGCTCGACGAGCCGTTCGTGGTCTCCTCCCCGCTGACGCTCCACAAGGCGGGGGATTCGTTCGCGGTCCGCGACGCGCGCCTCCCCGACGTCGTCTACCCGGTCCGCCTCCCCGATCCGCCGGCCTGGTACGCCCGCTCGACGAAGCGCGGGGTCCCGATGACCCGCGTCGGCGTCCTGCAGGGGACCTACCTCGGCGTCTACTTCGCCGAGACGTGCATGTACTGGTACAACACTCCTTCGGCGGCGAACTGCAGGTTCTGTACGACCGGCGTCAACGTCGGGACGAACGAGGAGCTCGCGAAGAAGGTCGAGGACGTCGTCGAGGTCGCGCGGGTCGCCCGCGAGGAGTCGGGCGTCACCTTCACCCACTTCAACACCGGCTACCACTACGAAGACGACCCGAAGAAGCGGCCGATGCACGGCCTCGTGCAGGCGCGCCCCTTCGTCTCCGCGATCCGCCGCAACGTCGGCGGCTTCATCGGAGTCCAGGCGGTGCCGGTCCTGCGCGACTGCTGGGACGAGTACGACGAGCTGATCGAGCTCGGCTGCGACCACTTCAGCTTCTGCGTCGAGCTCCTCGACGAGAAGTGGTTCGAGGAGGTCTGCCCGGGCAAGGCGTCGACCGTCGGTCAGGACGCGTTCTTCGAAGCGCTGGAATACACCGCCAAGAAGCTGGGCCGCGGCCGCGTCTCCGGCGAGATCATCGCGGGGCTCGAGCCGATCGAGGCGACGAAGCGCGCGATCGACCGGATCGTCGCCGGGGGCGGCTTCCCCACCGTCTGCATCTTCCGGCCGCTCGCAGGGAGCAACCTGGCGCACCTGCCGTCGCCCGACCCGGACGAGATGCGCGAGGTGATGGCCTACCAGTACGAGGCGGCCCGCCGCGCGGGGCTCGCCGTCGGCATCCTGCCGAACATCAAGGTCTCCCTCGTCGTCCAGCCGGAGGAGGGGCGCGAGCTCCTCGCGGAGAAGAGCTGGCTCGACCCTTACGAGTGGAAGGTCGCGGCGCTCCGGGCCCTCGCCCGCCCCTACGCCGC
>CAZWRQ010000215.1:0-8706 GCA_964636395.1 uncultured Holophagales bacterium
CGCGAGCGCACCCGCAGTCGCAGCTGAGGAAGGGAGGCCCGTATCATCCGCGCCGTCGGGAGAGTGCTGATGAGTGACGCCCCGCGGATCCTCGCCCTCGCCGGAAGCCTGCGCGCAGGCTCCTACAACCGGCGCGTCCTCGCCGTCGCGGCCGACGGCGCTCGCGCAGCGGGAGCCGACGTGACGCGGATCGACCTCCGCGACTTCCCCCTCCCCGTCTACGACGCCGACCTCGAGTCGGCCTCGGGGCTCCCTCCGGCCGCTCTCGCGCTCAAGGATCGCTTCCGGGCGGCCGAGGGACTCCTCGTCGCGAGCCCGGAGTACAACTCGGCGATCAGCGGAACGCTGAAGAACACCTTCGACTGGGTCTCCCGACCCGCCCCGGGCGAGAAGCCGCTGGAGTGCTTCAAGGGAAAGGTCGCGGCCCTCTGCGCCGCTTCGACGGGCGCGCTCGGCGGCATCCGCGGCCTCGCCTCCGTCCGGCTCATCCTCGGGAACCTCGGCGTCGTCCTCCTCCCCGACCAGGTGGCCCTCCCGAAGGCCGCGGAGGCGTTCGACGACGACGGCAACGTCGTCGACCCGGCCCGGAGGAAGTCCCTCATGGAGCTCGGAGCTGCCCTCGCCCGCGCCACCCGAGCGTTCAGGAGTCCGTCGTGACCGATACCCCCGCCTTTCAGGACCTCTACCCCGACCACTGGGCCCACTGCTACGGCTGCGGCCGCCTCAACGACCACGGCCTGAAGATCCGCAGCTTCTGGGACGGTGACGAGACGATCGCGACGATCGTCCCGCGGCCGCACCACACCGCGATCCCCGGCTTCGTCTACGGCGGCTTCATCGCCTCCGTCATCGACTGCCACTCCACCGGAAGCGCCGCCGCCGCCGCGCACCGTGCGGCCGGAGGTGACCCGGGGGTCGGCCCCTACCCCCGCTTCCTGACCGGCACGCTGAGGGTCGAGTACCTGGAGCCGACGCCGATCGACGCCCCCGTCGAGCTCCGCTCGACGATCGTCGAGGTCAAGGGGCGGAAGGTGACGGTCGCGACGACGCTCTCGTCGAAGGGGGTCCTCTGCGCGCGCGGCGAGGCGGTCCTCGTCCAGGTCCCCGAGACGTGGGAGCCGAAAGCCTGAATCCCCGCGCCGCCGTCAACGACCCGGCGCCGCGAACGTATCTTCGGGAAGACGTACCCGGTGAGAGGTCCGTCCCGCCTCCGGCGCGGCAGACCCACACGACAGGAGGATCGATGAATCGACCCCGACGGATCGCGGCCCTCGCAGCCGCGCTCGCCCTTCTCGCAAGCCCGGCCGCCGCCCAGCAGACCGCTTACCAGGGGCACGGCGCCGACAGCGTCCCGCCGGAGGTGCTCGCGGGATTCGTCGCGCCCCCTCTTCCTGCGGAGCTCTCCCGGAAGATCCAGAACCTGATGGACGTCCGCGCTCCGAGCGGCGGCCGTCTCCCGCCCGACGGCGCGCGCCTCTACTTCGGCTGGGCCGTCACCGGGACGGCCCAGGTCTGGCGGCTCGACGGCCCGAACACCTTCCCGATCCAGATGACGGGGGGCGAGGACCGCACCTCGCTCGCTGACATCACACCCGACGGGAAGACGCTGATCCTCTCGCGCGACCGCAAGGGAGAGGAGAACCCCGGCCTCTACCTGATGCCGGCGGACGGCGGCCCGATGAAGGTCGTCCAGCACCTTCCGAAGGTCCAGACCTCCTTCGCGTTCGTCAGCGAGGACGGGAAGTGGCTCTACTTCCGGTCGAACGACGTGAAGCCGAGCTCGTATGCCGTCTACCGGTACGAGCTCGCCACCGGGAAGAGGGAGACCGTCTTCGACGAGCCGGGCCTCTGGTTCGTCGTGGACAACCGGCCCGACGACCGGATCCTCCTGATGAAGGCGACCGGCTCCATGACGTTCGAGTACTGGGAGTGGGACCCGGCGAAGCGGACGAAGACCCCGATGCTCGGGACCGAGAAGCCCGGCCGGTACATCGCCCGGTATGGCCCGAAGGAGGGCCAGCTCGTCGTCGTGACCCCCGAGTTCGGCGAGTACGCACGCGGCTACCTCTTCGAGGCGGGCAAGTGGACTCCGATCACTCCCGAGCTGAGCTGGGACGTCGAACGCGCCGGAATGGACGACAGGCGGACGAGGGCCCTCTACACGGTCAACGAGGGAGGCTACTCGAAGGTCTTCGGCCTCGACGCCGCGACGTGGAAGCCCCTCGAGATGCCGAAGCTCCCCGCCGCCGACCAGACCACCTTCGGCTCGTCGACGCCCGACGGACGCTTCACCGTCTTCGCCGTCGGCACCCCGACCGCGCCTTCTCAGAGCTGGGTCTACGACTGGCAGGAGAAGAGGCTGACGCAGTGGGTCGTCCCGAGCGCCCCCGAGGTCGACACGAAGTCGTTCGCGGTCGCCACGCTCGAGCACTATCCCGCCCGCGACGGGACGAAGATCCCGGCGTTCGTCCGCCGACCGAAGAGCTGCGACCCGGCTCCCTGCCCGGTCGTCGTCCTGTTCCACGGCGGCCCCGAGGGCCAGGCGACGCCCGGCTTCTCCCCGATGGCTCAGCTCTGGGTCGACGAAGGGTACGTCCTCGTCGAGCCGAACGTCCGCGGCAGCGAAGGCTACGGCAAGACCTGGCTGGACGCGGACAACGGCCCGAAGCGGCTCGACGTCCTGACCGACATCGAGGACGCGGCGCGCTGGGCCCGCAAGGCGTTCGCGGCGGACGGGAAGGCGCCGAAGGTCGGCGTCATGGGCGGCAGCTACGGCGGCTACTCGACGCTCATGGCGATGACGAAGTTCGCGGGCGCCTTCGACGCCGGCGTCTCGAACGTCGGGATCTCGAGCCTCGTCACGTTCCTCCAGAACACCGCCCCGTATCGCCGCATCCTGCGGGCCTCGGAGTACGGCGACCTCGAGAAGGACCGCGAGGCGCTCGAGAAGCTCTCGGCGACGACGTACATCGACAGGCTGGCCGGCCCGCTCCTCCTCATCCAGGGCGCCACCGACCCGCGCGTCCCGGTGGGCGAGGCGATCCAGATGTACGAGGCGACGACGAAGAGGGGCGTCCCGACCGGCCTCATCATCTTCCCCGACGAGGGGCACGGCGCGCAGAAGCGCGAGAACCGCGTCCTGCAGACGGGCCACACCATCCAGTGGTTCGACAGGTACCTGAAGGGGAAGGGTCTCCCGGCGAAGTAGGCCGCGCCTCCATCGACGAACGGAAGGCCCCGGGGCTCCCGCTCCGGGGCCTTCCCCCTTTCCGGCCCGGCGCCGCCTCTGCAGCTCTCCCCCGAACCCTCCGACCCGCCTCCCCGTAACATTCCCGTGCACACCCGACGAACCTGAAGGAGGACCGATGCCCGTCTCCCGCCGCCTCGCCCCTCTCGCCGCGTTGCTCCTCGCGCTTCCCGCCCTCGGCGAGCCGCAGACCGCCTACAAGGGTCACGGAGCCGGGAGCGTCCCCGCCGAGGTGATCGCTCGGTACGCGCCGAAGCCGCTCCCGCCCGACCTCGCCCGCCGGATCCAGTCGATGATGGACGTCCGCGCGCCCGGCATGGGGATCGTCTCGCCCGACGGCTCGAAGCTCTTCTTCGGCTGGTCCGTCACCGGGACCCCCCAGGTCTGGCGCCTCGACGGCCCGAACACCTTCCCCGTCCAGCTCACGGGCGGCGAGGACCGCACGACGATCGTCGACGTCTTCCCCGACGGAAAGACGCTCGTCCTCCAGCGGGACCGCAAGGGGGAGGAGAACCCGGGCCTCTACCTGATGCCGGCTGCTGGCGGGCCGCTCACTCCGGTTCAGCACGTCACCGGCGTCCAGACGTTCCACCAGTTCGTCAGCGCCGACGGGAAGTGGGTCTTCTTCTCCTCGAACGACGTCAAGCCCGACTCCTACGCCGTCTACCGCTGGAACGTCGAGAGCCGGCAGAAGGAAGCGCTCGTCACCGAACCGGGCCTCTGGAGCATCTCCGACCACCGTCCCGACGGCACGCTCCTCCTCGCGAAGTGGACCGGCTCTCTCACCTCGGAGTACTGGGAGTGGTCCCCCGCGACGCGCGAGCTGACGCCTCTCCTCGGCCAGGACAGGCCCGAGGAGTACACGGCCGTCTACGGCGCCGCGCCCGGGCAGCTCCTCGTCCTGACGCCGAAGCTCGGCGAGTTCCGCCGGCTCTGCCGCTGGGAGAAGGGGACGTTCACGCCGCTCACCGGCGACCTCACCTGGGACGTCTCCGGATTCAGCCTCGACGAGGCGAAGTCGCGTGTCCTCTACACGGTGAACGAGGCGGGCTACACCAGGCTCTTCGCCCTCGACGCGAAGACGTTCCAGCCGGTCCGCCTCCCGAAGCTCCCCGAGGGAGCGGACCACGTCTACGCCGGCGCTTCGACCCGCGACGGGCGCTTCACGACGTTCGGCGTCGAGACGGCCACCGCGCCGCGCACCTCGTACGTCTACGACTGGCAGAGCGGCGCCCTCACCCGCTGGGTCGTCCCGAGCGCCCCGGAGATCGACACGACGACCTTCGCCGCCGCGACGCTCGAGCACTACCCGGCGCGCGACGGGACGATGATCCCGGCGTTCGTCCGGCGGCCGAGGAGCTGCGACCCGTCCCCCTGCCCGGTCGTCGTCGAGTTCCACGGCGGCCCGGAGGGGCAGGCCCAGCCCGGCTTCTCGACCTGGGCGCAGGTCTTCGTCGACGCCGGCTTCGTCTTCGTCGAGCCGAACGTCCGCGGCAGCGACGGCTACGGGCGGACCTGGCTCGACGCCGACAACGGGCGCAAGCGTCTCGACGTCTGGACCGACATCGAGGACGCCGCGACCTGGGCCCGGAAGACGTTCGCCGCGAACGGGAAGGAGCCGAAAGTCGGCGTGACGGGCGGCAGCTACGGCGGCTACTCCACGCTCGTGGCAATGACGAAGTTCGCCGGCGCCTACGACGCGGGAGCCTCGATCGTCGGCATCTCGAACCTCCTCACGTTCCTCGAGAACACCGCCCCCTACCGCCGCATCCTCCGGACGACGGAATACGGCGACCCCGCGAAGGACCGGGAGGCGCTCCTCGAGCTCTCCGCGACGACGCACCTCGCGAAGCTGAAGGCGCCGCTCCAGATCCAGCAGGGGGCGACCGACCCGCGCGTCCCGGTGGGCGAGGCGATTCAGATGTACGAGGCCGCGACGAAGACCAGCGTCCCGACCGAGCTGATCGTCTACGCCGACGAAGGCCACGGCGCCGGCAAGCGCGACAACCAGGTCCTGATGCTCGGCCACGCCCTCCGGTTCCTCGAGACCCACCTGAAGGGAACACCGGCGAAGTAGCGCAACCGCCACCCCGAGCCCCTCCCGGTCGATCCACCGGGAGGGACTCGAGACCTGGGGTCTGGTCTACACTCTACACTCTGCTCGGAGCAGAGTGTAGAGTGTAGACCAGACCCCTTGGTGTCGTCCTCTTGTCGCGTTCTCGGCCGAGGCCCCTTTGGTCCGAATTGGCTGGCCCTCTCGCCCCCTGAATGGCTCTTGAAAACGAAAATGGATGACTCATACTGTCATCCAGATCAGGCCAATATGAAGATTGGCCCGTCGAGTAGATCGGAAGGGAGGCGGAGCTTGGACATCCGGATCGATCGCCAGAGCGCCGTCCCCGTCTATCTTCAGATCCGGGGCGGCATTCGCGACCTGATCCTCTCCGGACGTCTCCCCGACGGCTTCCGGCTCCCTCCCGAGCGGACGCTCGCGAAGGCGCTCGGCGTCAACCGGACGACGATCCTTTCCGCCTACCGGGAGCTGAAGACCGACGGCCTCGTCGAGGCGCACGTCGGGCGCGGAACCGAGGTCGCGTCGCAGCAGGTGTTGAAGAGCGAGACGGAGCCGGCCGGACCGCTCCCCTGGCGGCAGCTCGCCCGGGACGGGGGCGTGCGCGAGCCCGATCCCCTCGTCCGCGACGTCCTCGCGCTGACCGAGCGTCACGACGTCATCAGCCTCCAGGCCGGGCTCCCCGCGGCCGATCTCCTCCCGCTCGCCGAGCTCCGGCGCGTGCAGGAGGAGATCCTCGTCCGCAAGGGGCCCGAAGCGCTGCTTCACAGCCCGACGGAAGGGGTGACGGCGTTTCGCGAGGCGCTCTGCCGCCACATGGTCCCGCGCGGCATCCGGACGAGCCCCGAGGAGGTCCTCGTCACGTCGGGCTCCCAGCAGGGGCTCGACCTCGTCGCGCGCACCCTCCTCTCCCCGGGCGACCTCGTCGTCGTCGAGGAGCCGTCCTACTTCGGGGCGCTCGAGGCGTTCCGCTCGGCGCGCGTCCGCCTCCTCGGCGTGCCCGTGGACGCCGAAGGGATGCGGACGGACGTCCTCGAAGGGCTCCTGGCCCGCCAGAAGCCCCGCCTCGTCTACACGCTCCCGACGTTCCAGAACCCGTCGGGCGCCGTCCTATCGCCCGCGCGGCGGCGCCACCTCCTGGAGCTCTCGTGGCGCCACCAGGTGCCCGTCCTCGAGGACGACACCTACTCCGACCTCCGCTACGAGGGTTCGCCGCTCCCTTCACTGAAGGCGCTCGACCCGTACGGGCACGTGATTCACCTGAGCTCCTTCTCGAAAGTCCTCTTCCCGGGCCTCCGCCTCGGCTGGATCGCCGCTCCGCGGCCGCTCGTCCGCCAGCTCGCGCTCGTGAAGCAGACGGTCGACCTCCACTCCGGGACGCTGGGGCAGTGGATCGTGGAGGGGTTCCTCTCCTCCGGGCTCCTGTCGGCCCACCTCGCCCGGGTCCGCGCGGCCTACAGGCGGAGGCGCGACGTCCTCCTCGAGGCGCTCGCGAAGGAGGACGTCCCCGGGCTCTCCTGGAGCCGGCCGGAAGGAGGCTTCTACCTCTGGTGCCGCCTGCCGGACGACGTCTCGCCGGCGAGCCTCGTCGCACACGCCGCGGCCGAGCGGGTCGCCTACCTCCCGGGGGCGGCCTCGTTCGTGGAGGAGCCGTCCGAGAGCTCGATCCGCCTCAACTTCACGTTCGCCCCCGAGGACGACCTGCGCGAAGGCGCGCGGCGTCTCGGGAGCGCGCTCCGCGCCGCACAGGCCGAGCCGCGCAGGCCGAGCCGATCCGTGGTGGGCACGCCGCCCATCGTCTGAGATTCATTCGAACGCCGGGGGCCGCGAGGCCGGCGGCGACAAGGGGGACCCCATGACGACCCGATTCGCACGACGGATGGAAGCCCTGAAGGCCTCCGAGATCCGCGAGATCCTGAAGGTGACGCAGCGTCCCGAGGTGATCTCGTTCGCCGGCGGGCTGCCGGCGCCGGAGCTCTTCCCCGTCCGGCGCCTCGCCGCCGCGACACAGGAGGTCTTCGAGGAGGAGGGGACCCGCGCCCTCCAGTACTCGACGACGGAGGGGCACCCGCCGCTCCGCCGGAAGATCGCGGAGAGGATGAAGGCGACCTGGGGCGCCCAGGTGACGCCCGAGCAGGTCCTCGTCACCTCGGGCTCGCAGCAGGGGCTCGACCTGACCGGAAAGCTCTTCCTCGACGAAGGAGACGTCGTCCTCTGCGAGAGCCCGACCTACCTCGGCGCCCTCTCGGCCTGGAACGTGATGCGCCCGCGCTGGGTCGAGGTCGCCACCGACGACGACGGGATGGATCCCGCCGCCCTCGAGGCGAAGCTCCGCGCCCACCCGAACGCGAAGGCGATCTACGTCATCCCGACGTTCCAGAACCCCTCGGGGCGTACGTGGTCGCTCGAGCGGCGCCGGCGCTTCATGGAGGTCGTCGAGCGGCACGACGTCTGGGTCGTGGAGGACAACCCCTATGGCGAGCTGCGGCTCGAGGGGGGCTCCGTCCCGTCGCTGAAGTCGCTCGACACGAAGGGGCGCGTCGTCGCGCTGGGCACGTTCTCGAAGGTCTTCTGCCCGGGCCTCCGGATCGCCTGGGTCGCGGCCGAGGTCTCCGTCATCGAGAAGCTCGTCATCCTCAAGCAGGGGGCCGACCTCCAGACGGCGACGCTCTCCCAGCTCCAGGTGAACCGCTACCTCGATGAGAACGACCTCGACGCCGACATCGCGAACATCATTCCGGTCTACCGGGAGCGGCGCGACGCGATGCTCTCCGCGCTCGAGAGCGAGATGCCTTCCGGCGTCCGGTGGACGCGTCCCCAGGGCGGGCTCTTCCTCTGGATGACGCTCCCCTCGAACCTGAACGCCCGGACGCTCCTCGACGAATGCGTGAGGCAGAACGTCGCCTTCGTACCCGGCGGCGCGTTCTTCCCGAACGGCGGCAACGAGAACACCCTCCGTCTGAACTACTCGAACATGCCGATCGAGCGGATCCGCGAAGGGGTGAAGCGCCTCGCTGCCTCCGTCGTGAAGGAGATGGAACGGGCCGGCGTCCTCGAGGAAGTCCCGGCGACGCCTTAGTCCCGCCGCGTCCCGACGCGTCTCGGCGCGCCCCGCCCTCGAGCCCCCCGGCGATACCACCGGGGGGCTTTTCACGTTCCGGTCCTGAAGTACGATGCCTCCTCCCGCGCCGGTGCCGGCGCGGGAGGAGCCGACGATGCGCCGCACCCTCCTGGCGAGCTCCCTCGCCCTCCTCGCCTTCGCCTTCCCCGTGGCCGCGCAGGACTCCCTGATCCTCGCCACGACGACGAGCACGCAGGACAGCGGCCTCCTCGCCGACCTTCTCCCGCGCTTCGAGAAGGCGACCGGGGTCCGCGTGAAGACGATCGC
>CAZWRQ010000216.1:0-8695 GCA_964636395.1 uncultured Holophagales bacterium
ACGGGTCCGCGAGAGGCTCCGCCTCCACGACGAGCCGCTCGCCCAGGCCGGCGAGCTCGAGCGAGCGGACGAGCGGCCGGAAGGCGAGCCGCGAGGCTTCCGTCAGGACGAGCTTCGGCCCCGTCGGACGGCGGTACGACGCCGGGTCCGACACCTCGGCCGGGCCGGCCCCGGGCCGGGGCGTGTCGTGTCGGGGCCGGCGAACGAGGGCCGGCAGGAGCCGCAGGCAGCTCAGCGCGGTCCGAAGGCTCCAGAGGGGCTCCCAGAGGGTCGTCACGCGGACGGGCCGGAACCCGGCCTGAGAGAGGAGCCTCGGGAGGACCGAGGGCGTGTAATGGAAGACGTGCTGGTCCGGCCGCAGGTCGCGCCACCGCGGCCCGTGGACGCGGGACGCGAGGGACGAGAAGTTGGGAACCTCCACGACGAGGAGACGCCCGACCCGGGGAGCCACTTCGTCCCTCAGGAACGGCAGGGGCTCGTGGATGTGCTCGAGGACGTGGTGGAGGGTGACGACGTCGAACCGCCTTCCTGTCGGAAGGCCGTCGAGTGAGCTCGCGACGGGGACGCCGAGCAGGCTCGACGTACGCTCGCGGGCGAAGTCCGCGACCTCGACCCCGGCGACCTCCCAACCCCGGGCCTGGGCGTGGGCCAGGAAGGCGCCGCTCGCGCAACCGATGTCGAGCACGCTGCCCTTCAGCCCGAGCGCCTCGATTCTCCCCAGCTCGGGCTCGAAGCGCGCTTCGTCGCGAGCGCGGGCGAACTCCGACTCGAAGTTGTAGCCGGCCTTGCCGTCCTCGGTGAAGTAGGTCTCGTCGTAGACGAGCTCGGGCAGCGCCGAGGTGGCGTGAAGCCCGCAGGCCGTGCAGCGCGACAGGAGACCGCCGTAGATCCTCACCCATACGGGGTGCGGGCAGAGGGGGGCCCAGGACGAGCCCGGGCCGGGGAGAACGGTCGTCGTCACGCGGGTGCCTCCTCCGGGCCGGGCGGTGGGCCGCCGGCCCCATCGGGCCGGGTAGACCCGGCGCCCAGGATTCCGAAAAGGAGCCCGAGGTGTACCCAGACGATCGACCGGAGCGGCTCGATCCGGTGGCTGAAGTCCGCGACCTGGGATACGGCGAAGCCCAGGAATCCCGCGAGGAGAGCGGCGGCGACCCAGGCGAGAGCCGGGTCCGGGACCTTCTTCAGCCGGCGGATCGCGGAGACGACGACGCCGCCGAAGAGGAGGAGGAAGAGCAAGCCTCCGGGGATGCCTGTCTCGGCGGCCTCGAGGAGGTAGAGGTTGTGGACGGTCGCGGGGAAGTACCGCGTCACGTGTCGCGGGTCGTAACGGTCCATCACCTGGATGAAGCTGTTCAGCCCGATGCCGCCGACGGGGTGGCTTCCGATCATGCGGAGCGCGATCGCGTTGAGCTCGTAACGGACCTCGACGTTCCCCGCCTGGCTCCGGGTGAGACGGTCGTAGATCGCCGGTCCGAAGAGGACGCCGAGAGCCAGGACGAGCGCCGCGGCCCCCGCGAGGGTGCGGCGGACCGACGCCCGGGCCGCGCCGGCGAGGAGTCCGCGGCGCCACGCCAGGACGAGAAGGGAGGCCGATGCGATCGCGGCGGCGATCCAGGCGCCGCGTGAGAGGGTCAGGATCAGTCCTGCCGTGCCGAGTGAGAACGTCCCCGCCAGGAGGACCTTCTTCAGGCCGCCGGAGCAGGCGAGGTAGCCGGCAGCCAGGACGGGAAGCGCCAGCACGAGGAAGTTCGCGTAGACGATCGGGTGATCGAAGAGCCCCGAGGGCCTGAGCCGCACGGCCCCCGACACGAGGGTCTCCCGGAGCACCTCGGTCCCGTGGAACCAGGAGCGTCCGACGGGGCGACCCGTCGCAGCCTGGAGGAGCGCGAAGACCGTGTGGACGCCGACGGCGCCGGAGAGAAGCAGCAGGAAAGGAGTCAGCAGGGCGCGCCGGAAGAGCGCCGCCGCGGCGAACGCCAGGAAGAGGGCGTGGAGGGCCGCGGCGAGCTCGAAAAGGCCGAGGTCGAGGTGGGAGCCGCTCAGGACGAGAGACACCGAGTACCAGGCCAGCAGGAGGCCGTAGAGAAGGAGCACGGAGGCGGGAAGGGCGTTCCGCTTTCGCCCCCACAGGAGGGCGGCTGCGAGGAGCGGAGCCGCCAGGTAGAGGAAGACGTCCGACAGGGAGAACCGGAGCCCGGGCCAGCCCCCCACGTGGGGCTGGTAGAAGAAATGCTTCCCGAGCGGAATCGAGACGACGCCGACGAAGCCGAGGAAGAGGCCGTCCGCCGTCCGTCCCGGGATGAAAGCGAAGACCGCCGCGAGCGCGGCGGCGCCCAGGCAGGCCGCGAGGATCAGGAGCGCCGTGCGGGAGGGCACCACGGCGGCGGCGGCGAAGGGAAGGCCTCCCAGAAGAAGCCCCGGAAGGACCCAGGACACGCGAGGTCCGGAGGGGGTTGCAGCCGTTCTCTCGGATGCCGTCGTCATCGGTTCGGGGGCCCTCGTCGTCCCGCGCCGGTCAGGGCCGATCCAGCTCTTGCATCAGGAAGAGGAACCCTGATCCGACAGCGCCGACGGAGAGGAGGTGGTAGGCCTCCCGGACGTGGAGGAGGATGTCCATCGCGCCCGTCGGAGTCCCGGCGGGCGCGCACGGGTCGGTTACGTAGACGTCGACGGGGTGGCCGGCGCCGTTGCGGAGGACGGAGTAGAGGACCTGCTGGTCGAGCGGGACGACGTTGTCGGAACCCGCCGAAACGATGAGGGTCGGCGCTGTCTGAAAGGGCACGCCGGGGATCGGGGAGCGGGCCTCGTACTCCGCGTCGGTGCAGCCGACGTGACCGCAGATCATCTGGTCGAGGACGTCGGCCAGCGCCGGGCCTCCCACGTCCCACAACCGGCTGCCGCCATCACAGAGCGTCTCCGTGGCGGGAGCCCAGGACGCGCGGTGAAAGGCCACGAGGCCTTTCCAGTCCGTCGGCGGGACGTAAGCCACGACGGCCCGAAGACCTTCGACGAGGGGCGCCGCGCGGAGGACGACGCAACCGCCTGTGGACCCGCCTACGAGCGCGACGCGGTCGGGATCCGTCACCTCGAGCGAGCGCACGAGCGTCGTCGCCGCCGCGACGTCATCCGCCTCCCCGAGGCAGAGCTCGGGGGTCCCTTCACCGCCGTCCTGGCCGCGAAGCGACGGCGCGAAGGCCGTCCTTCCGTAACGCTGGGCCCAGTCGATGCAGGTCTGCACCATGTCGCCGTCGGCGTTCGTGAAGATGCCCCCGAACCCTCCGTGGACGTGGAGGACGGTCGAGTGCCGGTTCCCGTCGTCCGGATACGCCAGGAGCCCGGCGACGACGAGCCCGTCGGAGGTGTAGGCGACGAGGTCGAGCGCGACCAGGTCGACCGTGGCGAGCCGCAGGCGTGCGACGAGAGTCCCGTCGGGCAGCGTCGTCGAGCCCGGGGGCTGCGGCGACGCCGCGAGCGGGCGTTCCAGCGCGCTCTCGGCGCGGGCGAAGGCGGTCAGGAGCGAGGCCCTCACGTCGTCTCGCATCGGTCCGCCGTGCAGGCTCTCTCCCCGGCTCCCCACCAGCGAAGCGCGCGCCTCTCGGACGAAGGCCTTCAGGACCCGCTGCCCGCGCGCCACCTCCTCCGCGGGAGGCCTCCGCGGCGCGTCCGAAGCCAGGAGCACGGAGCCGGTGCAAAGAGCGACGTACAGGAGGACCGCTCTCCAGGGGCCGAATAGTCGCATTTTTGGACTGTAGCATGGCTCGTCGGCAATACGGGAAGGCCCGGTTCGACCCTGGCGGACCGCGGATCCGAACCCTTCGGGTCGTTCCCGGGACACACGTCGCGCGCGCGGGTAGAATCCCGCGGGTTCGAAGCCGAGCCTTACAGCGATTGAGCAACCCAACCTCAGGAGGACTCCCATGACCAGCAAATCCGCGCCCTCAGGGCGCGCGACGAAGTACGTCTATTCGTTCGGCGGCGGAACCGCCGAGGGCGACGGAAGCCAGAAGAACCTCCTCGGCGGCAAGGGCGCGAACCTCGCCGAGATGGCCCGCATCGGCCTCCCGGTCCCTCCCGGGTTCACGATCTCGACCGAGGTCTGCACCCACTTCTACGCGAACGGCAGGAGCTACCCGAAGGGCCTCGAGAAGGAGGTCGCGCAGCACCTGGCCGGCGTCGAGAAGAAGCTCGGGAAGAGGTTCGGCGACCCGAAGAACCCGCTCCTCGTCTCGGTCCGCTCGGGCGCGCGCGCGTCCATGCCCGGGATGATGGACACGATCCTGAACCTCGGCCTGAACGACGCGACGGTCGAGGGGCTCGTGAAGGCGTCGGGCAACCCGCGCTTCGCGTACGACTGCTACCGCCGTTTCGTCGCCATGTACGGCGACGTCGTCCTCGACCTCAAGCCGGTCGGCAAGCACGAGCGCGACCCGTTCGAGGTGATCCTCGAGGCGAAGAAGGAGGCGAACGGGGTCCACTTCGACAACGAGCTCTCCGTCGAGGCGCTGAAGGAGCTCGTCGGCGAGTTCAAGAAGGCGATCAAAGAGAAGACGGGCCACGACTTCCCCGAAGACCCCATGAAGCAGCTCTGGGGCGCCGTCGGAGCGGTCTTCTCGTCCTGGATGAACGAGAGGGCGATCGTCTACCGGCAGCTCAACTCGATCCCCGAGAGCTGGGGGACGGCCGTCAACGTCCAGTCGATGGTCTTCGGCAACCTCGGCGAGGACTGCGGCACGGGCGTCGCCTTCACGCGCGACCCCGCCACGGGCGAGAACCTCTTCTACGGCGAGTACCTCATCAACGCGCAGGGCGAGGACGTCGTCGCCGGGATTCGGACGCCCCAGAAGATCGCGACCCTCCAGCAGGCGATGCCGAAGGTCTACGACCAGCTGATGGGCATCCGCGCGAAGCTCGAGAAGCACTACCGCGACATGCAGGACGTGGAGTTCACGGTCGAGCGCGGCCGGCTCTTCATGCTCCAGACGCGCACCGGCAAGCGGACCGGGTTCGCCGAGGTCCGCATCGCCGTCGAGATGGAGCGCGAGAAGCTGATCACGCCCGAAGAGGCGATCCTCCGCGTCAACCCCGACTCGCTGAACCAGCTCCTCCGTCCGGTCTTCGACCCGAACGCGAAGAAGGCCGCCGTCGCCGAAGGGCAGCTCCTCGCGAAGGGGCTGAACGCCGGCCCCGGCGCGGCGACGGGACGCGTCGTCTTCTCCGCCCAGGACGCCTTCGAGTGGGCGAAAAAGGGGGAGAAGGTCCTCCTCGTCCGCGAGGAGACGAGCCCCGAGGACATCAAGGGGATGAACGCGGCCGAGGGGATCCTGACGGCCCGCGGCGGCATGACCTCGCACGCGGCGCTCGTCGCGCGGCAGATGGGGAAGGTCTGCATCGTCGGCTGCGAGTCGCTCCGGATCGACTACGCCCAGCGCTGCATGACCGTCCGGGGCGACGTGAAGAACCGCGTCGTGATGGAGGGCGACTGGCTCTCCATCGACGGCTCGACGGGCGAGGTCCTCGAGGGGCGGATCGCGACGAAGCCCTCCGAGGTCCTCCAGGTCCTCCTCGAGAAGACGCTCTCTCCCGCCGAGAGCCCGGTCTACACGCTCTACGCAACGCTCATGGGATGGGCCGACAGGGTCCGGCGCCTGAAGGTCCGCGCGAACGCCGACCAGCCCGACCAGGCCACGAACGCCGTCGAGTTCGGCGGCGAGGGGATCGGCCTCTGCCGGACCGAGCACATGTTCTTCGGCGGCGACCGGATCACGGCCGTCCGCGAGATGATCCTCGGCGACAGCGTCGAGGCCCGCGAGAAGGCGCTCGCCAAGCTCCTTCCGATGCAGCGCGGCGACTTCGAGGGGGTCTTCCGCGCGATGGGCCCCCGGCCCGTCACGATCCGGACGATCGACCCGCCGCTCCACGAGTTCCTCCCGCACACGCTCGACGAGCAGTCGGCCGTCGCCGAGAAGCTCGGCGTCCCGACGGCGGCCGTGACGCAGAAGGTCAACGAGCTCCACGAGATGAACCCGATGCTCGGCCACCGCGGCTGCCGCCTCGGGATCGTCTTCCCCGAGATCACGCGGATGCAGGCGCGCGCCATCCTGGAGGCGGCCTGCAACGTGAAGAAGGAGGGGGTCGAGGTCAAGCCGGAGATCATGATCCCGCTCGTCGGCCACGTGAACGAGCTGAAGGACCAGGAGAAGCTCGTCCGCGAGGTCGCGAAGGACGTCTTCGCGAAGGCCGGCCTCACGGTCGACTACCTCGTCGGGACGATGATCGAGCTGCCGCGCGCGGCGCTGACGGCCGACGAGATCGCCACCGTCGCCGAGTTCTTCAGCTACGGCACGAACGACCTGACGCAGACGACGTTCGGTCTCTCCCGCGACGACGCCGGCAAGTTCCTTCCGGACTACGTCCGCCGCGAGATCCTCCCTGCCGACCCGTTCGAGAAGCTCGATCAGGGCGGCGTCGGGAAGCTCGTGAGGATGGGCGTGGAGCTCGGCCGGACGACCCGCCCGAAGCTGAAGATCGGCATCTGCGGCGAGCACGGAGGCGAGCCGTCGTCCGTCGAGTTCTGCCACCGGACGAACCTCGACTACGTCAGCTGCTCGCCGTTCCGGATCCCGATCGCCCGCCTGGCCGCCGGCCAGGCCGCCGTCCGCGAGGGGGCGACGGTCTCCGGCAGGCCGGCGAAGGGCGCGGCCGAGCCCGCCCCGAAGAAGGTCGCGTCGAAGGCGAAGCCCGCTCCGAAGGCGAAGCCCGCTTCGAAGGCGAAGCCGGTGAGGAAGGTCGCGAAGGCGAAGGCTCCGGCGAAGGTCGCGAAGAAGGTCGCGAAGGTGACCGCGAAGGCGAAGCCGGCCCCGAAGAGGGCCGCGAAGCCCGCCCCGAGGAAGCCCGCGAAGAAGGCCCCGGCGAAGAAGGGCCGGAAGTAGCACCGCGCCCCGCGCCGGCCCTGCCGGCGCGGGGCGTCCGAATCCGGGTAACGACGACGGCGGCCGAGAGGCCGCCGTCGTTCTCTTCGGGAGTGGCTTCGACACGAAGAGACCCGCGGCGGCCGTTAGGCCGCCGCGGGCGGGGGCGCAGGAGACGGGACGTCCGGGTCAGTTCGGGATCATGACGACGAGGTACCGGCTGTCGCGCCAGAAGGCCTCACGGTCCGTGACCTTCAGCGTCGACGAGCTCGGACCACCGGAGACGATCTGATAGCTCTCCTCCGGATGCCCGGGAAGGACTCGGACCTTCTCCGCCGGCGCCGGGATCGTGAGCTCCGCCTCCACGGTGGTGTCGATCGCACGGAAGACCTGCGGGTCGTACTTCCCGGTCTCCTGCCAGGCGCCGCCGAGCCCGAGGATCGAGCCCTTCTTCTCGACGACACCCTTCTCCTTCAGCGTCTTCTTGTCGGCGACCGCGACGAACGCGGTGTTGGCCTCCTGCGTCCGGGTCGCGATGACGTCGTCCTTCTCGCGGAGAAGCGTGTCCTTCGCGAGGATGACGCCCTCCTGCTCCCGCACCCTGCCGTTCAGCTCGAAGACGGTCTGCTCGAGGGTCGCGATCGTGACGCTCTTCTCCTCGAGCGAACGCTTCAGCTCGTCGACGAGGGTCTGGAGCGAGGCCATCTTCCGGCCGTCCGCCTTCCGCTCACGCTCGAGCGACGCGATCCGGTCGAGGTTCTTGCGGATCGCGCTCCGGATCGTCGCGAGCTCGTCGGCGAGCATCTCCCGGGTGCTCGTCCGAGCCTGCCCCTCGCGCGTCACGTCGAGGGTCTTCCTGAGGATCTTCAGCTCTTTCCCGCGGATCTCTTCGAGGTTCGCCTGCACCTCGGCCAGTGTGGCGGCCGCCTCGGCGTCCGCGGCCTCAGACGTCCGGACCCGCTCCACGAGCTTCTCGTTCTCGGCGAGGAGGAGCCGGTTCTGCTCGGTGAGCGCATCCGCGCTCGCCTTCGGCTGGCTGCCGACGTCCGACTTCGAGCAGGCCGACAGGGCGAGCGCGACGCCGAAGAGCGGGGCGAGGGCCCGAAGCCTGGGGCGCGAGCCGTTCGAAGTGTTCGCGATTCTCATGGCTGACCTCCGTGACGGGCGTGCTTTCAAGCGCCGCGCCAGCGGCCCCCCTCGCCCCCGTGAGCCCGCGCAAGCGCTTGAAGCCGGCGGCCTTGCTCGCGCCGAACCGTTCCGGTCGGGAGGGCGCCGGCGGGTCGCGCGCGAGGAAGCGATTACAAAGTGCGTGTAAGAAGAGGACTCGCCGGCCGGACGGTCTCAGCGGGAGTGACCGGACACCCGGCACGCTGGTAGCGTTGAGCCATGTCCGTCACTCCGTTGGTCCTCGCGGCCCTGCGTCATGCCCTCGCCGATCCGCTCTCGGCGGCGGCGGTGAAGGTCGAGGTCCTCGCGACGCGGCTCGACCGGGAGGCGCCCGCCCTCTCGCCGAGGGCCCGCGACGTCGGCGCCGACCTCGCGTTCGCGGGGCGGCTCCTCGATCTCCTGGCCGCCGTCGCGGCGGTCGCCGAGGAGGCGCCGGAGGAGACGACGCTCTCCTCCCTCGTCGCGGAAGTCGGCGGCATGACCGGCGCGGGAGAGGACGGGCTCCGTCTGCGGGTCCGCTCGTCCGCCGCCGGCCTGGCCCTGCGGCGGCTCGTCGCCTTCGGCACCGCGCGAGGGTCCGCTCCGCGCGTCGTGGCGCACGCCTCGCCGGCAGGGGCGGA
>CAZWRQ010000217.1:0-8684 GCA_964636395.1 uncultured Holophagales bacterium
GGCGAGGCGGCCACCGTCTCGTTCGACCTCACGGGTGCGCCGCCGTTCACGGTGAGGTGGTCCGACGGAGTCGTCCAGTCCGTCGGCGCCGCCGGTCCGGGGAGCCGGAGCGTCACCCCCACGACGAGCACGACGTACACCATCACGAGCCTCGCGGACGCCAACGGCTGCGCCGGCGGCACCGCGTCGGGGAGCGCCCCCGTCACCGTGAACCCCGTTCCGTCGGCCGCGATCGCGGCCCCGGGCTCGTTCTGCGCAGGCGCGGCCGGTCTCGCAGCCTCGGTCCCCGATGCGGGAGCCGGCGCGACCTACGCGTGGACGATCGCGGGCGGGACGATCGCGGGGAGCACGGCCGGGCCGTCCGTGACGTTCACGCCCACGGGAGCGAGCGTCACCCTCGGCGTCACCGTCGCGCTCCCGAGCGGCTGCACGGCCAGCTCCACCCACGCCCTTTCCCTCGCCCCCGCTCCGTCCGCGACGGTCTCCGGCGGCGGCACGATCTGCGCTGGAAGCCCCGTCACGCTGCAGGCAGCGCTCTCGGGAACGCCTCCGTTCACGCTCACCTGGTCCGACGGGTTCGTCCAGTCCGGCGTCGCGACGACGCTCGCGACGCGAACCGTGAGCCCTACAGCCTCCTCGACCTACTCCCTGACCGCCGTGCAGGACGCGAGCTGCTCCGGCTCCGCGTCCGGGAGCGCCGCGGTTACGGTCGTCGAGTCGCCGAGGGCCGTCGTCTCGACGCCGAACGTCCTCATCTGCCTCGGAGGCAGCGCGACGATCACGGCGCAGCTCTCCGGCCCGGGCCCCTACACGCTGACCTGGAGCGACGGAGTCGTCGAGACGGTCGCGGGTCCGGCTTCGACGCGGACTGTGACGCCGTTCCTTAGCGAGACCTACTCTGTCGTGACCGTCTCGAACGGGACCTGCACGGTGCCCGGCGCCGGATCGACCCGGGTCGTCGTCTTCCCCGACGCCTCCGCCGCCTCGATCACGGCGCCCGCCGAGGTCTGCGCCGGCTCGGGCGGCCACGTCGCGTCGGTCCCCGCCGCCGGCGACGGAACGACGTGGGTGTGGACGGCCACGAACGGCACGATCGAATCCGGCCAGGGCACCCGGTCGGTCGTCTTCTCCTCAGGCGCCTCGGGCGACACGACGCTCGCCGTCACCGTGCGGGCCGCCGGCGGTTGCGAGGTCTCTGGCTCCCTTCGCGTCCGAACGGCCGCGCGGCCTCCGCTCCCGGTCATCCAGGCCCCCGCGAGCCTCGAGAGCGGCGAGGCCGGTGCGGTCGCCGAGGTCGCCGGAGCCGAGGGGCTGACCTGCGCCTGGACGATCTCCAACGGCACGATCACGGACGGCGCCGACACCTGCCGAATCACGTTCTCCGCGGGGGACCCGGGGCTCGTCGTCCTCGGCGTCGTCACGCGGAACGCGAAGGGTTGCGCTTCGCTGCCCGGACAGGTCGAGATTCCGGTCCGCGGTCTCAGCTCGGTCCTCACCGCGCCGATCGTCCTCGACGTGGCCGGCCCGGGCGGGAACCGCTACGCCACCGAGCTCACGCTCGCGAATCCCTCGCCCTCCGCGGTGAAAGTCACCCTCCTCTACACGCCCGCCACGTCCCTCGGGGCCCGGGGAGGCGGCACCGTCTCCGAGACGCTCGAGGGCGGCCGCCAGCGGATCGTTCCGGACCTCCTCGCCTGGCTCCGGACGAAGGGGCTCGAGATCCCGTCCGACGGCTCGTCGCAGGGCGGTACCCTTCGCGCGACGTTCGAGAACGTCGCCGCCGGGTGGTCCCCGTCGGCCTCGACCCGGACGACCGTCCCCTCCGGCGCGGGCCGCGCCGGCCTTTCCATGACCGCGGTCGACCCCGCCGCCGCGAACGCGCCGAAGGTCTGGCTGTTCGGCCTCCGGGAGAACGCCGCCGACCGATCGCACGTCGCCCTCGCGAACCTCGGAGAGGCGGGTGTCGTCGACCTCCGCGTGACGCTCCACTCGGGCGAGGGGGCCGCGGTTCCGAAGCACGTCCTCCCCGTCGTCCGCCTGGAGGCCGGGCAGTGGCTCCAGCTGAACTCCGTCCTCCGCGAGGCGGGTTTCACCGCGGGCTACGCCCTCGTCGAGCGGATCGCCGGAAGCGCTCCGTTCCACGCCTACGCCGTCTTCAACGACAACACGACCCACGACGGCTCCGTCGTTCCGGCGACTCCGGCCACGGGCCTCGGAGGGACCCGGCTGGTCCCGGTCGTCGTCGAGACGGGCTCCTTCACGACCGAGCTCGTCCTCGCGAACCCGTCCGCGCGGGCCGCGAAGGCCCGGCTCTGGTTCATCGAGTCGCTCGCGAACCCGGGCGGCTACTCGCTCGGCGGCGTCACGGTCGACCTGGCCGCCGGCGAGCAGAAGATCCTCCCGAACGTCGTCTCCGCGATGCGTCAGCTCGGCCTCGTCGTCACGCCCGCGAAGAGGGACTACGCCGGCACGCTCGCCGTGACGTTCTCGTCCGCCGGCGAGCCTGCGGAGGGCTGGGCCGGGGCGCGCACGGCGACCGCCGGCAGCGGCCCGGGCCGCTACGGCCTCTTCTGCCCGGCCCCGGCGCCGAACGCCGCTCCGGGCGAGGCGTGGATCTTCGGCCTGATCCAGGACGCCGCGAACCGCTCGAACCTCGCGCTCCTGAACGCCGCCGCGAACCTCGGCCCGGTCACGCTCCGCTACAGCGTCTTCGACGGCGCGACCGGCCGCAAGGTCGCGACCTCCGACCCGGTGACGCTCGGGGCCGGGGCCTGGATGCAGCTGAACGGCGTCCTCTCGAAGTGGAAGATCGCCCAGGGCTACGTGAAGGTGGAGCGGATCGCAGGGACCGCGCCCTTCCTCGCTTATGCCGTCGTGAACGACGGCGGCGTTCCGGGCGCCGGGACCGGTGACGGCTCCTACGTGGAGATGATCCCCATCGTCCGATGACGACCCGAGGGCCGGGCCCGCCTCCCTGGCGGGCCCGGCTCTCGCCCCGGGCGGTCAGTCCCCCTTGTAGAGCCCGTCGATCACGCTGCGGAATTTCTGGTCGACGATCCGGCGCTTGACCTTGAGCGTCGGCGTCAGCTCGCCGCCCTCGATCGTCAGCTCCTTCGGGAGGAGCTTGAAGGCTCGAATGAGCTGCTCGTTCGGCTTTCCCTCGTTCCAGCGGTCGACGGTCCCCTGGTAGATCTGCTCGACCCGCGGGTGGGCGACGAGCTCCTCGTCGGAGAGGGACCCGAGCCCGTTCCTCGCCGCCCACTCGCGGAGCTTCTCGAAGTTCGGGACGATGAGGCAGGAGAGGAACTTGCGGCGGTCGCCGATGACGACCGGCTGCGCCACGAACGGGTCTCCCTTCAGGGCGCTCTCGATCGGCGCCGGGGCGACGTTCTTCCCGTTCGAGTTGACGATGATCTCCTTCTTCCGGTCCGTGATCCGGAGGAAGCCCTCCTCGTCGAGGAGGCCGATGTCCCCCGTGTGGAGCCAGCCGTCGGCGTCGATCGTCTCAGCCGTCGCCTCAGGGCGGCCGTAGTAGCCCTTCATGACGTGCGGGCCGCGCGTGAGGATCTCGCCGTCGTCGGCGATCTTCACCTCGACTCCCGGCATGACCCTCCCAACTGTGCCGAGCTTCCAGGCCGAGGGGCAGTTCACGGCGATGACGGGGCTCGTCTCGGTCAGGCCGTAGCCTTCGTAAACCTCGACCCCGATCGCCCAGAAGAACTCCGCGAGGTCCTTCGCGAGCGGGGCGCCTCCGGAGATCGCGAAGCGAAACCGGGTCCCGAGCGCCTCCCGGATCTTCCGGAATACGAGGCGCTCGTAGAGGAAGTGCTGGAGCGCAAGGGCGCCGCCGGGGGTCTTCTTCTCCGTCCGGAGGCGGAGGACCTCCTTCGCGACCCCGATGGCGGTCCGGAAGAGGCGCTGCTTCGCCGGGGAGCCGGCGTCGACCTTGTCCATGACGCGGGCGTAGACCTTCTCGTAGACGCGGGGGACGGCGCCGAAGATGTGGGGGTTCACCTCGCCGAGGTTGTCCCGCAGCTTGTCGATCGACTCGGCGAACGCGATCGTCGCTCCCCGGTGGTAGTAGCAGTACTCCACGAGCCGCTCGAAGACGTGTGCGAGGGGAAGGAACGACATCGTCACGGCGGTCGAGTCGAACGGCAGGAGGGAGCAGCCGGCGAGCATGTTGGAGACGAAGTTGCTCTGCATGAGCATTGCGCCCTTCGGCTCCCCCGTCGTCCCGGAGGTGTAGATGATCGTGGCGAGGTCGTCCGGCTCCCGGCGGTCGGCCCGCTCGTCGAACACGGCCGGCGAGGCCGCGTGCGCCTTTCGGCCTTCCTCGACGAGCGCCCCGAACGGCCTCCCGCCGCCGCCGGCATGGTCGAAAACGAGGACGTGCTTCAGCTTCGGGCACGTCGCCTGGGCCTTCAGGAGCTTGGCCGCCTGCTCGGGCGTCGAGGCGAACGCCACGTTCGCCCCGCAGTCGCGCAGGATGAACTCGACCTGGTCGGCCACCATCGTCGGGAAGACGGGAACGAGGACCGCGCCGTAGCACTGGCAGGCGTAGTCGATCGTCGGCCACTCCGGGCGGTTCTCCGAGAGGAGGACGACGGCTCCTCCGTCCGGGACGCCGAGGGTGCCGAGCGCCGCCGCTACGGCCTTCACCCGCTCCGTGAACTCCGCCGTCGAGATCGGGACCCAGCGACCGTCCTTCTTGTGGAGGAGTAGGTCCGGCTTCGGCATCGTCCCGAGGTTGCGGAATACGTCGACCAGAGTGCGCGGCGTCGTCATCTCACCCTCCCCGGCCCGGCCGTGTTGCGTGGCGGCATTATAGGGACGGCACGCAGCGCGGCCGCGGTGAGACACTTCGCGCCATGAGACCCGTCGCCCTCGTCACCGGGGCTTCCCGCCGGCTCGGACGCGCCCTCGCCGAGGGGGCCGCGCGCGCCGGCCACACCGTGGCCGTCCACTATCGCTCCGACCCGGAGGCCGCGGCCCGAACGGTGTCCGGGCTCCGCCAGCTCGGGGCCGAGGCCGAGCCGTTCCATTCCGACTTGCGAGAGGCCGCCGCGCCGCAGCTCCTCGTCGAGTCGGTCCTCGGGCGCCTCGGCCGGCTCGATCTCCTTCTCCACTCGGCCTCGCCGTGGCTCGAGAAGCCGGTCGCCGAGGTGACGGAGGAGGACTGGGACGACGTCTTCTCGGTCGGTCCGCGCGCCGCATTCTTCCTCGCGCGCGCGGCCGCATCCGCGCTCGCCGATTCCGGCGGCGCCGTCCTCCTCGTCTCCGACGTGGCGGCGACGAAGGCCTGGCCGCGCCACCTCCCCCACGCGGTCTCGAAGGCCGCGCTCGACGCGCTCGTGCGGAACCTCGCCGTGGCCCTCGGCCCGTCGGTACGGGTGAACGGGATCGCGCCGGGGGTCGTCCTTCCCCCGGAGGAGATGCCGCCGGAGGAGGTGGCTCGTCTCGTCGCACGGACGCCGCTCGGCCGGACCGTCTCCGTCGACGACCTCGTCTCGGCCGCGCTCTTCCTCGCCTCGAACCGCTCGATCACCGGCCAGGTGCTGGCGGTCGACGCGGGCCGCTCCGTCGTCTGAGCGGACTAAACTCGCGCCGATGACGACGCGCCGCCGCCTCCTCGCCTCGCTCCTGGCGCTGCCGCTCGTCGCCTCTCTCGCGGCCTGTGGCCGCACCCCCGACGCGAAGCCGGCCGATGGCTTCCGGGTGGCGCTCCTGACGCCCGGACCGGTCTCCGACGCCGGGTGGAACGCCGGCGCCTTCGAGGGGCTGAAGGCGATCGGGCGAGAGCTCGGCGCGAAGGTCTCCCACGTCCAGGTGAAGACGCCGTCCGAGTTCGAGGAGCAGTTCCGGGCCTACGCCGCCGGGGGCGCCGCGCTCTGCATCGGGCACGGCTTCGAGTTCCAGGACGCCGCGGCCCGCGTGGCGAAGGACTATCCGCGCACCGTCTTCCTGACGACGTCCGGCTCACGGACGTCGCGCAACCAGGCCCCGCTCGTCTTCGAGCTCGAGCAGGCGACGTACCTCTGCGGCCTCGTGGCCGGCCGGATGTCGCGGACGGCGAAGGCCGGGATGGTCGGCGGCGTCGAGATCCCGTCGATCAAGTCGACGTTCCTCGCGTTCGAGGCCGGTCTGAAGGCCGGGAACCCGGGCGCGAAGGCGACGGCGGTCTTCACCGGCTCGTTCGAGGACGTGGCCGGCGCCAAAGCGGCCGCGCTCGCCCTCATCGACGGCGGCAGCGACTTCCTCTTCCACAACGCGAACGCCGCCGCGCTCGGCGTCTTCGCCGCGGCGACCGAGCGGGGCGTCTACGCCTTCGGCGCGAACCGCGACCAGAACGCCGTGTCGCCCAGCGTCCTCGCGTCGGCCGTCATCGACCTCCCCCGCGCCTTCGTCGAGGCGGCGCGCCGGGTGAAGGACGGGCGGTTCGACGGCACGCCGATCCGCTACGGCCTCGCGAGCGGCGTCGTCTCGTTCGTCTGGAATCCGGCGCTCCTCGGCCGCGTCCCGGCCCCCGTCGTCGACGAGGTGGACCGGGCGAAGGAGAAGATCGTCTCCGGGGCGATCATCGTCCCGCGAGGGAACTTCTGACGGTCGCCCCGGAGAGGCCGGCGACGACGGGATGAGCGACCCCGGCGCCGCGCTCGAGCTGAACGGGATCCGGAAGGCGTTCGGCCCCGTGACGGCCCTCGAAGGGGCTCGCCTCACGATCCGCCCCGGCGAGCTCCACGCGCTCCTCGGCGAGAACGGGGCCGGGAAGTCGACCCTGGTCGCGATCGCCGCGGGGCTCCTCCGCGCCGACGCGGGCGAGGTCCGGCGGGACGGCGCGCTCCTTCCCGCAGCGGACGCCCGAGCCGCGCGACGCGCCGGCATCGCCCTCCTGCCGCAGCACGACCTCCTCGTCGAGGCCGCGACGGTCGCCGACAACCTCGCGCTCCTCGACCCCGCCGCGCCGCTCTTCGAGTCGGCGGGTGCGCGTCGCGCCCGCGTCGCGAGGCTCGAGGAGATTCTCGGGCTCGAGCTCGGCCCGCCCGGGGCGCTCGTCGGAGAGCTTCCGGTCGGGGTCCGCCAGCGGATCGCCGTCGCCGGGATCCTCCAGTCCGACCCGGGGATCCTCGTTCTCGACGAGCCGACCGCCGTCCTTTCGCCGGAAGAGACCGCCGCACTCTTCCGGTCCCTGCGCGCTCGGGTCGCCACGGGGCGCTCCGTCCTCCTCATCACGCACCGGCTGGCCGAAGTCTTCGAAGGCGCGGACCGCCTGACGCTCCTTTCCCGCGGGAAGACGCTCCTCGAGACCGACGTCTCCTCGACGACGCCCGATGCAGTCGGAGCGCTCCTCCTCGGCGGAGCCGAGGTCTCGTCCCGCTCCGCCCCGCTCCGTCCCGCTCCCCCGGAGGACGATCCGGTGCCCGCGCTCGGCGTCGAGGAGCTCCTCCCCGAGGGAGCCGCCGGCCCGCCCGTCTCGTTCGAGGTCCCCGCCGGAGCCGCCCTCACGCTCCTCGCGGTGGACGGGAACGGCGCCGACCTCGTCGGTTCCGCGATTGCAGGGGTGCGGCCGGCGAGCGGACGGATCCGCCTCGCCGGGCGGAACGTTCCGCCGGGCGATCCGCGCGCCTTCCGCGCCGCCGGCGGCGCGTTCATCCCGGCCGACCGGCGGGCCGAGGGACTCATCCCGGGGCTCTCCCTCGCCGAGAACCTCTTCCTACGGAAGCCGCCGGGACGCTTCGTGATCGACCGCGCCGCGCTCGCCGCCGCCGCCGACGAGCGGCTTCGCCGCTTCGGCGTCCGGGCCCGCGGCCCCTGGGCGAAGGCGGGTGAGCTGTCGGGCGGCAACCAGCAGAAGCTCCTCCTCGCGCGGGAGCTCGAGCCGCTGCCCCGCCTCCTCGTCGCCGTCCACCCGACGCGCGGGCTCGACCTCGCCTCCTCCTCGGACGTGAGGGCACGGCTCCTCGACGCGGCCCGCGCGGGGGCGGGCGTCCTCGTGGTCACGGCCGATCCCGAGGAGGCGCTCGAGCTCGGCGCGCCGATCCGGGTCGTCTATCGCGGCGCAGTTTCCCTTCCGTTGGCGGCGACGACGCCGCTCGCCGAGCTCGGCCGGAGGATGGCGGGGCTCGCGCCGTGAGGCCGGCCGCCCTTGCCGCCGTCGCCGCAGGGACGCTCGCCGCCGCGGCCCTCCTCGTCCTCGCCGCCGGCGCCTCGCCGGCCGACGCGTTCTTCGCGCTCCTTCGGGGCGCGTTCGGCTCGGCGGCCGCGCTCGGGGAGACGCTCGCGCGCTCGACCGGGCTCGTTCTGACGGCGCTCGGCGCCGTCGTCGCATTCCGCGCCGGGGTCCTGAACATCGGCCTCGAGGGGCAGTTCCTCGCGGGCGCCGCCGCCGCCGCCGCCGCGGGGCCGCTCTTCCCTGACGCGCCCCTCGCAGCCCGCGCGGCCGTCCTCCTCGCGGCCCCGCTCGCCGGGGCACTGCAGGCCGCCCCGGCCGCCTGGCTGGCCGAGCGGCGGCAGGTCCCGGCCGTCCTCTCGACGATCCTCCTGAACCTCGTCGCCGTGGCCGGGGTGACGTGGCTCGTGCGCGGCCCGCTCCGCGATCCCTCGGGCGACTATCCGCAGAGCCGCGCGCTCGCGGACGCCGCCCTCCTTCCGCCACTGGCTTCCGGGTCGCGGGCGACGGCGGC
>CAZWRQ010000218.1:0-8676 GCA_964636395.1 uncultured Holophagales bacterium
GGGGGGTGCTAGGCGTGAAGTCGTGTATTGTTTTCAACAATACACGACTTCACGCCTGGCACCGAACCCGGGCCGCGCGGGCGAACGGGTCGTCGAAGCGGCGGGGGTAGGGGACGAGAAATCGTTTCGCGCGGAAGGGCTCCGTCTGCCTCACGGCGTTGAAGCCGGCGGCCGCGACGATCCTCTCGGCGGCCGGGAAGAGGCCCGTTGAGGGGAAGGCGTTGCGCCACTCGACGCTCTCGGGAAGGGCTTCCGGGCGCGATGGGGAGGCGAGGACGACCCGCGTGTCGCGACCGCCTGCGGCGGCGAGCTCGCGGGCGCAGGCGACGAGGTCGAGCGTCTCCTCGTCGGGCCCGGAGTGGACGACGAGGACGTGGGGCCCCTCGATCGGCTCGGGCGGAGGAAAGGGCGGGTCGACGAGGTCGAGCGGGCGGATCGAGGCGGAGGCGGACTCGAGGGCGCGGCGGTGCTCGGCGTGGAGCGGCTCGACGACGAACGTGACGTCGTAGCGCGGAAGAAGGGGGGAGGCATCGGAGGTGTAGCGGTCCCACCGGAGGAGCCGAGCGACGTGCCAGAGGGCGAGGCCGGGCGGCGGAGCCCAGCCGGCGAGCTCGCCGAGGAGGCCCGCGGGAAAGGCGTCGACGACGAGGCGCGCCGCGCGGGTCGCCGCGAGCGTCACCTCGAGGAGCGCCCGCAGGCCGGCTCGGTCGCCGCCGAGCGAATCGGGGACGCGGACGACGGGGAGGCCGCCGGTGACACGGTGGTCGTCCGCGAAGCGCGAGGAGGTGAAGAGCGTCGCCTCCGTCGCGGGCCCGAGCGTGTGGAGGAAGGCCCGGGCCCTCACGAGGTGCCCGAGCCCGCCCCCGAGCGCGTAGTAGAGGAGCACGCGCGCCTCAGCGGCGGCGCGCGAGGATCTCCGCCATCAGGATCGCCCGGTGCTCCTCGGGAATCCTCTCGAGGACGAGGACTCCGAACGACGCCGTCCGCCGCCTCGGGGATTCCGTCACCCAGAGCTCCGTGCCGTCGGCCCCCTTCACCTTCGTCTTGTCGGGGCCGAAGCGGACCTCGGCGAGCTCCTTCTCGGCGGCGTCGACGACCTTCGCCTTGTCGGGGTACTTCGTCTTGATCGAGTAGGGGTTCGCGTTCTCCTCGTTGTCGCTCACCTTGATCTTGTCGTCGGCGAGCTTCACCTTCCAGAGGAGCTTCCCGTCCGTCGTCCTGAGCTTGAATCCGTTCTCGCCCGGCTTCACCTCGCAGACCGGCGGGCCGCCCGCGCCGCGGCGGTACTTCCGCTTCTCGCCGGCCGGCTCGCCGAGGAGACGGACGCCGCCCGGGAGGACGATCTCGATGGCGTTCCCCTTCTCGACGACGGTGAAGCTCTTCGAGCCGCCGGCCGAGCGGACGACGACGGTGTTCACGTCCGCGGGCGCGGGCGTCACCGCCCCGGCCGCGTGCGGAACGGCGAGAAGGACGAAGGGGAGGAGGCGGGCGAGAGGACTCTTCATGGCTCAGCTCTCCGTGAGGACGTCGGCGGGTACCGGGCGCGGGACGCGGCCGGCGGTTTCGACGAGGAGCGCGCGGTAGCGCGCCGCCTCCTGGTCGTGGCGAAAGTCGCGGAGGATCGTTCCCCGGAGCCGTTCGCCCATCGTGCGCAGCTCCCCGTCCGGGAGCGCCGCGAAGGTGGCGAGCGCGCGGCGGCACTCGTGGAGGTCGCCGGGCGGAAACGTGAGCCCGGTCTCGACGCTCTCGACGAGATCGGCCATCCCGCCCGCCGTCGAGGCGACGGCGGGGATGCCGAGCGCCCCGGCTTCGAGGAGGACGTTCGGGAGGCCGTCGTAGAGCGAGGGGACGACGACGCCGTCGCACGCGGCGTAGTACGGAAGGAGCTCGAAGCGGTCGACGAACGGGACGTGCGTGAACGGCACCGTCGATTCGATCGACGCGAGATGCGCCAGCATCTCCGGCTCCGCCTCGCCGACGACGAGGAGATGGAGCTTCCCTTCGACCTCCGCGCGCCGGAGCGCGTCGAGGAGGAAGGCGCCCCCCTTCTTCCGCTTCAGGTGTCCGAACATCCCGAGGACCCGCCGTCCGGGCTGGACGTGCTCGGCCCGCCACCGCGCGGCGCGCTCCAGGTCGTGCGGTGCGAGCGCCCACTCCGCCGGGTCGATGCCGTTCGGGACGTACCGGACGTCCGCGGCGGGGAAGAGCGCGGAGACCTTCCGCTGGTGGTCGCGCGATACGGTGGCGACGGCGGCCGAGCGGTCGAGCGCGTCGCGGAGCGCCCAGCCGCGCCGGAGCGAGAAGAGCCCGGTGTCGAAGTCGTTCCCGCGCAGGAGCGTCACGAGCGGTACCCCGAGCCAGGCCGCGAAGACGGGCGCGGCGAGGACGGGGGAGGCGCCGCCGAAAGCGACGACGTGCGTCGACCGGTGTGGCAGGCGGGCGACCTCGTTCCAGAGAAGCCGGGTCGCGTGGGCCGGGTCCTCGTCGGCGGGGGCCGCGAGGAGGAGGCCGCGCTCCTGCCGCTCGACGAACGGGCGCACCACGCGCCGACCGAGGTGCGCGACGTCGACGTCGACGCCCGAGGAGCGGAGCGACCTCACGATCCGGTCGCACGACTGCGCCATTCCCCCGCGGTCGGGAGGATGGTTCTCGGTCAGGACGAGCGGCCGCACCTCAGCTGTCTCCGAAACCAGCCCCGCCTTCGTCGGTCTCGGCCTCCGTGCTCCCCTCGTCGTCGAACGAGCGGGTGTCGTAGCTGTCGTAGTAACGGCTGTGGTGGGAGCCGGTATAGAGAGGGGCGTAGCCGGCGGTGTAGAAGCGGTGCCGCGCGCCGTAGGTCCACTCGTCGTCGAGCGCCTCCTCGCCTTGCGCGCTCTGCCCTTCCCGCGGCTGCTGCTCGGCGCGAGCGTGGCAGTCGAGGCACTGCGTGAAGCCGCTCGCCGGGGAAAGGTGGCGCGTGCAGGCGGTCCGGCCGCATTCCGAGCAGGCGCCCGCGGGCGCCCCGTCGCAATCCCGGAGCGTGAAGAACCCGCCCTTGCATTCGCAGCCGCTCATGACGCGCTCCCCGCCGCGTCCGCGGGGCGGACGCGCCTGTAGGCTTCGGCGATCGCGTCGAAGACCGCCCTCGGGTCGATCGGGTCGAGCGACTTCGTCTTCACCCTCTTCTCGACGTGGAGCGAGGTCCGCTTCTCGCCGTCCTTCACCTTCACCCTCCCTCCCTCGGCGTCCGGCATCGCCGCCACGGCGTACTCCTTCTTCGGAAGCGCGACGTCGACGGCGATCGTCGTCAGCTTCCGGTGCTTCGTCTTGGTCTTGATCTTCCCGCGGGCCGTCCGCTTCGTCCTCTCGCTCGCGACGACGTCGTCGGTCACCGTCCATTGGAGGACGCTCCCGTCGGCGAGCCGCGCCCCGCCGCCGAACCAGGGGTCGACGTAGGTCGTGTCGACGACCTTGCGGTAGCCGGGGACGTCGTACGGCTTCCCCGTACCGGTCTTCTTTCCCTTCGCCGTCGGGGGCGAGAGGTCGAGGCGGACGTTCATCGTGGCGCCCGGCTCCATGTCTTCCCTGAGGACGGCGAAGAGCGGCATCGCGACCTGCCGGAAGTTGTTCGAGAGGTCGAGCTTCTTCATCTTCAGGACCGTGACGAGGAGCGCGATCCCCGCGCCGAGCGCCGCGAGCGGGAGCGGCAGGAGGTAGACGGAGACGTTCGCCGAGACGATCAGGAGGACGAACGCGAGGACGAAGAGGGCTCCCGTCGTGCAGCCCATCGGCGTCCGCGCCTTGTCGCTCAGGCGGTCGTACTCGGCGATCGGCTTCAGCAGCGCGACGAGCGCGCCCGGCTCGTACTCGCCGGCGAGCTGCTTCGTCTCGAGCAGCGCCTTCTGCTCAGGCGACAGCGACTTTCGGGCCTTCAGCGCTTCGAACATCCGATTCCTCCTCGGTCGGGCGGGGGGCGGAAGAGGCCGCCGCGGAGGGCCGCAGCGAGCGGTAGACGTCCTTCAGGAGCGCGACGGAGCGGTCCCAGCCGAACTCGCGTGCGGCGCGGGCGCGGGCGGCCTTCGCCATCCGCTCCCTCTCTTCGGGGAGGTGGAGGAGGAGGCGGATCGCCCGCGCGAGCTCGGCCGGGCGGTCGGGAGGGACGAGCCGCCCCTCGATGCCGTCCGTCACGATCTCGCGGACGGGCGGCAGGTCCGACGCGACGACCGGGACGCCCGCCGCGAGCGACTCGAGGACCTTCAGCGGCGCGCACCCCTGGACGACGTTCCGCTCGGTGGCCCGAAGCGGCGCGACGGAGAGGAGCGCGTTCGCGAGCCACGGCTCGAGCTCTGGCGTCGGGAGCTCCCAGCGCCAGATGACCCGTTCTCCGAGGCCGAGCTTCTCCGCGAGCTTCTCGGCAGCGCGGGCCGGACGCGACCGAGCCGACCCGCAGACGACGAGGCGCAGCTCCGTCAGGTCGGCGAGGCGGGCGAAGGCCCGGAGGAGCGTGTCCACGCCCTGCCACGACTGGAGCGCGCCGAAGTAGATCAGGTACGCGTCGGGCGCCTCGAACGGCCGCGGCCGGGGCGGGATCGGGTCGGCCCCGTTCGGCACGACGGCGACCTTCGCCGCCGGGACGCCCTGCGCCACGAGGAAGTCGTGCGTCGTCCGCGACGGCGTGACGACGCGGTCGGCGGCGTCGAGGCAGTAGCGCTCCGCGGCGCGGACCTTCTCGAGCGTCCGCGGCGCGATCGACGGAAAGGCGTACGGAAGCTCGACGGACGGCAGCGCGTTCACCTCGAAGACCGTCGCGTACCGCCGCTCCCGCGCGAGGATCGGGACGCCGGACCACGGGTCGCGGAAGTGGGCGACCTCGAGCGCGTCACCCGCCTCGTCGAGGAGGCGCGAGAGGTGCGCGCCGAACGCGACGGCCCGCTCCAGGAAGTTCTCGACCGGGACCGAGAAGCGGACGACCTCGACGTCTCCCTCGACCTGGTGCGCCGGGAGCCGCTCGTCGCCGAGGACGTAGAGGAGACCGCCGCCGTGCTCCGTAAAGAGCGCCGGGGCGAACCGGGCGATGTGCGTCGACGCCCCCTTCCGGGTCGGGAAGCGGTCGAACGCCGCGTAGAGCGCGCGCGGGCGGCGGAGGAGCGTCATCGGAATGTGGTGCGGAGGATAGGGACCGGCGAGCCCTTCGCGCAAGATTTCGACGCCCGGGGCGTCGAGCCCGCTCCCGGACGGGGCCCCCCGCGCCTTCGCGAGGGACCCGGTCCCGGAAACGAGCGGGGCTAGAACGAGCCCGAGAGGGAGAGGATCGCGCCGCGTCCCGGCGCGAGGACCCAGTTCTCGTCGGCCGAGTCGGCGTAGCTCGCGTCGAGGACGTTCCGGCCCGAGATCGTGATCGTCAGGAGGTCGGAGAGGCGGTAGCCGGCGGCGAGGTCGAGCCGGGCGTGTCCGGCAACGACGACCTCGCTCGCGCCGGGCCGTTCGTCGCGCGCCATCGCGACGAGCCGCGCGCGCCAGAAGAAGCCGCCGAAGGGCTCGTGGTCGACGATCAGCTGCGCCGTCGGCGGGAGGACGTCGGCGGCCCAGGTGTCGTCGTCGAGGATGCGTCCCTGGGAGAGCGAGCCGAGGAGCCGGACGACGAGGCGCGGCGTGATCCTCACGTCGGCCTCGAGCTCCGCTCCCGCGATCTCGGTCTGGCCGCGGTTCCGGAAGTTGTAGTCGGCGCCGGCGCGGAAGCGCTCGACGAGGTCGTCGATACGATAGACGTAGCCGGAGACGCCGAAGCCGAAGATGCCCTTGCGTCCGCGGAGCGAGAGGTCGAACTGGTTCGAGGTCTCGGCGGAGAGGTCGGGGTTGCCGACGACGAACCCCCGGCCGGAGACACCCCGGAAGTAGCGGTCGGAGAGGGTCGGGTCGCGGAAGCCGCGCGCGTACTGCGCGGAGAGCTTCCACTCGGGAGCCAGCGTCCAGGTGAGCGTCGCGAAGCCGGATAGCGCCCCGTCGGAGGTCGAGCGGTCTCCGAAGTACCCGCCGGTGTTCTCCGTCTTCACCTGGTCGCCGCGGAGGCCGGCCGTCAGCATGAGGCGATCCCCCGCCAGCGGGAGGTCTCCCTCCACGAAGGCGCCGAAGTCGGTGCGCGAGGCGTCCTCGACCGCGATCTCGAACGTCGAGTTCGTCGGATTCCCGCCGACGTCGTAGTTGTTCGTCACGTTCCGGGCCTCGAGGCCCCTCCGGCCGTTCACGTCGACGCCGACCCGGAGCCCCACGGGCCCGAGCGAGCGTCGGCCGAGGAGGCGCACGGAGAAGTCGTCGGCGTCGACCTCGGAGATGGAGTCGCGAAGCGTCGTCGTCTCGTTCGGCCGGCGCTGGCGGTTCGTCGAGATCCCGTAGGAGCCGTAGAACGCGCGGAGCTCGAGGGAGGAGAAGCCCGCGACGTCGGGGGCGTCGAGGCCGAGCGAGAAGCGGCGCGAGTTCTCCCACGGGTAGAACGTCCGCGTCGTCGGGAGGTCGGCCTGCGGCTTGCCCATGTCGCGGACCTCGTCGAGCTGGAAGCCGGCGAAGAGCCGCAGCTTCCCGATCGGGATCGCGCCACGGACGAGGAAGCCGCGGTCCCTCACGGCGGAGTTGTCCTGCTTTCCGACGGGCGAGTCGTAGTCGCCTGAGCTGCGCTGGTAGAGGTTGACGAGGAAGGCCGCCGGGCCGACGGGGACGTTCAGGCCGATGCCGGCGGATGCCTCGGGGCTCCCGCCGACGCCGCCGCTGACCTGATAGCGGGCGCCGAAGGCGCCCGGCTCGGGGAGCGGCGTCCGGGCGTGGACGATCCCGCCGAGGGCGTCGGAGCCGTAGGCGACGGAGCCGGGGCCGCGGACGACCTCGACCGACTCGAGCGCGAACGGGTTGACGTACGAAGCCGAGGCGCCGGCGCGTCGCTCGGCGGAGACGCGCCCGTCGTCGACCATCACGAGCGTCCGGCCGCGGGCGAGGCCCCGGATGACCGGCACGGCGCTCGTCGACTCGTCGCTCTTCGAGATGCCGGGGAGAGCCTCGATGGCCTCCACGAGGCGGTTCGGCTGCCGTTCCTCGAGCTCACGCTTCGAGACGAGCGAGACCGGGTTCGCCGGAGGGGCGAGGAGCGAGGCGGTGGCGCCCGCGGAGACGAGGATCTCGGTGCTGCGGGCCGCCGGGAGGACGAGGTCGCGGACCTCGTCTGCGCGGCTCCGCGTCACGACGCGGACGATCCCGAGCCAGGCGCCGGTCGGAGAGAAGACGCCGACCTCGAAGGGGAGAGCGGGCTCGGCCTCGAGCGTCAGCTCGCCTTCCGGCCCCGCGGCGACGGAGCCGGCGCGGCCGAGGACCGAGACGCGCGCGCCCGGGACGGCGCGCCCCTTCTCGTCGACGACGCGGTAGCGCGCCGCCTCGAGGACGGGAGAGAGAATGAGCGTGAGGAGCGGGAGAGCGGTGAGAAGCACCGCGCGGACGGACCGGGACGAGCCGGTCTCACGGAGGCAACGGCAGGGCATTCGACGATCCTTTCCTTCGAATCGAGCGCGGGAGGGGAAGAGGGCCGCAGGCCGGGACGGTGTCCCGTCACCGACGCGACGAGCGACGGACGGGACGGGACGCTCCGTCTGCGCGGGCTCTTCCCGTGCTCAATTCCGAAGGGGGACCGGCGCCCCGGGGAAGGAGCGCTCTCGATACCCTCGTTCGAGCCCGTTCCGAGTCCGTGCCCCGGCATCGACGTCGCCA
The DNA here is from genome assembly GCA_964636395.1 of uncultured Holophagales bacterium. Taxonomy (GTDB): domain Bacteria; phylum Acidobacteriota; class Thermoanaerobaculia; order UBA5066; family UBA5066; genus UBA5066. Next base: position 7,729 of record CAZWRQ010000218.1, read on the forward strand.
TGCACCGAGGACTCCGAAGACGGAGCGTCTTCGGAGCGGCGCTCGGAGAGCGCGGGCGACGACGGCGTGGCGGCAGAGACCTCGGAGGAAAAGGGGCGATGAAGGCCCGGCGCCGGGCCTTGCGGGACCCGTCCGACCGGGTCCCACCACCACTCCATCTCCTCGCCCTCGCTCGGATGGGTGTGCGGAGCGCGGATCGGGAGGGTGCCCGCGGCGTACGACGGCGCGAGCTGGAACCACTCCGTCGAGTCGATCGTCCGTTCCCTGTGGATTCCGTCCTCTTCGACCCGGCCGGCGCGAAGGACGAACCGAGCCCTGCCGGAGAGCGCCGGCACACGTACGACGAATCGGGGATTCTCGTCGTGGCACTCCGGCGTGAGGCGGATGCGGGGTCCCCCGTCCACCTGTATGAGGAGCTCGCTCTCCGCGAACCCGGGCGGGAGGGTCCACGCGACGGCGATCGCATCGCCGGGGGCGACCGTCCCGGTCGCAACGTCGAGAAGGCCGGCGTCGGCGGGCCGGGCGAGCGAAAGGGCGGCGAGGAGCGCGAGGAACGCGAGGGAGAGGGATCGCACGGGAGCTTTTCGAGTCTATGACCACGGGCCGCGCGAGGCAACGACGCGTTTGCGCCGCCGGGCAGGCCGCGCGCTCAGTCGAAGTAGCCGTTCACGTCGACGATGAGGTGGACGGAGCCGGAGGCCATCTCGGCCCGGGCCGAGACGAGGCCGCCGCCGTCGAGGCCCAGGATCGCGTTGTTGGCGCGGGTCCGCCCGGCGGCGAAGGCGACCTGAGGCGTGATCGGGACCGGTGTCCCGTGGGCGTGGACGACGACGCTCCCGGCCGCGGTCGCCTGGGTCACGGTGACGTTCGCCGAGACGACGGTCACGCCGGCCGGGACGCCGCACGCTCCGGAGACCGCGAAGGGGCGCGAGACGCCGGCCGCGAGCG
>CAZWRQ010000219.1:0-8668 GCA_964636395.1 uncultured Holophagales bacterium
GGCCCGCGACCTACGAGGCGCGGGCGGCCGTGATGATCCAGAAGAGCCGGTACACCCCCCGGCTCGATTCCCCGGCCCGGGCCGAGTCTCCCGTCCTCGTCGCCGAGATCACCGAGGAGGAGGTCAATTCCGAGATCGCCGTGCTGACGAGCCGCCGAGTCCTCTCGGCTACGGTCGAGGCGACGGGCCTCGCGAAGGCCCGGCCTTCCTGGTTCTGGCGGCTCCTCTTCGCGCCGCTTCGGGCCTACGAGCGGGCCCACGCCGCGTACCACGAGGTCACACCTCCGAACGACGTGGACCGCGCGATCCGGGCGCTCTCCGGCTCGCTCGGCGTCGAGCGGCTCAAGGAGTCCCGCATCCTCGTCGTCACCTACGAGGCGGGGGACCCCGGTGTGGCAGAGGCGGTCCTGGCGGAGCTCCTCCGGAACTACGTCGCCCACCACGTGGAGGTCCACGGCACTCAACGGGTCGTCCCCTTCTTCTCCTCTCAGACGGAGACCCTCGCAAGGGAGCTGGCCCGGCACGAGGACGCCCTCCAGGCGATCAAGAAGAGGGTGCGCGCGGTCGACATGCCCACCGAGCGGGAGGTCCAGCTGAAGCTCGACGCGGGCCTTCGCGAGGAGAACGAGATGCTCGGCCGGCGCCTCGTCGAGCTCGACGGGAAGATCGCCGCGTACGACAGGCTCCTCGAGCGCGCGGCGCGTGGGGAGACGGACTCCGCCGCATCCGCGGCGAGCCAGCCCGCGCTGGACGAGTTCAAGGTCCAGGCCCTCCGCCTGCAGCTCGAGCAGATCCGGGTCGAGGGCCGGTACCAGGACGACGCCCCGCCCGTCCTCGAGAACCGGAGGAAGCTCGAAGCCGCCCGGAAGGCCCTCGAGGAGGAACGGCAGTACGCGGCGCAGCACGGGCCGACCGCCGTGGCGCTCCGCGAGGAGCGGGAGCGCGCCGTGGCCGAGCGGGCCGGGATCGTCGAGCGGCGACAGGCGCTGGAGCGGCAGCTGCGGACCTCCCGGGCCCGCCTCGTCGAGCTCGACGAAAGTAACGTCGCCGCCTCTCGGACGCAGCGCCTCATTCGTTCGGTCGAGGATCGCTACATGATGGTCCTTTCGCAGCAGGAGCGAGCGCTCATCGACTCGGCGCTCGACTCGGGGAAGTTCACGAACGTCTCCGTCGTACAGGAGGCGGCCGCGTCCGCCAAGCCGGTCCGCCCCAAGAAGCTGATCGTCCTCCTGGCGTCGGTCGCCGGCGGCCTCCTCCTCGGCTTCGCGGCCTGCGTGGCCCAGGAGGTGAGGGTGACGGGACTGGCGCCGCTCCTCGCAGCGGCGGTGCGCGAGCCGTGAGCGGCAAGGCGCCTCTTCTTCCCGACGCCCTCGCGTCGTCCCTCGGGCACGCCGGCCGGGTCCGGGTGCAGGACTCCCTGGGGGACCGCCTCAAGCAGCTCGCGCGCAACGCCCTCCTCTTCGGGGCGAACCGCGTCGTCGGGCCCCTACCGGGGCACGCGCTGCGCCTCGCGTACTACCGGAACGCGCTCGGCTGGAGGATCGGCGAGCGGAGCAGCGTCCACCACGGACTCAAGATCTTCGGGGGCCGGGGTCGGGTGACGATCGGCAACCGGAGCACCTTCCAGATGGACTGCCTCATCGTCGGGGCGGGGATGAACGACCTGACGATCGGCGACGACGTCGCGATCGCCTACCGGGTGAACCTCGTCATGGGGAGCCACGACGTCTTCTCGCCGGCGTTCGACGGCATCACGGGGCCGATCACGATGGAGGACCACGTCTTCGTCGGGACGGGGTCCACCATCCTCCTCGGCGTGACGCTCGGGGAAGGGACCGTCGTGACCGCCGGGTCGGTCGTCACGAAGAGCTCGCCCCCCTACTCGATCCTGCGTGGCAACCCGGCCCAGGTCGTGGCGAAGCGCCCGCGCAACCTGAGCTATTCGGCAGAGCACTTCTGGACCTTCCACTGACCGATTCGAGAAGAGCATGGACTTCGACTTCACGAGCGACCAGGTAGAGCTCCGGGAGGCCGTGACGGCCTTCGCGAGGGCCGAGCTCGGCGCGGACCTCCTCGAAGAGGAGAAGGCCGGCCACTTCTCCCGGACGAAGTGGGAGGCCGCCGCGCGCTTCGGGCTCCAGGGCCTCCCGATGCCGGAGGCGTTCGGGGGAACCGACCGCGACCTACTGACGACCGTCTGCGCGATGGAGGGCTTGGGCTACGGCTGCCCCGACAACGGGCTGATCTTCTCGCTGAACGCCCACGTCTGGAGCGCCGAGATGCCGATCCTGAAGTTCGGCACCCCGGAGCAGAAGGACCGGTACCTCCCGAAGCTCGTCGGCGGCGAGTGGATCGCCGTCCACGCGATGACCGAGGAGGGCTCGGGGTCCGACGCCTTCAACGTACGGACGACCGCCACGCGGCGCGGCGACCGCTTCGTCCTCAACGGCTCGAAGCTCTTCATCACGAATGCCCCAGTGGCGGACGTCGTCGTCGTCTTCGCGTCCGAGGACCTCTCGAGCGGACCGGACGGCATCTCCGCGTTCCTGGTGGAGAAGGGAACGCCGGGCTTCTCGGTCAGCCGGCCCTTCGAGAAGATGGGGCTCAGGACCTCCCCGATGGGACAGATCTTCCTCGAGGACTGCGAGGTCCCGGCGGAGCGCCGCCTCGGCGGCGAGGGAGCCGGGGTGGCCCTCTTCAACAGCTCGATGGACTACGAGCGGGCCTGCATCCTGGCGGCGAACATCGGGACGCTCGAGCGCCAGCTCGAGACGTGCGTCGAGAGGGCCCGTACCTGGCAGCGGTTCGGCAAGGCGATCGGGAAGTTCCAGTCGGTGTCGAACAAGATCGCCGACATGAAGGTGCGGCTCGAGACGGCCCGGCTCCTCCTCTACAAGACGGCGTGGCTGAAGGGCCAGGGGAAACGGGCGAGCATGGAGTCGGCGATGGCGAAGCTCTACGTCAGCGAGTGCTTCGTCCAGTCGAGCCTCGACGCCATCGAGCTCTTCGGGGCCTACGGCTACATGGCCGAGTACGAGATCGAAAGGGACCTTCGCGACGCCGTCGGCGGGACGATCTACTCGGGGACCTCCGCGATCCAGAGGATGATCGTCGCCCGTCACCTGGGGCTCTGAGCGTGCCGGCCTCGCTCGTCTCCCTCCTCCTCCGGTCCGCCAGGGAAAACCCCGGTCGGGCAGCCGTCGGGCTTCCCGGAGAGGAGCCTCTGACCTATTCCGGGCTCGACCGGGCGAGCGCGTCCGTCGCGGCCTGGCTCGCCGAGCGCGGCGTCCGCCGTGGGGACCGCGTCGGCCTCCTCCTCCCGAAATCGGTCGAGGCCGTCGTCGGCGTGTGGGGGGCCCTCCGCACGGGGGCCGCGTACGTCCCGATCGATCGGTCCTCCCCGCCTCAGCGCGCGGCGCTCATTGCGTCGAACTGCGGAATGTCGGCGCTGCTGGCCTCGACCGAAGTTCCCGACGCGGTCGAGGCGATCCGAGCGGCGCTGCCGGGAATCCCCGTCCTTCTCCTGCACGGCGACGGCGGGGCAGGAGTCCCACCCGGTCCGGCGGGACCGCTCCCCTCTCCCAACGTCCGTGACCTCGCCTACATCCTCTACACGTCGGGGTCGACCGGCGTGCCGAAGGGCGTGATGGTGTCGCACGGCGCGGCCTTGTCGTTCGTCGAATGGGCCGCCGCCCGGTTCGAGCTCCGTCCCGAGGACGTCCTCTCGAGCCACGCGCCTCTCCACTTCGACCTCTCCACCTTCGACCTCTTCGGGGCCGCCCTCGCGGGGGCGCGCCTCGTCGTCCTCGACGAGGAGACCGTCCGTTTCCCGATGGCCTCCGCCGAGGTCCTCGAGGCCGAGAGGATCTCCGTCTGGTACTCGGTCCCGGGGGCCCTCCGGCGGATGGTCCGGACGGCCCGCCTGTCGAGCCGGAAGCTCCCCGCCCTCAGGACAGTCCTCTTCGCCGGGGAGGTCTATCCCGCCGACGAGCTTCGTGCCCTCCAGCTCGCCCTCCCGCCGGGCATCGCCCTCTACAACCTCTACGGGCCGACGGAGACGAACGTCTGCACTTACTGGCAGGTCCCCCCGGCGGGCGCCTGGACCTCGGCGACGGTCCCGATCGGCATCGACTGCGAGAACTGCCAGGGGGTCGTCGTGAACCCGGAGCTGAAGCCGGTGCCCGACGGGGAGGCCGGGGAGCTCCTGGTCCGTGGCGGAACGCTGATGGAAGGGTACTGGGGAGACCCCGAGGCGACGGCGAGGTCGTTCATCGCCGACTTCCTCCACCCACACCTCTCCGACCGCCTCTACCGGACCGGAGACATCGTCCGCCGGCAGCCCGACGGGACCTACGCTTTCCACGGGCGCCTCGACCACATGGTGAAGGTGCGCGGCTACCGGGTGGAGCTGGGCGAGGTCGAAGCGGCGCTCCTGCGGGCCGCGGGGGTGACCGAGGCGGCGGTCGTCGCGGTCGAGCGGGAAGGGTCGAGCGGCCGCGAGACGGAGCTCGTCGCCTTCGTCTCGGGCGAAGGACCGGACCCGAGCCGCGAAAGGGACCTCAGGCGCCACCTCGCGTCCCACGTCCTCAAGTACATGGTCCCGGCGGAGATCCGCTTCCTGGCGGCGTTCCCCACGACCTCGAGCGGAAAGATCGACCGCCAGGCCCTCAAGACCCTCGCCGACCGGCCTGAACCCGCGAGCAGCGGGGCGCCGGCGAGCCGGACCCAGTCGGGCAGTCGCCCGGGAGGCACGACATGAACGTACTCGAATCCCTCAGGCGATTCCTCGCGAACGAGCTCCGCGTCGCCGACGCGGCGACGATGGACCCGGACCTCGCCCTGGTCCAGACCGGAGCGATCGACTCGATCGAGCTGATGCAGGTCGTCGGCTTCCTCGAGAAGGAGTTCGGCATCGAGGTCGACGACACGGAGATCCTGCCGAAGAACCTCCGGAGCCTCTCGCGGATCGTGGCGTTCGTCGAGGCCAAGCGCGCGGGAGCGAGCCCGGGTTCCGCGACCTGAGACTGCAGAGCCTGAACGTGCGACGCGCCCGCCTCCCGCTTCTCGCCGCCGCGCTTCTCCTCCCGGCTCGTCCGGCACCCGCGGACGCGCCGGCGCGAAGCCAGTGGGTCCTGGCCACGGCGAAGGCCACGGGCCAGGGTGGGGAGCAGTTCGTCAGCTCGCTCCGGATCGTGAACCCCGGCGCCGAGGCCGCGAGCGTAACGGTGACCTACCTCGCCCAGTCCCTCATCGACGGCTCGAACGCGGCCTCCGGCGACAACACCGGCGCCGCGACGGCTCACCTGACCGTCGCCGGGGGCGAGACTCTGGCCGTCGAGGACGTCCTCGGCACGCTCTTCGGAGCCGGCCTCGCCCCCTTCGGGGTCCCCGCCGGCGGGCTCCACGTGACCTCCGACCGGCCCGTGTCGGTGCTCTCCCGGACCTTCGTCGCCAACGCCGTGAGCTCGACCGGCGTGCCGGGCACGTACGGCTTCTCGATTCCGGCCCAGGTCGAGGACCAGGCCGTGTCGCCAGGCGACACCGCCTTCGTCTCCTACGTCGCGGCCTCGCCGGACGCGCGGTCCGGGTTCCGCTCGAACTTCATCATGCTCAACACGTCGAGCAGCCCGGCCGTGGTGAACGTCGACCTTCGAAAGGGCGACGGGACGTCGGTCGGAAGCCGGGACTACAGCCTCGGGAAGCGCTCCGCCGCCCAGGCGGGCAACCTCTCCGGGGCCTTCGGCTACGCCGGTCCCGACACGAACCTCACCGCCGTCGTCACCGTGAAGAGCGGCGGCCCGGTCGTCGTGGGCTGCTCCATCATCGACAACGCCATCTCCTCCATCGCGTACGCCCCGCCCTCCAAGGTCACCCGGCCCGACAACGGCGTCTTCGGGCTCGCGTTCGGCGACGGTCCCTACCACGTCTCGAGCGCCCGTCTCGACATCCTGAGCGGGCTCCCGGTCTTCCTCGGCGGGGCGGTCGTCGTGGAGTGCCGTCCTTTCGACCCCGACCCGAATCTACGGGACCCGAGGTACATCACATTCCTCGGCTCCGGTGACGGAAGCGGCTACCCGCCGAATACCGCGTTCACGAAGGAGGCGGACGGCAGCTTCGCCGTCTCGGGCGAGGACGAGCTCCTCGCCATCGCCGGCACCATCCGGAACGAGGTGGACGGCGCAGTCTCCGGGAGTCTCACCTTCACGACGACGCCCGGCTACAGCCGCTGCCCCGGGCAGACGAAGACCTACGCGTTCCGGGGCGTTCGGGGTTCGTCCCGCCCCTCCGCGGACTGACCGCTCGGGCCCGTCCCTCCGGCGCCGGCCGAAGGCACGCCGTCCGCTCCGGGTCGGGGCTTCCAGCGCCGCTCGGCGCGGCCCGGACTCCCCTGGTCGGAGTCGGCCCCGGAGGTCTCCTGCTGGCCGTAGCCCGCGAACCTCTCCAGCACCCTGCCGATCTCGGCGTCCGCGAGGAGGACCGGCTCGCCGATCTGTCGGGCTCGCCAGTACTGCTCGCAGAGCGTCTCGAGCTCCACGGCGAGGTCCAGCGCGTGGCGCAGACCGCGGCCGAAGACGAGCATGCCGTGATTCGCCAGCAGGCAGGCGCGGCGCCCCTCCAGCGCGTCGACGACGTTCTTCGAGAGCTCCTGCGTCCCGAACGTGGCGTAGTCGGCGCAGCGGATCGATCCGCCGCCGAAGCGCGCGATCATGTAGTGGAACGGCGGGATCCCGCCGCGCAGGCAGGCGAGCGCGGTGGCGAACGACGAATGCGCGTGCAGGATGGCGCCGGCCTCTTCGCGGGCTTCGTAAATGTCCCGGTGGAAGCGCCATTCCGAAGACGGCCGGCGCCCCCCGCGCCAGGAGCCGTCGCGGCGCACGAAGACGATGTCGTCGGGCAACGTCTCGTCGTAGGCCATCCCGGTCGGAGTCACGAGAAACCCGTCGCACCATCTCGCGCTGACGTTGCCGGCGGTGCCCCGGTTGAGGCCGAGGGCGTTCATCGCGCGGGCAGCCGAGATCACCCCGAGGCGCACCTCGTCCTCGGACGAGCCCTGCTCTGCGGACAGAAGGCGGACCGGACGCTGCTCCGAGCTCATGGGCGTCGGGATTCCGGTGAGACTCCTCGGCGAGCCGAAGGCCCGCCCCCTGCGTCGGCAGCCGGGGACTCCGGATCAGGCCTCATCGGTTGCGAACGCGTCTCGATACCCCTATTGTCACACATGTGCATCATCAGGGACGACTCCTCCACATCGAGCATCGCTTGATCGCAGCCCTCCATCCGTGAACGAAGCTCGCGAGACCGGCGGGGCCGCCGAGCGCTCGAGCCCGGGATCCTCGTGGGCACGCTGGCGAGACCGGATGCGGGAAGCCTCCGCTCTCAATCCTCGCCTGCGACGACCCAGGGCCTACCTGAACTGGCTGAGGGCCAACTACGAGCTCCTGACCCGTGCCGGAGAGATCCGCGCCCGGCCCCTGAAGCTGACGTTCGACCCGACGAACTACTGTCAGCTTCGCTGTCCGCTCTGCCCCACGGGGGCCCGCGTTCAGGACCGCGATCGCGGCCGGGCTCAGAGGCACGTCTTCGAGCACCTGATGGACGAGGTGGGGGACTACGTCTTCCTGATCGACTTCTTCAACTGGGGCGAGCCGCTGCTGAACGAGTACGCCGAGGAGCTCGTCTCGATGGCGAGCCGACGCGGGATCCTGACGTTCCTCAGCTCGAACCTGAGCATCCCGATGACCGACGCGCGCGTGGGGCGGCTCGTCGACAGCGGCCTGAGCCAGCTCATCGTCTCCCTCGACGGCGCGACCGCCGAGACGTACGGCACGTATCGGCGGCAGGGACGGTTCGACCTCGTGATCGAGAACATGAAGCGGGTGCTCGCGGCACGCCGGGAACGCGGCGTCACGCACCCGAGAGTGAACTGGCAGTTCCTCGTCTTCCGGTTCAACGAGCACGAGATCGGCACCGTCCGCCAGATGGCGGAGGACCTGGGCGTCGACAGCGTCACCTTCCGGGCGCCTTTCCTCGACGAGGGGCGCGTGCCGCTCTCGGAGAAGGACAGATCGGCGGTCGCGGGCTGGGCGCCCACGCTCGTCGAGTTCAACCGCTACGACGAGAGCAGCCCGGCGCACACCGTCGTTCCGCCACGTCCGCGCTGCGGGTGGCACTACATGTCGGCCGCGGTCAACTGGGACGGGAGCGTGGCCCCCTGCTGCACGGTGTTCGAGAAACGCGACGACTTCGGCCAGCTGTCGGGAACGGGCGGCGATTACATGTCCGTCCTCAACAACGACCGGTACCGAGCCGTACGGGACAGCTTCGCGGGTCGGCCTTCGATGGCCGAAGGCCTCGTCTGCCTCGAGTGCCCCACGCCCTTCCTGATGGACTATCACTCGCACCTGAATCGACAGATCCTGCTCTATTCGTCGGCGAGCCTGCTGGACGCCCTCCGCCATCCCGTTCGCCGCTTCCGGGCGAGGCGGACTCGGGTGGAGGTGCTTTCGGCCGGCGAGCCCGTCGCCGCCCCTCTCGACGCCGACGTCGACGCCGCGACGCTCCGGACCTAGTACTCCGACGCCGCCCCGCCGGACCTGCCCCGCCGAAGCGGGCGGGAGCCGGCGGGGCGCGACGACCCCTCGTCGGAACGGGTGCCCCTCCCCCGGCC
>CAZWRQ010000220.1:0-8651 GCA_964636395.1 uncultured Holophagales bacterium
GTAGGCGTCGTCGCGCTCGCGGTGGGTGTCGTCCTTCAGGTGGGCGGCGAGGCGGAGGGTGGTCCAGGGGGCGGCGGCCCACTCCGCGACGAGCGAGCCGCCGGTGAGCGTGTCGTCGAAGCGGCTGATCGCGATCCGCTCGGAGTAGGTCTGGTCCTTGTACGACTCGTAGTCGTCGACGTGCTCGTGGTGGAACGCCTTCGCTTTGAGCGTCAGGCCCTTCGCGAGCTCGTGGCGGCCGTCGAGGTCGACGGCGAGGTCGCGGTAGGTCGGGATGCGCGAGAACTGCGAGAAGGCGGGGCGCTTGAGGAAGACCTGGACGGCGTCCGTCGCGGGCGGGGCCCCCTTGTCGCGGTCGAAGTAGCGGAGGTTGAGGAAGAGCGCGGTCTCTTTCGAGGGCTCCCAGCCGAGCTTCGCCCAGGCGTTCAGCTGCTTCGTGTCGGAGTTCTCGCGACGGCCGCCGTCCTCGATCACGGCCGGGGTGTTCTTCGTCGGGTTCTTCTGCTGGATCGTCCCGGCCTTCGGCGTGAAACCGCCGGGGACGGGCGTCCCGCCGCTCGTCTGCCCGGAGAGGTTCAGCCAGTAGCTCAGGGGGCCGCGCCGCGCGCCGTGCGTGGCGACGAAGCGCCCGGTGGCGTAGTCGCCCCCCTCGACGAGGAGCTCGGTGAACGGCTTCGCCCCGGCGGTCCTGCTGATGATGTTGATCGTCCCGCCGAGGGCGTTGGCGCCTCCGAGGACGGACGCGGCCCCCTTCGTCACCTCGATCCGAGCGACGTTGTCGGTCGGGATCTGGGCGAGGTCGAGCTTTCCGTAGTTCGCCTCGTAGTACGGCACGCCGTCGATGAGGACCTGGACGCGGCTCTGGTCGAAGCCGTGCAGATAAACGGTCGGCTCGTTCTTCCGCCCCGTCGAGACGCGCAGGCCGGGCACGGCCGCGAGCGCCTCGGCGACGTTCTTCGCGTTGCGGGCGGCGATCTCGTCGGCCGTGACCGCGACGGTGAGGGCGGTCTCGTCGACCGGCGCCGCCTCGGCCGTCACGGTGACGCGGGCGAGCGCGTAGGCCTCCCAGCCGGCCGGGGGCTCCTCGGCGCGGGCAGCGGAAGGGACGAGGGCGGCGCAGGACGCCGCGAGGAGGAGCTGGACGAGGGGAGTCTTCACGGGGCCTCCGATTCGAGTGCGGCGCGCGCTCGGACCTTCCGGCTTCCGGAGGAAGCTGAGAGACTGGAGCGTCGCCGGAGAGATTTCGTGACGAGAGCGAAGCGGGGAACGACGGGTGGCGAGGCGCCGGAGCCGGCACGGCTCAAGCCGCGCCTTCGCGTCGTGCGCGGCGAGGAGGTCCTCCTCGGCCCGGGGATGGCGGAGCTCCTCGACGCGCTCCGGCGGACCGGGAGCCTGCGCCTCGCTGCGGACGAGATGGGGATGTCCTACATGCACGCCTGGGACCTCGTCCGGACGATGAACCGCGGGTTCCGCGAGCCGCTCGTGACGCTGGAGCGAGGCGGAGCAGCGCACGGCGGGGCCCGTCTCACCGAGCGGGGAGCGGAGGCGCTGTCGCTCTACTGGAGGATGGAGGCCGAGGCGCGGCGTGCCATGCGGGGCCCTTGGAGGCGCTTGAAGCGCCTTCTCTCCTGAGCCCTCGGGGAGCCTCGACCTCCGGGCGACGTCGTCCAAACCGACCTATTTTACCGGATATATCGCTCGTGCGGCGCCGACGACGCCTGGCCGCGCTCCGCCTCGCGGCTCCCGGGACCGGACGGACCGGCCGGCGCAATCCGTGCGCTCGATGGGGTAACCTCCCAAGTCGGGTGCGCGGCACGTCATGCTGATCCCGACCGGTGTCGTCGAGAACGAGGTCCGGAGGACCCCCTGGGTCTCGGTCTCGCTCCTCGTCCTCCTCGTCGCCGTCTTCCTCGTCGGAGTTCGGGGCGGCTTCGGCGACAAGCAGCGCCGGCACCTCGGCGAGAAGGTCGAGCAGGCCCTGGAGTACTGGGTCGAGCGGCCGTGGCTCCGGCCGCCCGCCTCGCTCGGCGAGCTCGTCGGGCCGGGCGTCGCGGCGGAGATCTCCGCGGAGATCTCCGAGCTGCGAGACGTCGCCGTCTCGAGACGGCTGGTCCCCATCACCTACGTCGTCGCGGAGCAGCAGCGGCAGCTGGAATCGCTCTTCGCCGAGGCGGCGGGGGCCGTGCGGAATCGGCGGGACCTCGGGCTCGCCTTCGTGCCGGCCCGGCCCGCCGTCGCCGGGCTCTTCGGCCACATGTTCCTCCACGGGGACCTCTGGCACCTCCTCGGGAACCTCCTGATGCTCTTCATCACGGCGCCGTTCCTGGAGGACGTCTACGGGAGGGTCCTCTTCGGCGCGCTCTACGTCGTCGGCGGCCTCTTCGCCGCGGGCGCGCACGCGATCGCGACCCTCCACCCCGAGGTGCCCCTCGTCGGCGCGTCCGGGGCGCTCGCGGTGGTGATGGGCGCCTTCCTCGTCCGGCTCGGCCGCTCCCACATCCGCTTCCTCTTCCTGCCGATCCTCTTCATTCCGACACTGAGGTTCCGGTTCGCTCTGCCGGCCTTCGTCGTCCTGCCGCTCTGGTTCGTCGAGCAGGTCGTCTCGGCACGCCTCGCACCCGACGCCCCGATCGCCTGGTGGGCGCACATCGGCGGCTTCGCCTTCGGCGTCGCCGCCGCGCTCACCGTCAGGCTCCTTCGGGTCGAGGAGCGGTGGATCGACCCGGCGATCGAGGGGAAGATCGGGTGGGCGCAGGACCCGGCGCTCCTGAAGGCGAGCGACGCCCGCGCGGCCGGGGCCTTCGCGACGGCGCGGAACTCGGCCCGCGCGGTCCTGGCGAAGGACCCCGGGAACGTCGACGCCTGGCGGTCGCTCCTCGACACCGAGACCGCCTCGGGCCGGAAGGCCGAGGCTGCCTCGGCCGCGGCGCGCCTCGTCGAGAGGTACGTCGCGACGGAGGAGAACGACCTCGCCGTCGCGCTCGTCGACGAGGTCCGCGAAGCGCTCCTCGCCGAGCTCCCGGCGCGCTTCTTCCTCGCCGCCGCGACGGCGCGGGAGAGGTCGGGGGACGCCGAAGGGGCGTACTCCGAGCTCGAGACGCTCGCGGCGACGCGGCCGAACGACCCGGCGGCCGTCCGGGCCGCGATGAGGATGGCCGCTCTCGCCCGGGGGAGCGGACGGGAGGACGACGCCCTCGACCTCCTCGCCTGGGCGAAGGCCCACCCGGCGTGCGAGGCAGGGTTCCGTGAGGCGGCCTCGCGCGCGGAGGCGGAGATCGCCGCCGCATCGGGCCGCATTGCCGGAGGGGCGCGGCCGCTCCCCGCGCGCCGCTTCGCGGCCTGGGGAGAGCCCCGGACGCTCCCTGCGCACGCCGGGAGCTGAGGGCCTTCCGGACGCGCGAAGGGTCGCCACGGCGGGGGCGGCGCGGCGGCGAGGAGGTCCTCCTCGACCGCGGTGAGAGCCGAGCGTGCCGAGACGACTCGGGGGAAGGTGAGCCCGTGCCCTCGGGGGTCGCCTACCGGGAGGCGCCGGGAGGTGCGCAGTTTCCCTCGCGGGCCGAGGCGAGCTCGAGACGGAGGCGCTCCACCTCGGCTCGGAGCTCCTCGACCTCGGAGCCGGAGGGGCTCTCCGGTGCGGCGGGGGCTTTCAGGAACCAGGAGGCGACGAAGCCCGAGAGCGTCCCGAAGAGGCCGACGCCGGCCGTCATCAGGAGCGCCGCGAGGAAGCGCCCTTCGGACGTCACGGGGAACCTGTCGCCGTAGCCGACGGTCGTCAGCGTGACGACGGCCCACCAGAGCGCGTCCTCGGGTCCCTTGATGTTCGACTCCGGGGCCGTCTCGAAGTGGAGGATCGCGACGCTCCCGGTGAAGACGAGGAGTATCGAGACGAGGCAGACCGCGAGGAACGCCCCCTCCGCCCGGCGCCGCAGGAGCACCTCGGCGAGGACCTTCGCGGAGCGGACGCCGCGCAGGACGCGGAGGATCCGGAGGACCCGGGCCGTCCTCCCCACCCGGAGCGCGTCGACGGCCGGGATGCTCGAGAGGAGGTCGATCCAGCCCCACGTGACGAAGTACTTCCAGCGGTTCTTCGCGCGGGCGAGGGTGACGAAGAAGTCGAGGAGGAAGAGGACGCAGACCGCGTTGTCCGCGTACGCGAGGAGCCGCTCCTCGCCGGGGTCGAGGGGGAGGAAGACGCCGGCGCCGAGCAGCCCGAGCGCGAGGAGGCTCAGGGCGAGCATGAAGAGGAGGTAGGGGCCGTCCTGCCTCGAGGCCGCCGTCTCCGCGGCGGCGGCCCCTTCGTCGCGAAGAGCGCTCATCGATCCCCCCCGGCAATCACGTTCGGTGTGCGGCCACTCTACCCGAACGGGACGTCTCGGCCGCTCGCGGGCGGTGCCGCCTCCGGCCCGCGGGAGGTGGACGACGTTCGGGCCGGCAGCCGAACGGATCGCTCTGACGGAGGTCTCGTCGTGACCTCGAGGGGACCGTCGAGCGCTCCGGAGAGGCGAGCCCCGATCGCCTCGGCACGGCCGGCGAGGGGCGCGATCGGTTCGGACACCGTTCGGTCACGACGTGGGATTCCGCGTTTATCGTCACTCCACATCAATCGGGACTGGACGAGGCCGCATTGCACCGGCAGCAGGGTGTAGGGGGCCGACGTGTATCCGAGGTCCGGTCCTGGCGAGGAGGACGACATGCGGTTGAAGCTGATCGTGGGTTTCGGGGTGGTCCTCGCGCTCCTCCTCCTCGCGCTCCTGCCGGGCGCCGCGGTCTCGCCCACGGGCTGGACCGTCGTCGCCTGGAACAACCTCGGGATGCACTGCATGGACGCGGACTTCGCGCTCTTCGCGATCCTCCCGCCCTACAACACGATCCACGCCCACGTCGTCGACCCGTCGGGGAAGCTCGTGAAGAGCGGCGCGTCCGTCTCGGTGACGTACGAGGCGCTCGCCGACCCCGCCGGCTCGATCAACACGACCTCGAGCGGCAAGACGAACTTCTGGGACCACGCCGGGTCGCTCTTCGGGGCGGCGCTTCCGGTGGACGCGGGGCTCGCGGGGAAGGACATGCCGGGGCCGGCGAACGCGCCGAAGGCGATGACGTTCGAGGCCGCGCAGAACTGGTTCGTCGCCGAGGGGATCCCGATCACGCCGTACGACGACGCGGGGCAGAAGAACCCCTACCCGCTGATGAAGGTGACGGCGCGCGACGCCGCCGGGAACGTCCTCGCGTCGACCCGGATCGTCCTGCCCGTCTCGGACGAGATGGACTGCCGGGGGTGCCACGGCTCCGGCACCGTGGAGGCGGCGCGGCCAGCGGCGGGCTGGGCGTTCGATGCGGACCCGGAGCGCGACTACCGGCTGAACGTCCTTCGCCTCCACGACGAGGCCGCCGCCTCGAGCCCGGCGTGGGCCCCGGCCCTCGCCGCCGCCGGCTACGACCCCGCGGGGCTCCTCGCGACGGCGACGGTGCGCGGGAAGGCCGTCCTCTGCGCGGCGTGCCACTCCTCGGAGGCGCTTCCCGGGAGCGGGCAGCCGGGCGTCCCGCCGCTGACGCGGGCGGTCCACTCCCTCCACGCGGGCGTCGCCGACCCGACGAACGGGCAGACGCTCGGCTCCTCGGCGAACCGTTCCGCCTGCTATCGCTGCCATCCCGGCTCGGAGACGAAGTGCCTGCGCGGCGCGATGGGGAAGGCGACGGCAGCCGACGGGTCGATGCTCATGCAGTGCCAGGACTGTCACGGCGGGATGGCGGCCGTCGGCGCCTCGACGCGCACCGGCTGGCTCGACGAGCCCACCTGCCAGCAGTGCCACACCGGGACCGCGACGCGGAACTCCGGGCAGATCCGTTTCACATCCGTCTTCGACGCCTCCGGCAACCCCCGCGTCGCCGCCGACCCGCGCTTCGCGACGAACTCCGGCGCGCCCGCCGCGGGCCTCTCGCTCTACCGCTTCTCGAAGGGGCACGGGGGGCTCCAGTGCTCGGCCTGCCACGGGTCGACGCACGCCGAATACCCCTCGTCCCACGCGAACGACAACCTCCAGTCCCTCGACCTCCAGGGGCACGCCGGCACTCTCGGCGAGTGCGCCGCGTGCCACGGAGGGAACGTTCCGCAGACGGCCGCCGGCGGCCCGCACGGGATGCACCCGGTCGGGTCGTGGTGGGTCGAGGAGCACGGCGAGTACGCCGAGCACGGCGATCTCGCCTCGTGCCGCGCGTGCCACGGCGCGGACGACCGGGGGACGGTCCTCTCGCGGACTCTCGCGGCGCGGACGTTCGAGGTGGAGCACACGAACGTGAGCTTCGCGGCCGGGACGCCCGTCGGCTGCTATTCCTGCCACAACGGACCGGACGGGGAGGGCGACCCTCCGGGCGGCGGGACGCCCACTCCGACCCCGACGCCCCGTGCGACCGCGACGCCGCGTCCGACCCCGAGGCCCACCGTGACCCCGACTCCGACGCCCCGGTCGACGAGGACGCCGAAGCCGACGAGGACGCCGCGGCGGGCGAGGCCGCCGCACGACGACCACTAGGCTCGGGTCCCGCGCGACCGGCCCCTCCTCCGAAACGAGCTCGTCCTCCGCGTTCCGCAGAGTGGACGGAGACGAATACGGGCCGCCGCGACCTCGCGTCGCGGCGGCCCGCTGCATCCGTTTCCCGGAAGCGAACGCTACTTCGCGGCGGCGAGCGCCTTGTCGTAGTCGGGATGGTGGGTCATCTCGGGGACGACCTCGGCGTGCCTGACGAGCCCGTCCTTGCCGACGACGAAGATCGCGCGGGCGAGGAGGCGGAGCTCCTTGACGAGGACGCCGTAAGCCTGCCCGAACGAGGCGTCTCGGTGGTCGCTCAGCGTCATCGCCTTCTCGATGCCGGCGACCGAGCAGAAGCGCTTGTTCGCGAACGGGAGGTCCATCGAGACGTTCAGGACGACGACGTCGTCGCCGAGCTTCGTCGCCGCCTCGTTGAACCTGCGGAGCTGCGCGTCGCAGACGGGGGTGTCGAGGGACGGCGTGACGCTGAGGACGACCGTCTTCCCCGCGAAGTCGGCGAGCGTCTTCGGGGCGAGGCCGTTGTCGAGGACGGTGAAGCCGGGGGCCTTCTCGCCGGCCCCGATCTCCGGGCCGACGAGTGTGAGGGGGTTGCCGAGAAACGTGACGACTCCGGTGCGTTCCATGCGCGTATTCCCTTTCGTACGGGGCGGTTCTCGTCCGGAGTATCTCTCCTCCGAGTCAGGGGCGCGGGGCGCCGAGCCGTCGGACGCGACGGCCGGCACCCCTTGGCCCGTCCTGACGCCTACGGCGCCGCGGTCCGGAGCGCCGGCACGAACGTCGTCGAGCCCGTCTCGTTCTCGAGGACGATTCCCGCCGCGGCGACCGGGCCGCCGCCGAGGACGCGGATCTCGATCTCGAAGGCCTCGGGGAACGGGCTCGCCGACGGGCAGCCGTGCAGGCAGAGGACGTAGTCGAAGACCTCGGCGACGTCGTTGACCTGGGTCTGGGCGAGCCGGCCGAGCGTGATCGACCGGCTTCCGCGCGACTCCCCGGAGTGGTCGAACAGGGTGAGCGTCAGCTCCGTCTCCTCGACGGGGTCCGTCGAGAGGAGGACGACGTTGCTCCGGTACGAGGAGGTCTCTGAGGACCCGGTCAGGAGGGAGCGGATGCGGCCGATCTCCCCGGCCCGGAGGAGGGACGTCTCTCCCTGGCCGGCGATGAACGGGCCGGCGACGACGCGGCCCGTGCCGGGCGCGTAGACGCTCGTCACCGAGTGCGCCGTGACGGGGAGAGGCTCCGGCTGCCCTTCGGGCTGGATCGAGGCGATCCGGACGGCTCCCGCGGCTCCGGCGCCGGAGGCGGGCCAGAGGGAGGTGAGGTCGATCGCCTTGCCGGCGGGGACGACGACGGTCGTGGAAGGGGCGTTCACGTTCTCGCCGAGGGCCCGGCCGTACGCGTCGAGCGCGCTCTGCGGGAGGAACGTCCAGGTCGCCGAGACGTCGACCGCGTGCGGGTTGAACAGATGGACGGTCGAGTAGTACGTCTGGCCGCGCGCACCCGTGCTCCGTGCCGTCGTCACGATCCACTGGGTCTCCTCGCGCGACTGCGCGAGCGCGTGCGCCGCGGGGACGGCGGCGGACAGGAGGAGGGCGAGAGCGCCGAGGCCCTTCGCGATGCTCATGTGATTCACCTCTGGCTCGGTAAGTGTCGCGCCGGGGCGGCACCTTTCTCCGGCCGGGTGTGATCGGCGTCACGGGAGCTGCGGCTGTGTCGAGCGGGAGCCCGCCGCTCCGACCGTCGGGAGGACGACTGCCCGGGGAGGGGCCTCAGAGGGAGAGCTTCGCCGCGACGGCGCGCACGGTGGTCATGTTCCGGAACGTGGCGACGAGCTTCAGGGCCTTCTCGAGGCTGGCCCCCGAGAGCTCCGAGGCGGCCGTCCGGACGCGGCAGAGCCAGTAGACCTCCCGGCCGTGGACCTCGAGGGCGTCGGTGGGGGTCCGGAGGCCGTGGAGGAGGGCGCGCGCTTCGGGTGCGGGAGGGGACTTGAGGAATCCGACGTAGACCGCGTGCGCCGTCGCGACGTCCTCGGCAGGGAACGGCAGCCTCTCCACGACGGCGGCCATCTCGGCCGGGGTCCGGAGGAACGTGGCCACCTCCCACCCC
>CAZWRQ010000221.1:0-8616 GCA_964636395.1 uncultured Holophagales bacterium
CGCGTATCCCGTTGACATCACGCCGGCCCCGATTCCGTCCCCGGGGGTCGTTCCAGCGTAGGGCCTCAAGGCGTCGCGACGAATTCTCGAAGTCCTCGTCGCGGAGACCTCCGGAGGACGTCGACGGGCCGGCACGTCCCCTTTCCCGGATGGCAGGGATCTTGAAAACGAAGGAACCGAGAAGGGGCGCAGCCCCACCGGAAGGAGCCACGAGATGAAGAAGACCACCGCCGTCCTCCTCGTCGCCGTCCTCGCGATCGTGCTCGGCTCGGCCGCCGTCGCCACGATGGACATGCAGAAGGACATGAACGCGAAGTACCCCACGGCGAAGGCGAAGTGCGCCACCTGCCACGTGAAGGCGATGGCCAAGAAGGGCGACGCCGAGGTGAACGCGTTCGGCAAGGACATGATGAAGTTCGTCGTCGACCCGAAGGCCGAGAAGAAGTCGTTCGACTGGGCGAAGCTCGAGCCGCTCGACAGCGACGGCGACGGCAAGTCGAACCTCGACGAGTTCAAGGCCGGGACGAACCCCGGCGCCAAGTAAGACCCTTCGCGCCTCGCGCGAGACCGGGCCGGACGCTTTCGGGCGCCCGGCCCTTTTTCTCGTGCGCCGGGCCTCAGGACCTCGCGAGACGCGCGAGCTGGCGGTCGTGGAACCGCGCGAGGAGCGCCTGCGCGAGCAGGGCGCCGCAGAGCGCGAGGAACATGTCCCACTGCGTGTCCCAGACGTCTCCCTGGGTCCCGAGGAAGGCGGTCGCGGCCTCGCCCGTCGCGAGCGCCGCGGCCCACTCGATCAGCTCGTAGAGCGCGCTGAACGCGAGGCAGGCCGAGGTGACGGCGAGGCGGAGCCAGCCGCCCGGCCCGAGCGGCGAGCGGCGAAGGAAGACCTCGCGCGCTAGGATCGCCGGGACGAAGCCCTGCATCAGGTGCCCGAGCCGGTCGTAGTGGTTCCGCGCGAGGCCGAACGCCTCCTTCGCCCACTCCCCGAGCGGCACCTCGGCGTACGTGTAGTGCCCGCCGAGCATCAGGACGAGCGCGTGGAGGAAGAGAAGGCGGTAGAGGAGCGGCGTGAGCGGGAAGCGCCGGGCCGTCGCGACGAGGATCGGCGCGCCGATCAGCACCGGGGCGACCTCGAGGAGCCAGGTGAACCGGTCCTTCGGCCCGACGCCCGAGACGACGAGCGCGGCGAATGCGAGCGCGAGGAGGACGGGCGGCTCGCGCCGCGGCGGAGCGGGATCGGACGGCACGGGGAACCTCCCGGCCGATTAGACCAGACGACGCCGTCAGCCCCGCCCTGCGGCATCATTCCCGGATGGCCGAGCCGAATCCAGACGCCGCCCCCGTCGCCTTCGAGGACGTCCGCCTTCCCGACGGCGCCTTTCGTACCCTCGCACCCGGCGAGACCTACGAGCCGGTCGTACCCGCGGGGGCGTCCGTCCCGGAGGTAACCGTCCGCTCCGTCGCCCAGGGGTTCCTCTGGTCGGTCGTCTTCTCCGCCGCGGCGACCTACATCGCGCTGAAGCTCGGGCAGGGGATCGAGTCGGCGATCCCGATCTCGATCCTCGCCGTCGGCGCCTCGGTCCTCTTCGTGAAGATCCTCGCCGCCCGCGCCTCGACGCTTCTCGAGAACGTGAACGTCCTCGCCGTCGGGGCGACCTCCGGGATCATCGCGGGCGGCTCCGTCTTCACGATGCCGGCGATCCACATCCTCGGCCTCGAGGGGCGTTCCTCCTTCTGGCAGATCTTCCTCGTCCCGCTCCTCGGCGCGATCCTCGGCGTCTTCTTCCTCGCTCCGTTCCGCCGATACTTCGTGAGGGACCTCCACGGGAAGCTCCCGTACCCCGAGGCCCGCGCGACGACGGAGATCCTCGTGGCGGGGAAGCGGGGCGGCCGAAGCGCGATCGTCCTCTCCTGGTCGGCGGGGCTCGCGGCGGCGTTCGACTTCGTCGGGCCGTCGATGAAGGGGTGGGCCGAGAACTTCTCGACCGCCGCGATCCCGGCCCTCTCCAGCTTCACGGACCGCTTCAAGGCGGTCTTCACGATGAACACCTCGGCGGCGGTCTTCGGTCTCGGCTACATCATGGGGCTCGACTACGCGGCGATCATCATGGCGGGGTCGATGGTCTCCTTCCTCGTCCTCGTCCCGCTCTTCGCGTGGCTCTCGCAGTGGGTCCCGGGTGCGATCTCGGCCGGGGCGCCCGCGCTCGCCTCCATGCCCGCGGAGGACATCTTCTTCGAGTACGTGAGGCCGATCGGCATCGGCGGGATCTTCTGCGCCGGGCTCCTGTCGATCCTGAAGATGTCCCCCGTCATCGTCCAGGCGACGCGGCAGGCGTTCGGCGAGGTCGCGCGCCTCGCGCGGGGCGGCGGGGCGGCGGCCGAGGCCGAGCGGACCGACCGGGCGCTCCCGATGTGGGTCGTCCTCGCCGGGATCGTCGCGACGGCGCTCGCGATCCTCCTCTACTTCCGGCTCTCGGTCCTCGCGGGGACGCCGGGCGCCACGCGCCTCGCGCTCGTCTCCACGGGCCTCACGCTCCTCATCGCGTTCCTCTTCGCGGCGGTCTCGGCCTGGGCCGTCGCGATGATCTCGATCACGCCCGTCTCCGGGATGACGCTCACGACTCTCATCGTCACGGCCGTCGTCCTCTCGTCCCTCGGCCTCGGCGGGGAGAGCGGGATGCTCCAGACGCTCCTCGTCGGGGGCGTCGTCTGCACGGCCCTCTCGATGAGCGCCTCGCTCGTGACGCAGTACAAGATCGGCTACTGGCTCGGCGCGACGCCGCGGCGGATCGAGGTCTGGAACCTCCTCGGCTCCGTCGCCGCCTCGGCCGCGACGACGGCCGTCATCCTCCTGATGGCGAAGGTCTACGGCTTCGCCCCGTCGGCGCTCCACGCGAACCCGCTCCCGGCGCCGCAGCCGAACGCGATGGCCGCGGTCCTGCGCGGCGTCATGGGCGACGCGGGCGCCCCCTGGTTCCTCTACGCGGTCGGCGCCGTCTTCGCCGTCGTCGTCGAGCTGTGCGGCGTCTCGGGCCTCGCGTTCGCGCTCGGCATGTACCTCCCGATGGAGCTGAACTCCCCGCTCGTCCTCGGCGCGGCCGTGGCCTGGCTCGTGAAGCGCTCGACGTCCGACGAGCCTCTCGCGAAAGCGCGGCACGAGAAGGGGACGCTGATCGCCTCGGGCTTCATAGCGGGCGGCGCCCTCGTCGGGGTCTTCGCGGCCCTCCTGAAGTTCGTCGAGGACTCGACCGGTCGAACGCTCGTCCCCGATCTGACGACGGTCCCCGGCCTCGGAGCGTGGCTCTCGGCCTGGGGGAACTGGCTCGGCCTCGCCGTCTTCCTCGCGCTCGCGGCGTTCGTCTACCGGAGCTCGAAGCGGGAGACGGTGGAGGGCTGAGGGGCAGGAGGCTCAACGGTCCGGGTCGTCGCGCCGGACGACCCGGAGCACCGCTCCCTCGCGGAGGAACGCCCAGCCGTTCCCCGCGAGGACGAGGTCGAGCGCCTGGTCCCAGGGGACATCTCGGAGCGAGGCGGTGACCGTGCCGCGGAACGAGGGCGGAGCGACGACGGAGAGGCCGCGCCCCTCGGTGAGCCGCCGGATGACGTCGCCGAGGTCGGCGTCCTTCACGTCGAGCGTGACGGGCTCGCCCGTGAACCGGGCCGCCCCGGACGGGGGCGCGGCGAGCGGGCGGGCAGACGGAGCCGGCTCTGACCGCTCGTCCCCCCAGAAGAACGTCAGCGCGTCGGCGAGGCGGGCGCGCCAGGAGCCCCAGCTGTGCCCTTCCGGTACCTCTCGGTACTGGACGACCTGGCGCCACGAGAGCGCGGCGCGGAGCCGGCGGGTGAGCGAGAGGAGGTCGAAGCCGTGGAAGTGCTCCTCGAACGTCCCGGCGTCGAGGTGGACGCGGAGGCTCCGGGCCGGGAGCCTCCCGAGGGCGTCGAGGAGCGTCTCGAACCCCCCGCCGTCTCCGCCCCCCGTCGACTGCGCGCCTGAGCGGCCGAAGACGCCCGGGCGGCGCGCCGTGACGGAGAGAGCGGCGAAGCCACCGAGCGAGGCTCCCATCACGCCGCGCCCCGCGGCGTCCTTCCGGACGGGCCAGCGCGCCTCGACGGCGGGGACGAGCTCGTCGACGAGGAACCGCGTGAAGGCCGCGTGCGTGGAGGCGGGCTCGCTGCGTCCGCCCGGGCTCGCCGCCGAGCGGTCGTCGTCGTACTCCGCGCGGCGGTCGACGGGAGGGACGAGGACGAGGACGACGGGCGGGAGCTTCCTCGCGCCGACGAGGTTCCCGGCGACGACGTGCGCTTTCGCGAAGTCGCGGTAGTCCGTGCCGTCGAGGAGGTAGAGAACGGGGAACGGTCCCGGCGCGCCGGCGGGGGCGGACGACCAGACGAAGGCGCTCCGCGCTCTGCCCATCGCCCGGCTCTCGAGCTTCAGCTCCGTCCATGTTCCCTTCACCGTGTCCGGCCCCGGCTCGACCTCGGTGGGCGGGACGTACGCGGGGGTGCGGAGCTCCGAGTTCGGGCCGTAGCCTCCGGTCATCGTCCGGGGGTTCCACGGGTCGAGCATCCACTCGGTCCCCGAGACGACGAGCTTGTAGTCGAGGCGCGCGCCGTCGGGGACCTCGAGCTCGAGGAGGTGGAGGTCGGTTCCCACGAGCCTCTCGAGAGGCTGGGCGGACGTGCTCCAGCCGTTCATGTCGCCCGCGAGGAAGACCTTCTCGGCCGGGGAGCGGTAGACAAAGAGGACGCGGACGCTCCCGGGCGAGAGCCCGGGCGAAAGGAGCGGCGTCGTCGCGCGTGTGGCGCAGGCGGCGAAGCGTGAGGCGAGCGTGGCCCGAGCCACGTCGTCGGCGGCGCGGGCGAGCGCGGTCTTCAGCTCCGCGGCCGTCCGGCACGGCGGGCCGGCTGCTTCCGCGAGAGGGGCGACGAGGAATACGGCGAGCGCCGTGACGGCGGCCGGCGGGATCGTGGCCCTGCGCATGCGGGGTCCATTCTCCCGCCGCTCCTGCTAAGTTCGAGCCGTGAGGATCGAGCGCTCCGTCCCTTTCAAGACCACCGTCGAACGGTCGCGGTTCTTCGCGGTCGCCTTTCCGGCGGCGGACGAGGACGACGTCCTCGCGATGGTGAAGGAAGCGCGGAGCGAGCACCGGAAGGCGAACCACCACTGCTGGGCCTTCCGTCGCCGGGACGCCTCCGGCGCGCTCGTCGAGAGGTCGAAGGACGACGGCGAGGTCGGACATCCCGGACGGCTGATGCTCGAGCTCCTGCGGAGGGACGACCTCGAGGGAGGGCTCCTCGTCTCCCGAGTCTTCGGAGGCGTCAAGCTGGGAGTGGGCGGCGTCTCCCGGGCGTTCCGCGAGGCTGCCGAAGGCGCCCTCGCTGGGCTGAAGTCGCCCTGAGTCGGGCGCTTCGAGAGAGATTCCATGGTCGTTGGCTGCGGTTCTGCCATTGGCCGGACCCCGGCCGCTTTTGTGGGAGTCCAAGCCAAAGCACTGAACGTAAATCAGTTGCCTGCTCAGGCCGCTTGAGTTGAAAATCTAAGCTGAATTTACTAAAGTTTCTCCTTGAGTCCAGCGCGTTAGGTTGGCTCGAAAGGTCCAGATGCACCCATCGAAGGTTCTGCCAGTCATCCCTCTTCGCAATGCCGTCCTCTTTCCGGGCGTCAGCTTCCCGATCGCCGCCGGCCGCCCCGGGACTCTCCACGCGATCGAGACCGCGATGAAGAGCCCGGATCAGCTCGTCTTCGCCGTCACGCAGAGGCAGGACCTCGAGGCAGTGACGCCCGAGCTCCTCCACACGGTCGGGACGATCGCCACGATCGGACCGATCCAGCGCGGCGTCGGCGGCGCGCGGCTCCTCCTCCAGGGGAAGGCGCGCGGGATCGCGATGCGGATCGAGGAGAAGGACGGACGGCTCGAGGCGGTCGTGGTGGAGGCGGAGGAGATGGGCCCGCTCGACTCCGCCGATGCGGCGTTCGTCGCGCTCCTGAAGGAGCTGCGGGAGCGCTCGGCGGAGCTCGCGAAGAAGCTCGGGTTGCCGGACGAGGCCGTCGGGAACGTCCTCACCGACGCGGACGACCCGGGCCGTCTCGCCGACCTCGTGGCCGGCTACATCGACATCCCGACAGCCGAGAGGCAGCTGCTCCTCGAGACGCTGCCCGTCGAGGACCGGGTCCGGCGGACGCTCGTGCACGTCCAGAGGCAGATCGACGTCCTCGACGCGCAGGAGGAGATCAAGTCGAAGGTCCAGGAAGAGCTCGGCGACCGCCAGCGCGAGATGTTCCTTCGCCAGCAGCTCAGGGCGATCCAGAAGGAGCTGGGAGAGGGCGAGGACGACGGCGACGACCTGAAGGGCCTGAAGGAGAAGCTCGACGCGCTCGTCCTGAACGAAGAGGTCCGCAAGGAGATCGACCGGGAGTGGAAGAAGCTCCAGAGGCTCTCGCGCGAGTCGATGGAGGCCCAGGTCGTGAGGAGCTACCTGGAGCTCGTGGCCGAGCTGCCGTGGTCGGCGCGGAGCGAGGAGCACCTCGACGTCGTCGAGGCGCAGCGGATCCTCGACGAGGACCACTACGCCCTGAAGGACGTGAAGGACCGGATCCTCGAGTTCCTCGCCGTCCGCCAGCTCCTCGGTCGGAAGAAGACGGAGCCCGCAGCTGCGCGGTCCGCGGACGGCGCACCCGGGGACGCTCCCTCCGCCGGCGGGGCGCCCGCCCCGGCGGCGGCCGGGGAGAAGCAGCCGAACCGCGGGCGCATCCTCCTCTTCGCAGGCCCTCCCGGCGTCGGGAAGACCTCGATCGCGAAGTCGATCGCCCGCGCCCTCGGACGCAAGTACGTGAGGATCTCGCTCGGCGGCGCCCGCGACGAAGCGGACATCCGCGGCCACCGGAGGACCTACGTCGGCGCGATGCCCGGGCGAATCCTCCAGGGGATGCGCCAGGCCGGGACGAAGAACCCGGTCTTCCTCCTCGACGAGGTCGACAAGCTCGGCGTCTCGTTCCAGGGCGACCCGGCCTCGGCCCTCCTCGAGGTCCTCGACCCGGCCCAGAACGACAGCTTCACCGACCACTACCTGAACGTCCCGTTCGACCTCTCCGAGGTCCTCTTCGTCGCGACGGCGAACTTCGTCCAGTCGATCCCGGGACCGCTCCTCGACCGCCTCGAGGTGATCGAGTTCTCGGGCTACACGGAGCGGGAGAAGACCCTCATCGCGCGGAACTACCTCCTCCCGAGGCAGCTCGCGGAGAACGGCCTGGGGACCGACCAGCTCGAGGTGACCGACGCGGCGCTCGCGGAGGTCATCTCGTCCTACACGCGCGAGGCGGGCGTCCGCCAGCTCGAGCGCGAGCTCGGGAAGCTCGGACGGAAGGTGGCGCGCCGGATCGCCGCGGGAGAGATCGAGAAGGCCGCCGTCGACGCGGCCGACGTGGCGCCGATCCTCGGCCGCAAGAAGATCCAGCCCGAGAAGATCGTCCACGAAGACCAGGTGGGCGTCGCAACGGGCATGTACTACACGCCGGCGGGCGGCGACATCATGTTCATCGAGGCGGCGCTGATGCGGGGCAAGGGGGAGGTACTCCTGACCGGCCAGCTCGGCGACGTCATGAAGGAGTCGGCGCGGGCCGCGTGGACGTTCGCCCGCTCGCACGCCGCGCTCCTCGGGATCGACGAGACCTCGTTCGAGCGCGACCTGCACATCCACGTCCCGGCGGGCGCAATCCCGAAGGACGGGCCCTCGGCCGGCGTCGCGATGGCCTCGGCCCTCGTCTCCGCGCTGTCGAAGCGGCCCTGCCGGCGTGACGTCGCGATGACCGGGGAGGTGACGCTATCCGGGCGGGTCCTCCCGATCGGCGGCGTGAAGGAGAAGCTCCTCGGCGCGGTCCGCGCCGGGATCCGGACGGTCGTCCTCCCGAAGGAGAACGTCCCGGACCTCGAGGACCTCCCGCAGGACGTGCGCGACGGGCTCGAGATCGTCCCGGTGCAGGACCTGAGCGAGGCGCTCGCCGTCTCGCTCCGCGGCCGGGTGTCCGGTGGCCAGCTGATGTTCGCCGAGGAGCCGGCCGGGACCGGCACCGGCGCGCCGCCGACGCACTGACGGCACCGGGTCGAGCTTCACGGCGCGGGGTCTTCGTGGAAGACTCCGCGCCGTGATGAGCCCGATCGAGAGCCGCCTCGACGACCTGGACCGATGGAAGGACGCGTTCCTCGGCGCACTCTCGGCCACGAGCCCCGCGCGCCTCGAGTTCCGCGCGAACGGAGCCGGCTGGAACGCGCTCGACGTCGTCCAGCACCTCGTCCTCGTCGAGGAAGGCGTCCTCGCCTACGCGAGGAAGAAGCTCCTCGCGCCCCCTCAACCCGTCTCGATCGTCGACCGGGGGAAGCTCGCGCTGCTCGTCGGCGTCCTCCGCTCGCCGATCCGGTTCCGGGCGCCCGTGGCGCAGGTCGTTCCGTCGGAGACCCTGCCGCTCGAACGGAGCGCTGAAAGATGGGACCAGTCCCGGCGCGACCTCCGGACCCTCCTCCTCGGCCTCCCCGCGGAACGCCGCGGCGCGCTCTTCTTTCGCCATCCCGCCGCCGGCGGACTCGACCCGGCCGGGACGCTCGTCTTCCTCCACGAGCA
>CAZWRQ010000222.1:0-8594 GCA_964636395.1 uncultured Holophagales bacterium
TCCTCACGGAGGTCACCTGGGAGTACCGCGCCCTCGACGAGGCGCAGAACATCAAGAACCCCGGCACGGCGCAGTCGCGCGCCGTCCGTGCGCTCCGCTCCACGCGCCGCGCGGCCCTCACGGGGACGCCGCTCGAGAACCGTCTCTCCGAGCTCAAGGCGATCCTCGACTTCCTCAACCCCGGCCTCCTCGGCTCCGACGAGTCGTTCCGGCGCACGTTCTCCATCCCGATCGAGCGGCACCACGACGCCGTCGCCCGCGAGCGGCTCCGGCGCCTGACGTCGCCGTTCCTCCTCCGTCGAACGAAGACCGACCCGGCGATCGCCCCCGACCTCCCCGACAAGATCGAGACGAAGGAGTGGGTCGGCCTCTCGCGCGAGCAGGCGACGCTCTACCGCGCCACCACGAAGGCGCTCCTCGAGGGGATCGGGAAGGCGCAGGGGCAGAGCCGGCGGGCGAAGGTCCTGCTGCTCCTCCTACGCCTCAAGCAGATCTGCAACCACCCGGCGCTCTTCCTCGGCGACGGCAGCCGCCTCGACGGCCGCTCGTCCAAGCTCACGCGCCTCCTCGCGATGCTCGAGGAGACCGAGGCCGAGAACCGCCCCGCGCTCCTCTTCACGCAGTTCAGCGAGATGGGGCACCTCCTCGTCCGCGCCCTGCGCGACAAGTTCGACAAGGAGATCCTCTTCCTCCACGGCGGCGTCCCGCGCCTCGCGCGCGCCGAGATGGTCCGCCGCTTCCAGGAGGACGACGACCCGCCGCTCTTCTTCGTCCTCTCGCTCAAGGCGGGGGGCGCGGGGCTCAACCTCACGCGCGCCTCGCACGTCTTCCACGTCGACCGCTGGTGGAACCCGGCGGTCGAGGACCAGGCGACCGACCGTGCCTTCCGCATCGGCCAGACGCGTCACGTGCAGGTCCACAAGTTCGTCTGCCGCGGGACGCTCGAGGAGCGGATCGACCACATGATCGACGAGAAGAAGGAGCTCGCCCGCTCCATCATCGGAGCCGGCGAGAGCTGGATCACCGAGCTCTCGAACGAGGAGCTCGCCGAGCTCGTGGCGCTCTCCCGCGACGCCGTCGACGCCGGGGAGGGGAGCTGACGTGTCGGCGAAGAAGCGCCTCGTCGACCTCCCCGCCGCTCCGCCCGCCCCAGAGGGCTGGGGAGGGCGCTGGCTCGCCGCCGCCTCCGGCGCGGGCAAGGCGCGCCTCGAGAAGGGGCGGGCGCTCGTCGCCGAAGGGGCCCTCACCGCCCTCTCGGTCAAGCCCGGCCTCGTCGAGGCGGAGGTCCGCGACCGGGGACGGTCCGTCCTCAACGTCCGCCTACGCCTCCGGACCCTGAACGAGAAGGTCTTCGACGGCGCGCTGAAGGCCTTCGCGGAGCGGGCCCGCACGGCCGCGGAGCTCCTCTCGGGCCTCCTCCCCGAGGAGGCCGACGACGTCTTCGCGGCTGCGGGAGGAGCGCTCCTACCCGTCTCCCCGACGGAAGTCGCCGTCACCTGCGCCTGCCCCGACGGCGCCGCCTGCCGTCACGCCGCGGCCGTCCACGTCGCCCTCGCCGAACGCTTCGACCGCGACCCGTTCCTCCTGCTCCTCCTGCGCGGGAAAGGGCGGGACGAGGTCCTCGGTCGGCTGCGCGAGGCGCGCACCCGGCGCGCGGCCCCGGCCGCGCTCCCCGCCCCGGCGCGGCGCACGGCCGCGTCCGCGGCCGCGCCGCTCGAGCCCCTCCCCGAGGTGCGGCTCGACGCCTTCTACCGGCCGCTCGTCCCGCTCGCGACGCTCAAGACCCGCATCGTCCCGCCCGAGCATCCGGACGCCCTCCTCTCGCGCCTCGGGCCGCCGCCGCTCGAGGACGAGGAGGCGGCCCGCCTCCTCGTCGAGATGCACCGCGCCGTCGGGCGCGGCGCCGCCGACCGCCTCTCCGAATCGGAGTGGCGCCGCGTCAGTCCGCGCGGAGCGAAGGCCTCGGGGGAATAGCGCCGGATTCCCCCCGGACGGGCGCGAGCGCGACCAGGATCGCGGCCGCGAGGCAGAGGCCCCCGCTGAGCGCCCAGGACGACACTCCCGACGCCGCGAGCGCGGCCCCCTGGGGCAGGAGGACGATCCCGGCCGCTGCGACCGCGAAGGCCCGGGGATCGTCCTTCAGCAGGAGCGCGGCCCCGAGCGCCAGCGCCGCGGCCGGCAGAGCCCCGACGACGAGGGGCACGATGACCTCCGCCGCGTCCCACGCCTCGAGCGGCGCCCAGCATCCCGTCACCGAGAGGCCGAGGACGAGCCAGCCGACGCGCGACGGGCGTAGCTCTCTCGCGACGAGCGCGGCGATCGCGGCGCCGCCCGCCGCGAGGAGCGCGAGCTCCGTCGCCGACGCGAGCGACGACGCCGCGGGCAGCCAGCCGTCGACGCCGGGCGGTAGGTCGAAGCCCCCGAGACCCGCCGAGGCCGGGAAGAGGCCGCGCACGCCGTCCGCGAGACGACGCGCCGAGAGGACGAGGAGCACCGTCACCCCTCCCGCGAGGAGCGCCCTCACGCGCGCGCCCGGGAACGGACGGCCAACGAGGCCGAACGCCTGGGGCGCCGCGGCCGTCACGAGACCGCAGGCCACGAGCGCCAGCGCGTACGAGACGAGGAGGCCCACCAGGACTCCGAGCGTCGCCGACACCGCCCAGGCCGCGAGCGGAGTCTCCTGCGGCCAGCTCCGTAGCAGGGTCGGCAGACGAGAGGCGCGCTCGAGCAGCGCCGGGAGCGTCAGGAGCGCCGCCCACCGGGACGCCTCGCGCCAGCGGATGCGCCCCGCGCGGTGCGCGAGGAGGAGGACGACGAGGCCGAGGCCAACGACCGTCCCGAACCCGGCGACCTTCGCGCCGAGCGCGGCCCACGTCGCTCCCGTGCTTCGGCGTCGCGCACGGACCCATTCCTCCGGCAGCTTCAGCGCGGTCGCCACGAGGCTCGCTCTCCCACCGGCGACGTCGACCAGGACCCGTCGTCTCGCCTCGCCCGCCGCGTCTTCCGTCGACTCGAAGACGATCCTGTGGTCTCTCCGCGCCGGCCGCTCCTTCTCGACCGCCGAGACGACGGCCAGCCCGTCGGGATCGATCCCGCGCGCTCGCGCCGCTTCCCTCGCCCGCGCGAGCGCCGCGTCCGGCGCGAGGGTCGCACCCGCTTCCTCCTCCGGGAGGTCGCGTGCGAACGAGACGACCCGTCCGTCGCGCGCGTCGACGACGACCCACCACGCGTGGCGGTCCCGCTCGCGCGCGAGGCGCACCTGCCAGACCGGTCCGGGGAGGACGCCGCCGGCCCAGTGACGGAGCGTCTCCGGGCCTCCTTCCTCCATCAACCAGCGCTCCGCGCTCCGCTCCCAGCGATACGGCAGGAGCCCGCGTCCCGTCGCGCCTGCCTCCTCGAGCGCGGGGAGGGCCGAGTCGATCCGCGCCGTCGCGAGGTAGCGCGCCGGGTCGTCGCCCTGACCGCGAACGAACGCGCGGGCCGCGGCGATCGCCTTCGTCCGCGTCACGCGGGCCTCCGCGTCGAGCTTTCCCGACGGCAGGAAGGCGGCGGCGCCTGCGAGGATCAGGACCGCGGCGCCCGCCAGGAGCACGATGACGGTCCGCGACGGGAGCGGCTTCGGCGCCGCGAACGCCGGAGCCTCGTCGATCTCGCCGGCGGAAAGCGGCGGCGCCGAGCCGACCTCGCCGTTCGTCAGGCCCGACTCCGGCACGAAGCCGCCGCGGCGCCACGCCAGCGCTCCGGCCACGACGAGCGGAAGGACGAGAGCGCCCGCAGAGAGGAGGCCCGAGACGACGAAGTACGGGCTCGACGAGCGTACGAGGAGGAGCGACGTGTAGACCGCGTCGACGGTGAAGTGCCAGACGAGAAGCGGGAAGAGGTCCCGCCGGAGCATCACGACTCCGACGACGACCCCCGCCAGCCCGACCTCCACGCCGCGCACCCAGAACGGCTGGTTCGGATAGCCCGCGTGGGCGAAGCCCCAGATCAGCGCCGGCAGTCCGACCGCCACCCACGTCGGCGCGAACCGCTGCAGGAACGGGATCGAGAACATCCGCGACGAGAACTCCTCCGTCGTCGCCGGGACGAATCCCATCAGAAGGACCCCGAGCCACGGGAACATCGTCCCGAGGAGGTTCGAGTAAGGGACGTCGGCCGGAGACCATGCGCCGAGCCGCTCCGCCGAGAGGTAGAAGAGGACCTGCCAGGCGAAGAAACCAGCCGTCAGCGCGTACCCCGCGAGGAGCCCGAGGAAGAACCGCTTCGTCCCGAACGCCCGGCGCGTGAAGAGGCGTCCGAGCGCCGGCTTGTCGGGATACGCCTCGCGGTACTCCGGCTCTCCCCCCGCCACGAGGAGGAGGAGCGCCACGCCGAGAAGGCAAGCGCTCCCCAGGTCCGCGAGGACCGCCTGACCCACGAAGGTCCCCCAGCTCTCCGTCGTGTCGTACCAGAAGAGCGTGAGGGGCAGCTCGTTCAGCGACGCCGCGGCCTGCAGCGCCGCCCCGGCGAGCCCGAAGCCGATCGCCGTGCGCCACGGAACGTCCCGTCGGCGCAGGCGCCCGAAGAACGCGGCCACGAGCGCGACCGCCGTCAAGACGAGCCCGAACGTCGCTGCCGCCCCCGCCGCGTGGTTCTTCGAGCGGAGCGTCGCGTACTCCTGTCGCCACGCCTCCGGCACCTCGAGCCACAGCGTCGACCGGCCGACCTGGTCCCCCTGCACCTCCACCAGGTAGCGCATCGCGGCGCCCTTCCACGAGAGCGTCCGCGACTCCCACACGAACGTCCGGTCGACGCGCGCGGGTCTCTTCTCCTCCTTCTCCTCGACGACCTTCAGCGCCGTTGCGTCGAGCCCCCGGTGCGCGCGGAGCGTCTCCTCGGCGAGCGCGCGGGCCCAGGCCGGCCCCGGATCGCCCCCGGGCGCCCCTTCCGGAAGGATCCTTCGGAACGAGAGGAGCTCCCCCGACGGCGCCACGAACGCGAGGAGTTCCCCCTTCTCGAGAGGCCTCACGAACCGGAACGACCACCGCCACACCGGGACCTCGCCCCCGAGGAGGGGCCGCGCCTTCTCGAGGCCGAGCTCGCGCTCCAGGAAGACCTTTGCCGTGTCGTCGTGGTCGAAGATCGCGAGGACCCGCCGCCCCGCCACGTCGAAGCCCCGCCGGGCGAGCTCGCGCTCGGCGACCTTCCGCGCTTCCTCCCGCGTCACGCGGAAGTCGATCGACGCCTCCGGGAACGCCCGCGGAAAGAGCGGCACCCCCACTGCCGTCCCCGCCACGATCACCGCGACGCAGAGCGCCACGAACCGCCCGTCGCGCCCCGAGAGCCTCTCCATGGGATGGGGTCTGGTCTACACTCTACACTCTGCTCCCGAGCAGAGTGTAGAGTGTAGACCAGACCCCATCCTTAGGACGAGGGTGAGAGCGCGGCGGGCAGCGGTGGGCTCGTCGGTCGCGGCGTCGGCGAAGGCGCCGCAGACCTCCGCGAAGGGGGCGCCGGCGAGGAGGAGGCGGGCGGCCTCTGCTTCCTCGGGGGCGAGCGGCTCGTGCCGGACGTCGTCCTCGGCGTCGCGGAAGACGAGGAGCGTCGCCTCGTCGGCGAGCGCTTCGGGGGCGTCGGCCGGCGCCGCTTCGTCCCACCACGCCGCGAGGTCCCAGCGGCTCCCCACCAGCGCCGTGCCGGGCGCCGGAGCGAACCGCAGCTCCGGCCACTCCTCCGGCGGCACGAGGGCGAGCTCCTCGGGCCTGAGCGGCGTCGCGTCGAGCGCCTGGAACGCCTCGTTCCGCGCCTGCTCGAGCGTCGCGAGGTCGGCGAGCCAGGGTCGCTCTGCGCCGTAGGCGTGACCGCGCAGGAACGCGGGGAGCGCCTCCCCTGCCCAGCGGAGCGACCAGCTCGTCGGCGGATGCGCGAGGAGGTAGTCCGTCACGAGGTTGTGCCACCGCGCCTCTCCGAGCGCCGCGGCCGTCCGCGCGAAGTCCTCCGCCAGCGAGTCGCGCAGCCGGAAAAAGTACATCGCCGCGTAGAGCTCGAGCCGCTCCACCGCCGGCATCCGCTCATCGCCCGCGAACAGCGCCGCGACCTCCTCCCGCGCCTCGCCCCGCTCCTCCAGCTCCTTCGCCACCCCCTCCGGCGCCCGCACCAGCCCCATCATCACCGCCTGCGCCCTCCGCAGCCCGAGAATGGGGTCAGGTCCGTTTTCCGTTGGCGTCGCACCGGTGGTGGGGTCACCGGTGATGGGGTCAGGTCCGTTTTCCGTTGAGCCCGCAGGCGCCGATGCACGGAGAGGCTTCTGCGCCGATGCCGCTTCCCGCGCCGCGTGCGCGGCTCCGGCCTCAGGCTCGCCGTCCCCTTCCGCCCGGGCGCGTCGCCCCTCCCGGACCTCGGCCGCGATCGCGGCCGCCTTGTCGCGCTCCGCGAGGACGACGCCGATCGCGGGGATCCGATCATCCCACTCCACGAGGGTCGAGACCTCTCCGAAGCGACGCACCGCCTCGCGGTAGAGCTCCCACACCTCGGGGCGCACCGGGTGGTCGTGGGTGTCGACGAGGAGCGGCCCCGCCTCCGAAGGCCCGGCCAGGTGCATCTGCCAGACGCTCCCCTTCGGAATCGCCTCGAGCCAGCGTCGCGGATCGCCGCCGTGGTTCGTCGCGCTCACGTAGATGTTGTTCACGTCGAGGAGCAGCCCGCAACCCGACCGGCGTGCGAGCTCCGCGAGGAACTCCTCCTCCGGGATCGTCGAGGTCCGCCACGTCACGTAGCTCGAGACGTTCTCGAGGACGAGGGGTCGCCTGAGCCGGTCCTGAACGCGCCGGACACGCTCGACCACGTGCGCGAGCGCCTCTTCGGTGTACGGCAGCGGGAGTAGGTCGTGCGACGTTCGTCCCTCGACACCTGTCCAGCAGAGGTGGTCCGAGATCCAGGCCGGCTCGACCTCCGCCGCGAGCTGGTCGAGCGCGTCGAGGTACCCCACGTCGAGCGGGTCCGTACTCCCAATCCCGAGCGAGACGCCGTGGAGCGTCACCGGGTACCGCTCGCGGACGGCGAGGAGGACCTTCCTCGCGCGTCCGCCGACGGCCATGTAGTTCTCCGAGATCGCCTCGAACCAGTCGCACGCGACCTCGCCCGCGAGGATCTCCGCGTAGTGCTCGCGGCGCAGGCCGATGCCGTGGCCGAGGAACGGCGCCGGGGTCAGGACTTCTTCGCCGGTGCGGCGTTCTTCGCCTTCAGCTCCTCGCACTCCTTCTCGGAGGCGACCATCACCCAGCCTTTCCCCTTGCACGCGTTCCGAGTGTGGCACGTATGCGCGCCCGGCACGCCGCACTCGCTCTTCCCCTTGCAGGCGTTCCCGCCCATGCACTTGATCGTCTTCTTCTCGGCCTTCGGCATCTCGCCGGCCGGCTTCTTCTCGTCGGCCGCCACGTACGTCGCGGAGAACATCCCCGCCGCCATCATCGCCGCCGCCGCCCCGAACATCTGCCTGCGATTCATCTCGAGCCTCCATCCGTCCGCGGTCTCCGCGACGGTCTCTTTCTGAGACAAAGTTGCAGATACTAGGGCGGCCAGGGGCGTCCCGCAAGCGGCTTCAGATCCAGGCTGAAGAGAGCGCGGCAGAGCTCTTCAGTCGGCGCGGACCGCCCACCGGATCTCGACGCGGCAGGCCACGTACTCCGCCGGCTCCCGGAGAGGCGTCGGCTCCACGACCTTGAACGAGGCCGTCCCCTTCGCCGGCACGAAGACTCCTCCCGCCCGCGCCGCGAACGCGTCGATCCGGACTCCGTCCCGGTCGCGGCACGTGACCTGAAGGTAGGGATCGCGCCACGACGTCTCCGTCGGATTCCGGATCGTCCCGACGACGACGATCCCCGTTCCGCCGCCCTGTGGCCTCACGACGCTCACCGGTGCCGGAACGGTCATCGCATCCGCCCGAAAGGCACGGGGCGCCTCGGTCCTTCGCGAACGTCCGACTCCGTACACCCCGACTGCGAGAAGTATGGCCACGGTCGCTCCACCGACGAGGAGCGCCAGCTCCAGCCGCGGATTCTGTGACTCCCCCGCCCACCGCGACTGCCACGCCAGGCAGCTCGGGCAGCGCCTCGCGCCCGGCCGGATGGGCTCCAGGCAGTGAATACAGCTCTCGCCTTTCGGCGCGTCGTCTTCCACGCCGCCCTCCCCCGTCGTCTCCCGCGCCGGCGCGGGGCTGTTCCCTCGTGACCTCCCGAGAGCGCCCATGGCGCCTGCGATCAGACGAACGCCGAGCGCACCGGAAAGCACCACCGTCGCGCCGACCATCGCCGCGGCGAGGTCATGGAGCTCCGCCGCTCTGGGCGGCAGGAGACTCTGTAGTAGCTCGCTCCCCGCGGCGAACGCCGTCGTTCCGAGCCATGCGGAGAGGATCGCTCCGAGAGGTGAGAGGACCGAGGCGGCCGCCAGGTAGAAGAGGCCGGCCTGTACACCGCTCGCGGCGGCGTGCGCCACGACGTCGGGCAGAAGGGCCGGTGGACGCGGCACGACCGACAGGGCGACGAGCGCGGTGCTGTAGATGCGTAAGCGTCCGACGAAGTCCGTCCTTGACGACCGAGCGACCGTCGGGGTGGCCG
>CAZWRQ010000223.1:0-8562 GCA_964636395.1 uncultured Holophagales bacterium
GATGCGCGAGCGCGGCGAGGTCGTGCCGGCGCCTCCGGGCGCGGAACCGGGAAGGCGGGCGGGCCGGCTCGCGGGCCGGCCGCTACCTCCTGCGGGCCGCGAGAGCCCCGACGAGGAGCCCGACCCCGAAGACGGCCAGGGTCACGAGCGCGGTGTTCTCGTCCGCGTCATCGCTCACGCGGTCGGCGGCTGTCGAGGCTTTCCGGCGGCTCTTCGAGAACGTCTCCTTCGCGCGGGAGGAGATCTCCCCGGCGGCCGCCCGGACGTCGGAGGCGAGGCGGTCCGCGAGGCCGCGGCCACGGGCGACCGCCTCCATGAGCTCGCTCTTCCCGTTCTGGCCCAGCTTCCGGGCATCACGTTCGACGCTTCTGACGGATTCGGTGACGGCGGGGCTGAAGACGTCTTCCATACGAGTCCTCCGGCTTGTCGTTTCGGGAGCTCGGTCTGATTCGGAGAGCCAGGCGTTCCCTTCCCCGGGTCATGCGGACGCCCGGAGCAGGTTGACGACCTTCGTCACGCCCTGGACGGACTTCGCCTTCGCGACCGAGGCCTTCGAGATCTCGGGCGTCGGGACCGTCCCGCGGAGGCTCACGACGCCGTTCGTCGCCTCGACCTCGATCTTCAGCGCGTTCTTCCCGACCTCCGAGAGGAGGGCGCCCTTGACCCGGGTCTCGAGGACGCCGTCCCGGATCTCTCCTTCGACGTCCTTCGACGCCGACGCCCGCTCGGACGGCTTCTGGGTGACGCGGTTGTCGACCTCCCTGACCTCGGCGACCGAGAGCGCGACCTCCTTGGCGAGCTCCTGGCTTTCCTTCTTCTCGACCTCGCCTGTGAGCACGGCCTTGTCGCCGTGGATCTCGACCTTGACGGCCAAGCCGTCTCCGCCGAGCTTCGTGATGAGCTTCGCCTTCACGGTAACGGCGGTCAGCGCCTCGGAGACCTCGGCGTCGATCTTCTCCAACGTCGTCGCCTGGGCGGCCGCGAAAGGGGCCGCGGCGAGGACGGCTGCGGCGAAAAGAGCGGCGGCGGTGGCGGTGGAACGTACGTGGCTCTTCATGGCTTCTCCTTTCGGTTGAAAGACGCGACGTTCGCGATGGAGGCGGGGACCCGCCGATCCTCGTCAGGAGATCGGGTTGCGGCCCTGGATTACGCGGATCAGGACGACCGCAATCGCGAGGACGAGCAGCAGGTGGAGGAAGCCGCCCAGCGTGTAGGAGCTGACCATCCCGAGCAGCCAGAGCACCAGGAGGATGACGAATATGGTCCAGAGCATCTCTCTCTCCTTTCCGTTCCCGTCCTGACTCGGGTTCGCAGGCGCCGTGCCAGGCCCGGAACCCTTTGCGAAGGCCCTTCGCGGGCCGCGCGGCCGGGAAGGAGAGGAAGATCTTTCCGACGTCGCTTCGCCGCGAGGACGAAATTTCCAGGCTGCGCCGCGAGACGAGCGTTTCTGGGAGAACGAGGGCCGCTCATCCGAATCGGTCCCGGCACCGTGCCGCCGGCCGGTCTTCCGGGCGGCCGGGGCGACTCGGCGCGCAGACGGGGAACGGGGCCGGGAGCCGTCCGTTCGGTCGTCCGCGGCCGAGGCGCTCAGCCGCTCTCTCGTCCTCGCGGGCGCCCGTCTTACGCCGCGATCGGTCGACGGCGACTCCTCACGGGCGCCCGGGCCGCGTACGCCGCGAGGACCAGCGCCGCGAGCGCGGCCCCGGCAAGCCCCGGGAGGAGCGTCCGCGGCCGGTACCGGAACTCGACGAGATGGCGTCCGCGCGGTACGGCGACCGCCCGGAACGCGGCGTCCGCCGGGCGAATCCCGGCGGCGCGACCGTCGAGGGACGCCTCCCATCCCGGGTAGAAGGGATCAGCGAGGACGAGCCAGCCGTCGCACGGGGCCTCGACCTCGACGACGACTCTCTCCGGCACCGCGTCCTTCACGAAGGCCGGTGCCTCGCCGCAGGCTCCGCCCGGCAACGCCGTCCCTTCGAGGACGACCTCTCCCCGGCCGGACCGGCGCCGGAGGTGGTCCCGCGCCGACGCCGCGTCCGCGGCCAGGACCGCGGTCGAGGCGAAGCGGGCGCGTGGCGTTCCTTCGACCCGATAGACGTACAGGGGGCCCCCGGCGTCCAGGACGCCGCCGGCGTGAACGTACCCCGGGCCGTGGATCGTCGCCCGGGTCACCACGGCCGAGACGCCGGCCGCCCTGAAGATCTCGAGGCGCTCGGTCCATCCGGAGGCCTTCACGACCTCGCCGAGGGCCCGGATCCGCGCGGGGGCGAGTCCGTCGTAGTCGTCGTGGAAGAGGACGGGAATCCGGTACGCGGACGCCGAGTAGAAGCGGAGCGCCTGGACGTTCGCCCGCACGAGCCAGGCGACGTCGTTCGACGGCGCGCGGACGACGAACGGCCGCCGGTCCGCGTCCCGAAACAACCGGCCGCCCCCCGCGGCCGACCCCGCGATCCCGGCGAGCGCCGGTCGCTCGAGGATGGAGCGCGGAGCGAAGACGTTGACTCGGGCCCCCGCGACCGCGACGTCGGCGCCCACGATCGCGGCAAGGGCGATCGGCGCCCAGGCGCCGCCTCGCCGGCGGGCGAGCTCGACGAGGAGAGCCGAAAGGGCGAGGACGGCCGCGGCGTGGAAGACCGCCGTCGCGAGCTGCCCTCTCTGCTCGGGCGTGAGGAGGAGGCGGAAGAGCGCCCGCTCCGCGGCCTCGATCCCGGGAAGGCCCCGCACCCAGGCGAAAGCGGCGAGGCCGAGCGAGACGGCGGAGAGACCGAACGCCGCCGCGGCGACCCTTCTCGTTCCCGCGCGGCCCCGGAGGACCGCCTCCAGGCCCGCGCCCGCGAGGAGGGCCACCGGCAGGACGGCCGCGGCGAGCGCCTTGACCGGGTACCGGAACGTCCGGACCCAGGGAACGGTCTCGTAGAGCAGGTGGAAAGCGGAGAG
Source organism: uncultured Holophagales bacterium (assembly GCA_964636395.1). Lineage (GTDB taxonomy): Bacteria > Acidobacteriota > Thermoanaerobaculia > UBA5066 > UBA5066 > UBA5066. The sequence goes on from CAZWRQ010000223.1 coordinate 2,938, forward strand.
GTGCCGACCGAGCGCGAGGAGGACGGCGGCGGCGGCGAGGCCTGCGAACGCGATGCGGTGGCGGCGTCCCGGCGTCGCACCCCCGAGCGCGCCCGCGAGCGCGAGAGCGATGACGGACCCGCCGAAGTAGATGCTCAGGACGAAGGGAAACCCCTCGTTCTCGATCGCTCGTCCCCAGTAGTCCTCGTCCCGAAGCGTCCCCGTCGGGCCGAGCGCTCCGGGAACGACGAGCTCCGGAAGGCGCGCCGGCGCCACCGACCACGCCGTGAACGACTCCCACGAAAGGCCGGGCCCCCGTGCGGACTCCCCGGCCATCTCCAGGGCCGGAAGGACCTGCGGAGCGCCGAGGAATCCGCCGAGGAGCCCCGCGACGAGACACGCCCCGAGGCGCCTGCGCAGCCCCCCGGCGCCCGGCGTCACGATCGCCTCCAGGAGAATCGCGACGGCGGAGACGAGGGCCGTCTCGGCGGACGCCGAGAGGAGCGGCATCCCGATTCCCGCCGCCGCGAGGGCGAGGCCCCAGGGGCGCCCCTTCAGAAGGAAGACGCGGCACCCGAGGACGCCCCCCGCGACCCAGGGGAGCGCGAGGAGCGGCTGGTAGAGGTTCGCCGCGGAGAGCGTGTAGCCGGACAGCGCGAAGGCCGCGCCCGCGACGAAGGCCCCCGCCGGGCGAAGCCCGAGGGAGCGGGCGAGCGCGAAGGCGAGGAGCGCCGCGAGCAGGACGTGGCCGAGGAGGACGACCGTCAGCGCCGTCGCCGGGTCCAGCAGCGCGTAGAGGATCGTGGACGGGTGGAAGGGCGCCAGCTGCGGCCCGAGCGCCGGCAGGCCGCCGTGGAGCTCCGGGTCCCAGAGGGGAAAGCGTCCGTCGCGCAGCGCCGCGGCCAGGAACGTGCGGCGCGGGAGCGAGATCAGATAGAGGTCGCGGAAGAAGAAGGCCGCCCCCCGGAGGGGCTCGGTGAAGACGAGCGCGACCAGGCCGGCGAGGGCGGCCGGGGCGAGGAACCGGCCCGCCCGCGCCGCGCGGTCCGCCGGGAGGTCGGTGGCCCGCGGGCCGATGCTCTCGCGGCTTCCGGGCTTCACGGGAGAGGTGAGGATAACTCGGACCCGGCGGGGCGCCGTCGCGCGCCGCCCCCGCCTGTCTCCCCCGCGTCCGGCGCGTCGGCGCGGTCTACCTTCGCGTCCCGACCGTCGCCCGGAGCAGCCGGAGCCTTACGTCGAGCTCCTCCGGCGTCATGTGGGCGTACTTGGCCGGGAGGAGGCGGCGGCTGGAGGCCTCGAAGACGGCGAGGAGCTCCATGTACTCGAGGAGCTCGGCGTCGCGCGAGGGGAAGTAGTCGGAGGCGGCCTTCACGAAGTGCTCGGCAGTGACGGGAGCGTCGCCCCCCGCCTCGCGGGCCGCGTCGTCGTTCGCCATCAGGACGACCGCCTCGACGTCGGCGTTGCTGTAGCCGACGAGCTTCGCCGAGAAGGTGTCGCGGATCGTCGCGAAGTCGACCTCCGTCTTCAGCTTGTTCTTCTTCACGAGCGCCTTCGCGACGGCCTCGACCGTCTCGGGATCCTGCGAGTAGAGGAACGGGATCTTCCGGTCGAGGCGGCCCGCGCGCTTCAGGTCGACGTCCAGCTTGTCGGGGCGGTTCGTCATGACGAGGAAGAGGATCCGGCCCCGGTTCTGGGTGTCGGACATGAACTCCTTGATCCGCGCGATGACGCGGCTCGAGGTGCCTCCGTCCCCCTCGCCGTCGGTGTTCCCGAACGCGCGGTCCCCCTCGTCGATGATGACGACGACCTGCCCGATCGCCTTGATGACCGTCAGGATCCGCTCGAGGTTCCCCTCGGTCGCCCCGACCCACTTGGAGCGGAAGTTCTTCAGCTTGATCGTCGGGAGGCCGCACTCCTTCGCGAAGGCCTCGGCGACGAACGTCTTCCCCGTCCCCATCGGCCCCGTGAAGAGCATCCCCATCGGGACGCGGCTCCGCCGCCCCTCGCGGATGTTGTCGGCGAGGACGAGGAGGTCCTTCTTCACCTCGTCCATCCCGCCGACGACGGAGAAGTCGTGGGCGGGCTCGACGAACTCGACGAGGCCGAAGCACTCCCGCTCGAGGATCTCGCGCTTCCTCCGCGAGATGAGCCGGTCGACCTCCTTGCGGGCCCGTTCGGCGGCGTCCGCGGCCGCGGCGACGGCCGGGTCGGCGGCGCCGGGGGCGAGGAGCGCGCGGATCTCGTCGCGCGTCAGCCCCGCCGTGAGCTGCGAGAGCTTCTTCGCCCGCTCCGCCGCGTCGGCCGCGGTGCCGAGGAGGCCCGCGATGAATGCCTCTCGCTCCGTGCGGTCCTCCTCGGCCGGCGGCGGCGGCGCGAGGATCGCCTCGATCTGGAGGAGCTTCAGGCCCGCCGTCAGGTCCGCGTAGCGCTCGGCCTCCTTCTCGGAGAGGCGGGCGTCGACGATCCGAGCGGCGGCCCGGCGCGTGTCGCGGTCGGGCATCGGGACGTCGACGACGGCGACCTTCGGGTTCGAGACGAGCTTCGGGGAGAGCTCGGCGAGGTTCTCGGCGACGAGGAGGACGACGTTGTCCTGCTTCTCGATCTGCGGGAGGAACGACCAGCGGTGGAGCGTGACGATGGAGGCCCGGTCGAGGTCCCCCTGGAACGACGGGTCGCCCGCCGGGGCGATCGTCTCGGCGTACTCGACGACGACGCCGACCTTCCGCGAGGTGACGAGGAGCCGCTCGAGGCCGGCGAGCGCCTTCTCCCGCGGCGCCTCGCGCATCAGCTCGGCCTGCGCCTCCGCCTCCTTCGCCTTCTTCGCGAAGCGGACCCCCGTCGCCAGGTTGTAGACGGCGATCGTGTCCCTGACGTCCTTCCAGAAAACGTCCGTCAGGAACTCGGTCAGCGGCTTCAGCGCGCCGTCGACGAGGACGAGGTCGTGGACGTTCCCGTGGAGGACGAAGAGGACCGCCTCGTTCCGCAGGTAGCGGCGGCGGAGGTCCTCGGCCCAGGGGGGGAGGATGCGGACGTCGGCCATCTGGGGCTCCTTCCGGGCGGGGGTCGCGCTCAGGGGTTGCCGAGGCCGGAGGCCTCGAGCATCGCCTCGGTGTCGCGCGCCGACTGCTTGATCGCCTCGACCCCCTCGAGGAGCTCGTCGAGCTGCCCGGAGAGCTCCTTCGGCGACTGCATCGTCACGATCTGGTCGGCGATGAGCTGGAACGTGTTCTCGATCAGGTCGAGCTGGCCGCGGGCGACCGCGAGGTAATGCTCGATCTCCCGCATCCGCTCCTGCCGCTTCACGACGATCGCGAGGTTCTTCTGCGAGATCTCGGTCCGCTGGTCTTCCGGGTCTCCCCGGCGGACCTCGGCTGCGTACCGCTCGACGTCCCGCTCGAGCGCCCGCGCGTCGACGGAGTCGAGGTAGGAGCGGTAGCGGGCGCAGGTGAGCGCCATCTCGACGTACGCGTCGACGAGGCGGTCGGTCTTGACGAGCTCGCTCCGGAGGAGCTCTCCCGTGAAGGTCGGGTTCTGCGCGGCGAGGCTCTCGATCTCCTCCCGGCGCGTCACGAGCCCCTCGACCCGCTCGCGGTCGTGGTCCGGGAGCCCCGCGATCCGCTTGCGCCGCTCCTCGGCCTCGATGGCCTTCCGGAGCTTGCTGAAGCGCGGGTCCCAGAGGAGGTGGCGGAGCCGCTTGCTGTCGGGCGCCCAGAGGAGCCAGAGCGTCTCGAGGCCGAGCGCGCCGAGGATCGGGAGCGGGTTCAGCGTCAGGAGCGAGGCGGCGGCCGCACCGCCGAGGAGCGAGAGGTTGTAGGGGTTGAGGAACGCCGCCTTCAGGTACGAGGGCTGGTTGCCGAAGGCCGTCTCGACGGCCTTCGCCTTGAGAAGGTCGACCGCCGTCTCCCGCGCGGCGTCGTGCACGGCGGGGGAGACTCCCGAGCGGGCCGCGGGCCTCTGCGCCGTCGTGGCCCGGGGCCGGGTGACCTGCTGCTCCGCCATCGCGCCGGGCTACGCCCCCGGCTGCGGAGCGTAGAGCATGTCGAGGAGCTTCTTCTCGATCGCCCGGAACTCGTCCGTCGACTTCAGGTGGACGTCGCGCTCCGCGAAGGCCGGGACGTCGACCCGGTGGAGGATCCGCGCCGGGCGCGAGGAGAGGACGTAGCAGGTGTCGGCGAGGTAGACGGCCTCCGACACGTCGTGCGTGACGAAGAGGATCGTGTTGTCCTCGACGCGCGAGACGTCGAGGAGAAGGCCCTGCATCCCCCAGCGCGTCATCGGGTCGAGAGCGCCGAACGGCTCGTCCATCAGGACGACGCGCGGCTTGTTCACGAGCGTCCGGGCGATCGCGACGCGCTGCTTCATCCCGCCCGAGAGGTCCTTCGGGAAGCGCTTCGTGAAGTCGAGGAGCCCGACCTCCTTCAGCACCTCGCGGGCGCGGTCGCCGCGCTCCTTCGCGTCGACGCCCCGGAGCCTCAGGCCGTACTCCACGTTCTCCTGGACGGTGAGCCAGCCGAACGACGTGTAGGCCTGGAAGACCATGCCGCGGTCCTGCGAGGGGCCGCCGATCGGCTGGCCGTCGAGGAGGACCTCTCCCTTCGTCGGCGGGAGGAGGCCGGCGACGGCCTTCAGGATCGTCGACTTGCCGCACCCGGAAGGGCCGAGGAAGACGACGATCTCGCCGTGGCCGGGCTTGTCGAGGATGTCGAAGGAAACGTCCCGCACCGCCTCGGTCTTCTCCCCTCCCCGCCCGACGTACGTGACGGAGAGGTCCTTCACCGAGAGCCGGGGAACCGCGGCCGGCGCGGCGGCGCTCACGAGCTCACCTCCCGCCACCGGAAGAGGAGGCGCGAGATCGACGAGATGAGGAAGTCGGTCAGGAGGCCGATGCCTCCGATGACGAGGAGGCCCGCGAAGGACCAGGACGCCTTCTGGTGCGTCCGCGCGAGCTCCACCATGTAGCCGAGGCCGTGCTCGGGGTTCACCGCCTCGGCGAGGATGACGTAGGTCCAGGAGATCGCGTTCATGACGCGGAAGGAGTCGAAGATCTCGGGCGCGGCGGCCGGCAGGAGGACCGTACGGATCACCTGGCCGCGCGAGGCGCCGAGCGTCATCGCGGTCTGGACGTACTCCTCCGGGACGGCCCGGATCGCCGTGACGACGACGGGGAGGAGGTAGACGAAGACGCCGAGGAAGAGGAAGGCGATCTTCTGCTTCTCGTAGATCCCGAACCAGAGGATGAGGAGCGGGATGAAAGCCGAGATCGGCATGTAGCGGAGCGGAGCCACGATCGGCTCGAAGAGCCGGTTCACCGGGGTGAACGCTCCCATCAGGACACCGAGCGGGAGCGCGACCGCCGAGGCGATGAGGAACGCGAGCGCGATCCGGCGCGTGGAGACGAGGATCGCCCTCCAGAGGTCGTGCTGGAGGAAGAGCTGGAGCGTGCCGCGGACGACCTCCGTCGGCGACGGGAGGAAGTCGGCCGGGGCGAGGCCCCCGTAGCTCAGGACGCACCAGACGGCGAGGACGAGCGCCGGCATGACGAGGCCGAGGACGAGCGCCGTCTTCTTCGGAAGCGGCGCCCGGAGCGCGAAGAGTCCGCGGTTGCTCAAGCCTTTCCCTTCATCGAGCGGGATCTCCCTCGTGGGG
>CAZWRQ010000224.1:0-8562 GCA_964636395.1 uncultured Holophagales bacterium
GCGCAACGTCGCCCGGGAGCGGATCGAGGGGCTCGTCGTCGTCGGGGGCGACGGCTCGCTCACGGGAGCCGACCTCTTCCGGCGGGAGTGGCCCTCGCTCCTCGCCGAGCTCGTCGCGAAAGCGGAGCTCCCGGCCGAAGCGGCCCGCTCCGCACCGCCCCCGGCCCTCGTCGGCCTCGTCGGCTCGATCGACAACGACATGGCCGGCACGGACATGACGATCGGCGCCGACACGGCGCTGCACCGGATCGTGTCGGCGGTCGACGCCCTCGTCTCGACCGCCGCGAGCCACCAGAGGACGTTCGTCGTGGAGGTGATGGGGCGCCACTGCGGCTACCTCGCGCTGATGAGCGCGCTCGCGACGGGAGCCGGGTGGGTCTTCATCCCCGAGGCGCCGCCCGAGGGAGAGGATTGGGAGGAGAAGCTCTGCGCCGTCCTGGCGGAAGGGCGGAGGGCCGGACGCCGCCACTCGACGGTGATCCTGGCCGAGGGGGCGGTCGACCGCCAGGGCCGCCCCATCGAGGCGGAGCGTATCCGGAAGCTCCTCGAGGAGCGCCTCGGGACGGAGACGCGGACGACGGTCCTCGGCCACGTCCAGCGCGGCGGCGCCCCGAGCGCCTTCGACCGGACGATGGGGACGCTCCTCGGCGTCGCGGCGATCGAGGAGATCGTCCGCTGGGGCCCCGACGACGTCCCATGCCTCATCGGGCTCCGCGAGAACCGCGTGACGCGCGTGCCGCTCATGGAGAACGTCGAGCAGGCGCGGGCCGTCGGCGATGCGATCCGCTCGGGCGATTTCGAGCGGGCGATGACGCTCCGGGGAACGGGGTTTAGGAGCTCCTTCCGGATCATGAAGACGCTCGTCCGGGCCTTCCCGCACGGACCGCGGTCCGGCCAGAGGCGCCGGCGGCTCCTCGTCCTCCACGCCGGCGCGCCGGCCCCGGGAATGAACACGGCCGTCCGCGCGGCGGTCCGGCTCCTCGTCGACCAGGGGCACGTCGTCCTCGGCGCGCGGAGCGGGTTCGAAGGGCTCCTCGCCGACGACGTCGTCCCGCTCGACTGGATGAGCGTGAACGGCTGGGTCTCCCTCGGCGGCGCCGAGCTCGGGACGAGCCGTCGCGTGCCGGAGCCGGAGGAGCTCGGCCGTCTCGCGGAGGTCCTCGCGGAGCGCCGGGTCGAGGGCGTCCTCCTCGTCGGCGGCTGGGCGGCCTACCAAGCGGCCCACCGGATGCAGGAGGCCCGCGGCGCGCACCCGGCCTTCCGCGTCCCGATCGTCTGCGTCCCGGCGGGGATCGACAACTCTCTCCCCGGCTCCGAGCTCGCGATCGGCTCCGACACGGCCCTGAACGCGATCGTCTGGGCGGTGGACCGGGTCAAGCAGTCGGCCGTCGCCTGGAAGCGGACGTTCGTCGTCGAGGTGATGGGCCGCTGGTGCGGCTACCTCGCCGTCCTCTCGGGCCTCGCGACCGGCGCCGAGAGGGTCTTCACGCACGAAGAAGGGATCTCGATGTCCGCGCTCGAAAGGGACGTCGCGAGCCTCGTGGAGGGCTTCCGCAGGGGAAAGCGCCTCGCGCTCATGATCCGGAACGAGAAGGCGAGCCCCGTCTTCACGACCGACGTCCTCGTGCGCCTGTTCGAGGCGGAGGGGCACGGCGCGTTCGACGCGCGGCAGGCGATCCTCGGCCACCTCCAGCAGGGGGGCGATCCGACGCCGTTCGACCGGATACTGGCGACCCGATTCGCCGCCCGGGCGGTCGAGGTCCTCCTCGAGGAGAGCGCCGGGGACGAGGAGGCCGCCGTCTTCCTCGGCGTCCAGGCCGGCCGCCTCACGGCGTTCCCCCTCGCGGTCTTTCCGTCGATGGTCGAGGCGGAGTTCGAGCGGGCGCGGGAGCCCTGGTGGCGCCCGGTCGAGGCGGTCGTGCGGCTGCTCGGCCAGCCGGGGCCGTCGGGAAAGTCGTGACTCGCATCGGCTAGATCGTCTCCCCCCTCGTAGTACGACCCGCTCCCGGGACCGGTCCCGTCGCGGTGGCCCGACGAATCGGGGCACGTGCTGCCGGTCGCGGCGTGCAGCGGGACGTGTCTTCGGCGACCTTCCTACTCCTGGAAGCGGTACTCGTAGTGGAAGTGGATCGCGGCGCCGTTTCCGCCGCTCCCGGCTCCCTGCCCCCACGCTCGCACCGTGACGACCTGGACGTCCCCGTCCTCGGGGCTTCTCCACCCGAGCCCGAGGGTGACGGACCGACTGTCGGGCGGCTTCCGGGCTGCCGACCCCTGCCCCCCCTGGCGCACGCTCCCGTTCCATGTCGTCTGACTGACGAAGCTCGCGGCCTTGGGAGGCGCCGTCCCGCGAATCGCCTCGGTCCGGCCCGTGGACACGGCGATCTCGGCACCCCAGATCACCCGCGGCTCGGGGACCCGAATCGAGTCGAATCGGAGGGTCACGTCGAAGGTCTCGTCTCGTCCGACCGAGGCCGGAAGCGGGCTCCAGCTCATCGCGTAGTCGAACTGCCACGTCGTCTGCCGGTCGGGCACCGTCACGTGAATCTTCGCGGAGCTGACGCCGGCCTCCGCCGTCGCCCGGGAGCTCGTGGCTCGCGGGTCCTTCCAGACGTCGTTCCATTGCCTCACGAGCACCCATCGCCCGGGGCCCTTCTTCGCCGCCGGCGTCGGAGGGGCGGCCGTCTCCTTCTCGACCGCGGCGGTGGCGCGGTCCTCGGCCAGGATCGTCCCGTCGGGGTGAACGAGCTTCACGGTGAAGGGGTACTCGCCTTCCCGGACGAGGACCGGCGCGACCTTGGACGTCGAGCCCTCGGTCGCCACGACCTCGCCTGCGCCCGGCCACGACCACTCGAAGCGGTAGACGCCCTCGGGCCGGGCTCGGGCCTCGAAGTCGAAGGTGGCTCCGGGCGGTCCGACGCCGCGTCGAGGCTGGATGACGACCTCGTGACGGAGCTCGTACGGCGGGCTCTCGAAATGGCGGCTGCCTGCGTCGATCTCGACGTGGAGCTTCTGGCCGTGCGCGAAGGAGTAGAGCTCCTCCTCGCCCGTCAGGGCGGACCGGCCGTCCGACACGAAGACCCGGAGCGGAGCCTTCACCATCTTCCCCGCGACGTTCTCGATCGTGTCGAGGAGGCCCTTCCTGAAGTGCAGCTTCCGGGTGGCCTCCACCTTCCCGCCGCGGGTGATGACGAGAGCGCCGGGCCCGGTGTAGGCGATGTCGAGGTCGAAGGCCGACCATGCGGGGTCGCGCTCGCGGTGGTGGAGCATCCCGGGCTCGATGCGGACGACCTGGCGCCGGGAGGCGCCGTCCGGGGCGGACCCCTCGAGCCGGTACTCCGCCTTCAGCTCGAGAGTGGGGAAGAACAGGTCCATCAGGTCGGCGCAGGCGTGGATCGCGGCGGGCAGGAGGACGGCCGCCTGCTCCCGGGCGAACGCCTGGGGAATCATGAACGGACCGACCTTGCTCGTGAAACCGGAGGCGGTCTCGAGCCCGGGGCCGAAGACGACCGAGTGATCGGGGTCGAACCAGTGGAAGCTGAGGCGCTCCTGGGCCATCGGGACCTCGCGCCCCGCGACCCTGCCGAAAAGCTTCTTCACGGTCCGCTTCCCGACGAAACCCTGGACCGTGGCCTTCCGGACGACGAGGTCGCCGAACTGGGGCGAGGGATAGGGCGGCATGCCGTTCGTCGGAAGCGTCCCGGTGGGCCGGTCGAAGATCGTGTCCATCGAGTAGAACGTGCGATTCGTGAAGAGAGCGATCTGGCGGGCGAGCGCCCTCGGTGCCTGGAGCGCCCCGCCGGCGCTCGCGAGGTAGGGCCTCACGGCCGCGTCGACGAGGGGACTCGCGGCGGCGAGGCGGACGTCCGAGGTCGTCACGGTGGATTCGATCGGCTCATCCACAGGGTGCGAGTCGTTGCGCACGTGGGCCGGCTGGGTCATGTCGCCGATCATGTGCATCGCCTCGCCGAGCGCCCGGTAGGCGCGGGCGAGGTAGAGGGAACGCTGCTCGGCCGCGTCCCCCGGCACGAGGCTGACGTTCGTCTTGAAATGGCTCACTCCGAGACCGGGAGGAGGCGGAACGTCCTCCGGCGTCTCCATCGCGAGCTTGTAGGCGACCATTCCCTGACGAAGGCTGAAGGGGTTGTCCGGGTGGTCGAGGGCCCAGGTAACGGCCTCGATCCCCGGGCTTTCGTAGGTGCCGTGCGCCCAGGACTGGTCGGTGAGGAACGGCACGCCCGAAACCTGGAGCGGGTCGTAGAAGTGCCTCACCGAAGCGTAGAGGTGCGGCTCGTCGGCCCAGTCGCCGCCGAGGCTGATCCAGGCGGGCATGGCGTGACGCGCTTCGCCGATCTGGTAGGCCTCGGCGAGACCTCCCGACGGCTTCACGAACATCGTCGAGCTCGTCACGGCGATGCCGCGGTGCAGGGACTTGCGCTCGTCGGCCGGGACCGGCCCTAGCCGGAACTTCTCGGACGGCTCCCGTTCCATTCTCGCGAAGAACGCGGCTACGGCCTCGGCGTTGATCTGCCTGTGGGGAGCCTGGTTCCAGCCCTGGAGCGGGGTCACGACGCCGAGGATCGCCAGCGCGAGCGCGCAGGAGGCGACGCGCGCCGGCCGGGCGCCCTTCAGAAGTCGAAGAGGACCCATCGGTCGTCCATCCGGCACCATCGGAGGTAGAAGTCGAATCCGTCGATCGTCACCGTGTACTCGGCGGTCCTCAGCGCCGTCGTGGCGGACGGCTCCGCGGGGGGGGCGAGGAAGGTGAGCTGCGATCTCTCGAGCAGGTCGGCGAAGGAGGCCATCGCCGCCGGCTCGTTGCGGAACAGGGCGGCGTACGTCGCCTGCCGCTCCGCGGCTATCCAGGAGACCGCCTCGTCGACGGCGCCGGCCCGTAGCGCCTTCTGGAACGCACCGAGGCTGTCGCCGATCCGCTGCCGCTCGGCTTCGAGGTCCGGGTACCCCTTCCATTCGTCGACGGGCAGGGGGGGCACAGGGGACGCCTGCGCGGTCTCGGCCTCGATGGCCCGTCGATTCCCGTCGCCCGCGTCGCCGCCGTTCGCGCCCGGCCGTGACCCCCAGGTCCACCAGGCGAGGGCCCCGAGCAGGAGGAGGAGCGCGGCCGTAGGCGCGGCGACGAGAAGACCCTGCGCGAGCGGCGAGCGTCGTCGCGCGAAGGCTGCGGGACGCGGCGGGGCAGGACGGGGGAGAGGCGCGGGGACCGAGGGAAGGAGGCCGGGGATCGCGATCGCCCGGGTCCACCGATCGAGGCCGGGGCCCCAGAGCTCGTCGTCCGGCGCAACCTGTCCGTTCGCCGCGAAGCCCGTCAGGTCCTCCCAGGCGTACGGGCCGAGGCGTTGGCCGCCCCGGGCGAGGAAGTAGCTCGCGTCCCTGTCGGCGGCGTCGGGCGGCGGGCCGGCCGCCAGGGCGTCGCGAAACTCGAGCTCGACCCCGCAGAGCCGGACGCGGTCACCGTCTCTCAGGAGCGCTCTGGAGACACGGCGCCCGTTCACGCGGGTGCCGTTGGAGCTGCCGAGGTCCTCTATCGCCCAACCGTCCCCGCTCCGCACGAGGCGCGCATGGTGGCGGGAGACTCCCGGGTCGGTGAGGACGAAGTGGTTGTCGCTCTCGCGGCCCAGACCGAGCGGACCGTCGCCTCCCAAGGGCTCGGAACGGCCCGTCTCCCCCGTGCACCACCGGATCTCCGCCATGAACGACCTCTACCGGGTCTCCCCGGAAGAGGGAACGGACGCCCGCTCCCTCCGCGACTTCCCAGTATCGCCCAGACGGTCCCCGGCCGGATCGAACCCGTCAGTTACAGCGTCTCCCCCTCGAAGTACGACCCGCTCCCGGGACCGGTCCCGTCGCGGTGGCCGGACGGGACGAGGACGATCGGCGGGAGCTCGTTCTCGACGAGGTAGCCGAACCGGGCGCGGAAGTCGGCGAGCGACATGCCGCAAGTCGCCGCGAACTTCGCGAGCTCGTGCGGGTCCTCGAAGTCGTCCTTCCGGAGCCGGATCATGTAGCGGCGCGCGATCGCGTACCGGGTCGAGTGGACGTCCACCATCCGCACCCGCGTCCGTCCCGTCGCCGGGTCGAGCATCTGCTCGAACGGGATCGCGACGAAGTTCCCCCCCTGCATCGAGACCATCGCGCCCGTGCCGCCCGAGAGGATGTACTTGGCCGCGCAGTAGCCGAGGTCGCGCGTGTACTCGAGGTCGAACGGGATCGGGTCGGCGCAGCGGAGCTCGTAGCCGATGTTCTTGTCCGTGACGGTCGCCTTCACGCCGAGCTTCTTCAGCTCCTCCTGGACGGCCGCCTTCAGGATCTCGCCGATGTTCACGTCGGCGATCCGGAGGTGCCCGTGGGCGTCGCGCTCGGCCTCGGCGAGCCCCTTCAGCTCTTCCGGGTCGAGCTCGAGGACGAGCCCCTCGGCGATGATCGCCACGCCGTCTCGCCGCCCGTAGCTGAGCCTCTTCAGGATCGCCCCGACGAGCGTGTCGACGATCGCCTTGAACCTCACCTTCTGCCCCTGGAACTCCTCCGGGATCATCGTGAGCGTCGCGCCGGCGGCCTTGCCGATGCCGAGGGCGAGGTGGCCGGCCTTTCGTCCCATCGCGATGACGAAATACCAGCGCGAGGTCGTTCGCGCGTCGACCATCAGGTTCTTGACGATCTCGACGCCGACGTGCCGCGCCGTCTGGAACCCGAACGTGTCGACGTCGGGGGGGAGGTCCAGGTCGTTGTCGATCGTCTTCGGGACGTGGACGACCGCGATGCGCCCGTCGGCCTTCTCGGCGAGCTTCATCGCGGAGAAGGCCGTGTCGTCGCCGCCGATGGTGATGAGCCGCGAGACGTTCAGGCGGAGGAGCGAGATGACCGCGGCCTCGAGGAGCTGCGGGTCCTTCGTGGGGTTCGCCCGGGCGATGCCGATGTGCGAACCGCCGCGGAAGTGGATCCGGGAGACCTCGTCGATCGTGAGCGGGTGGACGTGCTCGACGTTCCCCTGCATGAGCCACTGGAAGCCGTCGCGGATGCCGAGGACCGAGACTCCCTCGAGCTCGGCGCGGATCGTCGCCGCGCTGATGACGCTGTTGATGCCGGGCGCCGGCCCGCCGCCGACGAGGATGGCCATGTTCTTGTGCTGGCTCGTGGTCATGGGACCTCCGTGAGGCGGGGAAGTCTACGGCAGAGGGAGGGAGACGGAGGCTTCAGGCGGACGGCGCGAGAGGGCGCGTGAGCGCGGCGAACGTCGCTGGCCACGAGGCCGGGCGGGCGCCGTCGCGTCCGAGGGCGGTCCCCGGGAACCAGGGAGCGGCGGCCTCGCCGAGACGCGCGGCGAGGGGGAGGTCCCCGGCGTCGCGCGCGGCGAGCGCGCGCACGGCGAGGACGGAGGGGCCGCTCGCACGCTCCGCAGGGAGCGCCGCGAGCGCCGCGCGGAGCGCGTCAGTCCGGCGGAGGAGCCGCAGGCTCTCGAGGAGGAGGGCGTCCGAGCCCTCGCCCGGATCGAGGCGCGCGAGCTTCCGGGCGAGCTCGAGCCCCCTCTCGAGCCGTCCCGTCTCGTGCGCCCTCCCGACCTGCTCGGAGAGGGAGGCCAGGTAGACGGCGAACGAGGCGGGGTCCGCGATCCCACGACCGAGGGCGCGGCCGAAGAAGCTCCATCGGAGCGGCGGAGCGACGACGTCGGCGAGCTCCGGCGGGAACGGCACGAGGCGCGGGCCGAGATCGGGACGCTTCTCGTACCACGGGGGGCGGGCGAGCCGCTCGGCCCGGCTTTCCGCGGAGCGCGGCATCGAGGCGGCCGCGTACCAGGGATGGAGGAGGAACGGCGAGGCGAGCGGCTCCTTCGCGAGGACGTTCTCGGGGGAGACGCTCGGCCTACCCGCGTCGTCGGGGCCGACGGCGAGGGCGGGGATCTCGCGCTCGAGCTCCGGCGTGAGAAGGGCGCGCCGACAGTTCGCGACGTAGGTGTCGACGAGCGAGGGGTGAACGAGGAGCGGCGGCAGGTTGAGCGCCACCGAGAGGACGGCCACGGCGAGGCGGCCCCGGGCGCCGAGGCCTTCGGCGGCGAGCGCGGCCCACGGCGCGAGGAGCGGCACGGCGGGGACGAGGAGCCGCGGTCCCCACCCGCCGACGCCGTGCCAGGCCCACCAGGCGGCGGCGGTGGCGAGGAGGACCAGGGACGCGAGAGCGGAGCCGGCGGCGGCGAGACGGAGCGGCGCGTCGCCCGGGCGGCGGAGCGTCCGCGAGAGCGCTGCGGCCGCGAGGAGCGCCGCCGGGAAGAAGAGGACGAGGCCGCGGTTCGGCCCGACGAGGAGCCGCCAGAGTCCGTCGGGGAGCGGGTGCGTGAAACCCTCCCCTTCGTAGCCCGAGAAGAGGCGGCCGAAGCGGTAGAGCTCGAAGGCGGCCCAGGCGGCGACGGGGAGAGCGACGCCCGCCCCTGCGGCGGCGAGCCGGCGCCCGCGGAGCGCGGACGCCGCGAGGAGCGGAAGGAGGAGGAGCGGCGCCACGGCGGCGAGGCTCGACTTGACGAGGAGCGCGGCTCCGGCAGCGAGGCCGGCGCCG
>CAZWRQ010000225.1:0-8554 GCA_964636395.1 uncultured Holophagales bacterium
CCCGACCGGTCACCGACGTCCTCCACGGCGAGTCGATCGTCGACCCGTACCGCTGGCTCGAGGGAGACGCGAAGGGCGGCCTGACGCCCGAGGTGACGGCCTGGACCGACGCCCAGCTCGCCTACACGCGCCAGGTCCTCGACAACCTGCCGGGCCGCGCGGCCGTCGAGGCGCGCCTCCGCGAGCTGATGGAGGTCGGTGCGATCACGGCTCCCCGCATGCGCGGCAATCGCTACTTCTACGGCAAGCGCGAAGGGAACGAGAACCAGGCCCGCGTCTTCGTGCGCGAAGGGCTCTCCGGCGCCCCGAAGCTCCTCCTCGACCCGAACACCCTCGACGCGAAGGGGCTCGTCACGGTCTCCTGGACCGTGCCCGACCCCGCCGGGAAGCTCCTCGCCTTCGGCATGTACCGCGCGGGCGACGAGAACTCGACACTCTACGTCCTCGACGTCGACTCGGGCCGCTGGCTCGCCGACGAGATCCCCGGGAAGGTCGGCGGCGTCGACTGGCTCCCCGACTCCTCCGGCTTCTTCTACCGGAACCTCGAGAACGTGAAGGACCCCTACTCCGGCCAGGTGATGTTCCATCGGCTCGGGACCCACCCGCGCCAGGACGTCCGCCTCTTCCGGCAGTACACGAAGGAAGAGAACGCGAAGCTCGCGACGACCTACGGGCCCGGCTTCTCGATCAGCGAGGACGGCCGCTGGGGGTTCCTCGGGTACGCGACCGGCACGAGCACGAACGACCTCTGGGCGGTCGACCTCGACCGCTGGAAGCGCACCGGCGAGTTCGTGCGGACCGACGTCCTCGTCGGCTCCGAGAGCACCTCCCGCGGGACCAGCCTCGGCGACACGCTCTTCCTCCACACGACCGACGGCGCCAAGAACGGCCGCGTCGTCGCCGTCGACCTGAACGCCCCCGTCCGCGCCGGCTGGAAGACGCTCGTCCCCGAGCGGAAGGACGTCTCGATCCGCGGCGTCTCCCTCGCCCGCGGCATCCTCGCCGTCAACCTCCTCGAGGACGCCGCGACCCGGATCGAGCTCTACACCCTCGACGGCCGGCCCCTCGGCGAGCTGCCGCTCCCCGGCATCGGCACGGCGTTCCTCTCGACCTCCCAGGACCGGACCGAGGCGTTCCTCACCTACACCTCATTCAACGAGCCGTCGGGCGTCTACCGCGTCGACCTCGCGACGAAGAAGGTCGAGCTCTGGGAGCGCCCGAAGGTCCCCGTCGATCCCTCGATCGTCGAGGTGAAGCAGGTCTTCTACCCCTCGAAGGACGGGACGAAGGTCCCGATGTTCGTCATCCACAAGAAGGGGCTGAAGCTCGACGGCGCGAACCCGACGCTCCTCTACGCCTACGGCGGCTTCAACGTCAGCCAGACGCCGAGCTTCAGCGCGACCCTCTTCCCGTGGTTCGAGGCGGGCGGCGTCTACGCGCTCGCGGGCCTGCGCGGCGGCGGCGAGTACGGCGACGCCTGGCACGAGGCCGGGATGCTCGAGCGGAAGCAGAACGTCTACGACGACTTCATCGCCGCGGCCGAGTGGCTGATCGCGCAGAAGTACACGAAGCCCGCGAAGCTCGCCGTCTCCGGCGGCTCGAACGGCGGCCTCCTGACCGGCGCCGTCCTCACGCAGCGCCCCGAGCTGTTCGGCGCCGTCATCAGCGCCGTCCCGCTCCTCGACATGCTCCGCTACCAGTCGTTCCTGATGGCCCGCTATTGGATCCCGGAGTACGGCACCGCCGAGAACCCGGAGCAGTTCAAGTTCCTCCGCGCCTACTCGCCGTACCACAACGTGAAGAAGGGGACGAGCTACCCCGCCGTCCTCTTGACGGCCGGCGAGAACGACTCCCGCGTCCACCCGCTCCACGCCCGCAAGATGGCCGCCCTCCTCCAGGCATCGACGGCCTCCGACCCGGCCACGAAGCCGGTCCTCCTCTGGGTCGACCGCGAGGCCGGCCACGGCCAGGGCAAGCCCCTCGCCCTCCGCGTCCGCGACGTCGCCGACCAGCGGATGTTCCTGATGTGGCAGCTCGGCATGCTTCCGAAGGAGACCACCCGGAAGTAGCCTCCCCGGAGGGGGTCTGGTCTACACTCTACACTCTACGCGTCGCGAAACGGGCCGCCCGCGAGGGCGGCCCGTTCTCCTTCAGGCGAAGTCCCACCCCCGGATCGCGCCCGGAGGACGAGAGCTGGTGCCAGGCGTGAATTCGTGTATTGTTTCAAACAATACACGAATTCACGCCTGGCACCCATCGTGGGTGGCACCCATCGTGGGCACCCCGCGTGGCGGGGCAGCTGCTGTGTGCCGCGGCCCGGGCCGCCCGCGGATCAGCGTCCGCGGACCTGGACCGAGACCGCCGAGACCTGGTCGATCCGCACGACCGCATCGAAGAACTCACGCCCCGAGAGCTCGGAGAGGTGCGCGAGCTCCTGCCCCACCTTCTGGAGCTTCCCGACGAGCTCCTCGCCGGAACCGACCATGCGGAGCCGAACCGTCTTCCCCTCGAGCCTCTTCAGGACGGACGCCATCGAGTCCTGCTCTTCGAGAACCATCTTCCTCTCCTCCCGCGCGGGCAGCTGCTGCGCCGAAGCCACGGCGGCAAGCGCCGTCGCGGCGACGACGAGAACGAACGCAATCCGGAGCTGCGAACGGACGAGCATCGCTTCCTCCCGTGACCTTTCCGATTGTCGAACGCCCGCACTCTACCTCCGGTCCGTCGCGTCTCGAGTGACCCGCGTCATCCCGACCGCTGCGACACGTCTCGCGGTTGCCCTCGACGGCTCAGCGCGCCGCCCGCTCCCTCGCGTACCGCGCGAGGCTCCGGAGGAACGGGAGGTTCGGCGCGGCGCCGCGGCCTCCGAGAATGCCGAAGTCTCCGAGCGCGAGGACCTCGCCTCCCGACCCCGCCGGCACGAGGACCGCCGCGGGCTCCGCTCCCGCCCGCGCGAGGACCGTCCCCCCGGCCGCCCGGACGGAAAAGCCGTTCGACTCGATGAGCGTGAGCGTCCCGACCCCGGCGACGAGCGGGTGGCTCGCCGTCACCGAAGCCGTCCTCCCTGGGAGAGTCACTCCCGCGAACGTCAGCCCGAGCTCCCCCGCGACGTCGTTCACGTCGTTCCAGTCCTCGTTCTCCGCGAGCATCGTCGTCCCGTAGCGGAGGAGCGCGGCGCTGCCCGCCAGGACGAGGAATCCCCCGTTCCGCGCGTACGCCGCGATCGCGGCGACCTCCTCCGTCGAGAACCGCTCGTCGTATGGAGCGACGCCGCCGGGCGGCGGGTAGTCGACGACGGGGAGGACGACCACGAGCCCGGCACCCGCGAGCGCCTCCGCCGTCACAGGCGTCCCATAGGGGACGACGTCGACCGCCCATCCCTCCCACGCGAGGGCCTGGCCGAGAGCCCCGAGATGGGCCGGCGTCATGTGGACCGCCTCCGTGCGGCTCGCGACGAAAACGGCCCGCGCCGTCTTCTCCGGCGTCAGCCGGAGCGACGGGCCCTTCGGGAGCTCGAGGACGGCCGTCAGCGCGACCGCGGCGAAGTCGACGAGGTCGTCGCCGTGGAGCCTCGCGAGAGGCACGTCGTCGTACGGGTCGTGGAGGTGCCCATCGACGTGGACCTCCGCCATCTCCGGGCCCAGCAGGATCGTGTTCGCGCTCGGGACGTCGAACCCCTCGAAGGAGCTGTTGTCGGAGACGATCCCCGAGATCTCGACGGGAGCGAGGCTCACTCCGGCGCGCGTCGAGAGCGACGAGAGGGCGGCCGGGAGCGGCACGCGCGCGTCGCCGAAGGCGCGGTACGACGCCCCCTCGCTCACGAGCCCTCCCGTCATCCCGTCGAGCGGGTGGGTGAGGCAGTCGAGCTGGACCATCGCGACGGAGCGCCCCAGCAGCGCCGCGTTCGCGTTCGCGAAGACGGACGAGCCGTAGAGGCCCCGCTCGTGGCTCCCGAACCAGACGAGCACCGTGTCGACCGGCGGCCTCGCGCCCGCGGCGTCGAGGACGCGCGCTGCCTCGAGGAGCGCGACCGAGCCGCTCCCGTCGTCGAGCGCGCCGGGCGAGTTCGGCGAGTCGAGGTGCGCCCCGACGACGACCGCGCGCGACGGGTCCTCGCCGGGCACCCTCAGGACGAGGAGCTGCGACTCACCCGGCGCGACGACGTCGGCGTCCCACGTCACCCGTGCCCGGGAGATCCTCTCGAGCTCCCCGAGCTCGTCGATCCCCGCCGTCGCGAGGTCCTCCAGCTTCACGTGGAGCGTCGGCACGGGCGGGACCGAGGAGACCGAGGCGAGCGCGTTCACGTCCCCGACGAAGGAGCCGTGCGCCTCGCCGCGGACGTTCGAGAAGCGGGTCACGAGGAGGAGCGCCGCCGGCGACGGCGCGAGGAGCGCGGCCGCGGCGGCCGCCGCCTCCGCGCTCGTCACGACGCCCCGGTCGAGGAGCGCGTAGTCGGCGACGATGATCGTCCCCCGGAGCGCCCCGGCCGGAAGCCCCGCGACGTCGGCGAGGCGGCGGACGACGCGGACCGGTCCTTCGACCGTGACGGGGTCGGGCCGCGCGTCGTTCGCGGCGCCGTCCGAGTCGAACCGCTGCGCGAGGGAGAGGACGTCGCGGTGTCCCTGGAGCGCGTGCGCGGCGACGGCGCGCTCGACGCCGCCGATCGTCACGCTCACCTCGGCCCGCCGAACCTCGCTCGCGAGCGGCACACGGAAGCGCGGCCGCTCGACCGTCGCGCCAAGCGCCGCGAGCCATCGCAGCTCGCCCACGCGCCCCGCGAGCCATTCGAACGCCTCGCGCTCGCCGCTCGTCCCCGAGGTCCGGAAGAGTCCGTCCGCCCCGATCCGCGTCAGCCGTTCGAGGTCCGCGAGCATCCGCTCCTCGGAGACGAGCGCGCGGAGCCGGTTCCCTGGCGGCATCTCCGCGTCCGGCAGGTCAGGGCGAGGGATACCCTCGCGGATCGTCGCGACAGCGGCCGGGAAGACCGATTCCTCAGCGGGTGCGACGGCGCACCGCCGCGGGCCTTCGCTCGGCCGCTCGCGCTCGCCGATCCCCGGCGGGACACCGGTTCCCGGGGCGCCCGGGACCAACACGGCCAGCACCACCACGGCCGTGGAGAGAAGCAGCTTCCGCACGGCGGCCTCCCTTCGTTCCACGTACATCCTATTGCTGGTACGGCGTTCGCGGTGCGGGGTTCACGAGCGTCCGCGCCCCGCCCGGGCGGAGTCGCCGGATTCGACGCCGGAACGGGCCCGACCCGTCGCGCGCGAGCGCTTCAGTCCGGCCGGAATCGAGGGCCGATCGATAGCGGAAGGGCACGGAGCTGCTTCGTCGCCCTCGCGTACCCGGGTCTCCGGGGTCAGGCGTGAAATCGTGTATTTCGACGCGGGCGGGACGGCCGGGCCGCCGCCTGCCGATGCGGCCGTAGCCGCCTCGGGCCGCTCGTCCACCGACCGGTCGGGCACGTCACGAAGAGACTCGCGGGTCCCGGCTGCTCGATGCTCCTCGACGACTTCACCGACGTCCGCGCCGGGCAGGCGCTCTCTGCGACCGTCTCCGCGCACGGACGTGCGCCGTCCGAGCTCTTCGCCTCTCTCCGCTACGTCGGAGCGGACCACATGGTCCGGCACCGGGAGCGGAAGACGTGCGCCTGGCTCCCCGTCGGAGGCGACGTCGTCATCGTCTGCCGGAGCCGGTTCCTCGCGCTCGTGCGGAAGGACGAGTGGCTCGCCGGGAAGATCCTCGTCCACGAGGCGCTTCACTCGCTCGGGCTGGGCGAAGACCCGCCGACCTCCGAGGAGAGCAGCGCAGCGGTCGTCCGTCGCTGCGGACGGTGAGCGCTCAGAGGTCCGACTTCGTCGCTGCTGAGAGATTCGCGCCGAAGAACCGACAGGAGATCCTCACGACACCCGGGGAGATCTCGTCGCCGTCCTCGAGCCGCGCAGTCCACGTCCGTCTCGCACCGTGCAGGAACGTGCCGTTGCGGCTGTCGGCGTCGACGATCCCGGCCCGGTCGCCCTCCACCGTGACGCGCGTGCGCTCGCGAGACGGATTCGTGTCCGATCCAGACGTCGGCCTCCCGCGCCCGGCCGAGGAGACTGAAGGCGTCGGCGAGAATGGGCCATGGAGACCGTCTACACGCTCGTCCCCCCGCCGGGAAAGACCTCCACGGCCCTCTGGATTCCGGTCGTCCTCGTCCTCCTGGTCTCGCTCGTCGGGATCTTCTTCGTCTACAAGTCCCTGTCGGGGGCGCGAGGCTCCACGTTCACGCTCTCTCCCGCCGGACTCGTGATCCGCGGCGACCTCTGGGGCCGGACGATCCCGGCGGCGCAGCTGCGCGGCGCCCTCGCGCGCGTCGTCGACCTGCGCGCCGAGACGGCGCTCGCGCCGAGGCGCCGCACCGCCGGCACCGGCCTCCCTGGCTACCGGAGCGGCTGGTGGAGGCTCGCGAACGGCGAGAAGGCGCTCGTCTACGTCACGACGACCGACCGCGTCGTCCACGTCCCGACGACGGCGGGCTACGCGCTCCTCCTCTCGGTCTCGGAACCCGAGCGCTTCGCCGCGCAGCTCCGCGAGCTCTCGCCCGCTGGGTGAGCCGCGGGGGCGGAGGGCTCATTTCCAGGCGATCGACGCGAACACGAGAGACGGCGAGAGGAGCGTCCCGACCCGCCCTCCGGGCTTCAGCAGGCCCGCCGGAACGACCGAGCCGTCCCCCGACCGCACCTTCTGGACCGCCGGGAGGAGGAGGCCGATCAGGATGGCGATGATTCCCTGCCGGTTCGCGACGACGCTCCACCCGCCCTGAACTGCCGGCAGGAAGACGACCACGTCGACGCCCTGCGGATAGGCCCGGCGGATCTCCGCGGCGATCCCTTCGAGGCTGCGGTTCGGGTGCTCGGGCTGGAAGGGCCCGGACGGGACGGACGAGAAGAGCGACGCCGTGACGACCATGTTCCGCCTCCTGTATGGCGGGGGAATATGGTGCCTGCGCGGGCGAATCTCCATCTTCGAGGGCGGTGCGACCCCTCCTCTCGACACGACGATGACCGTCGTCACCGGGGGGAGGCGGGCGGCGAGCGTCCAGCGCCCGTTGGCGCCCTCGCCCGATCAGGGGCGCCCGGCCTCCACGAGAGCGTCCATCCGCTCGCCGTTCCGGAGGAGCCGCGGCCTCGCGAACCCCGCCTCCTCGAGCCATGCCGAGAGCTCCTCGAGCGTGAACGTACCTCCGTCCTTCGTCCCGACGAGCATGTTCACCGCGAAGAGAGCCCCCGCCCGCGGGGCCGTCCGGTCGGGCGACATGACGTGGTCGCGGAGGACGATCCGCCCGCCGGGGAGGAGCGCGTCATGGACCTTCCGGAAGAGGGCGACGTTCCCGGCCGGGCCGAGCATGTGGACGATCGCCGAGACGAACGCGAGGTCGTGTCCTCCGGGAAGCGCGTCGGTGCGGAGGTCGCCCGCGACGAGGTCGACCCGGTCGACGAGGCCGGCCCGCGTCGCGTTCTCCCGGGCGATCTCCACGACCTCGGGAAGGTCGAAGAGCGTCGCGTGAAGCCCCGGGGCGGCCCGCAGGAACGCGAGCGTGTAGGTCGCCGGCCCGCCGCCGACGTCGAGCAGCCGCCGCGCGCTCCCGGGTCCGACGGCCGCGACGATCTCGTCGGCCTGCGGCGCCGCGATGGCGTGCATGGCGCCGATGAAGGAGCGGGTCCAGCCGTCGCCGGCGACGGGGCGCGTCCCGGCGACGGTCTCCGTCAGCCGCGACCAGCGATCCCAGAGGTTCACGGAGTGGAGCGCGAGCGGCAGGAGGCTCCTCCCGGAGCGCGAGGAGAGGAGCGGCACGAGCGCTGCCGGCGTCCTCCAGCGGCCGTCCGTCTTCTGGAGCAGGCCCAACGCCGTCAGCGCGTCGAGGAGGATCGCGAGCGCGCGCCGATCCGCGCCGCGCGCCGCCGCCGCCTCCTCCAGCGAGAGCGGCCCGTCGGCCAGGAGCGTGAAGAGGTCGAGCTCGGCGGCCGTCAGGAAGACGCGCGACTCCATGAAACCGCGCGCGAGAGCGGAGAGGGACTCGGGCGTGTGCGTCGTCACCACGTCACGGAGTGTAGGCCGTCGAGGTGTGGCGAAACGCCCCGCCTCCCGTCCCGATAACGAACGGCCCCCGCCCGCCGTATCACCCCTATCATCGCCGTCGGCCGCGCTTCGCCGCGGCCGGAAAGGGATCGCATGCGCCTTCGCGCCGCCAGGCCGCTCGCCCTCTTCGCCCTCCTCGCCTTCGTCCTCTCCCCTCAGCCCGCCTCCGCCGGAGGCCCGACGAAGATGCTCACGCAGCCGGCCCTCTCGGTCGAGCGCGTCGCCTTCGTCTACGGCAACGATCTCTGGACGGCTCGCCTCGACGGCTCGAACGTCCAACGGATCACGTCGGGCCCGGGCGTGAAGGCGAGCCCCGCCTTCAGCCCCGACGGCGCGCTCCTCGCCTTCACGGCGGACCTGGACGGGAACCTCGACGTCTTCGTCGTCCCCGCGACGGGCGGCGTGCCGAAGCGCCTCACGTTCCACCCCTCGCGCG
>CAZWRQ010000226.1:0-8538 GCA_964636395.1 uncultured Holophagales bacterium
CCCTTCCCGTCGTCGCTCACCGAGACCTCGACGCCCGACTCGTGCCAGCGAAGGCGGACGGACGCTCCGTCGGCGTCCGCGTGCTTGACGACGTTCAGGAGGAGCTCGCGGACGGCCGCGAAGACGAGGAACCGCCGCTCGTCGCCGAGGTCCCTCCGCTCGCCCTCCCTCTCGAAGCGGAACGCGATGCCGTGCCTTTCCTCGAAGCTCTCCCCGAGCCACTCCAGGGCCGCCTCCAGGCCGAGCTGATAGAGGAGCGGCGGGCTCAGCTCCCACGTCAGCTCCCGGGTCTCCCGGACCGCTTCGCCGACGAGGGCGTGCACCGCCTCGATCCCGGCGGCGAGCGGCGTCCCCTGCGCCTCCTGCCGGAGAGAGCCGAGTCTCACCTTTCCCATCGAGAGCGTGGCCCCGAGCTGGTCGTGGAGCTGCGCGGCGATCGCCCGCCTCTCCCGCTCCTCGACCCGTGTGATCTCCGAGGCGAGCCCGCGCAGCTTCCGGCGCGAACGGTCGAGCTTCTCCGCCATCTGACGCCGCTCCGTGATGTCCTGGACGATCCCCTCGTAGTGGTCGAGCCTCCCCTTCTCGTCCCGCACGGCCCGAGCGTTCTCGAGGACCCAGATGAGCGCGCCGTCCTTCCTCCTCACGAGCGACTCGAAGCCGCGGACCTCCTCCTCCTCGACCAGCGCCTCCTCGAAGCGTTCCCGGCTCGACGGGTCGACGTAGAAGTCGCGCCGGATGTCCGAGATCGACTCCGTCATCTCGGCCGGTGAGGCGTAGCCGGCCATCGCCGCGAGGGCGGGGTTCACGGTCAGGAACCGCCCGGAAGGAGTCGACTGGTAGATCCCTTCGGCCGCGTTCTCGAAGATGCTCCTGAGGTTCGACTCCGCGACCCGGAGGGCGCGCTCGGTCCGCTCGCGGTCGAGGATGTCCCTCCGGAGCTCCTCGTTCGCCCGCGAGAGCTCCTCCGAACGCTGCCGGATCGTCTCCTCGAGCGTCTCCTGGTGCCGGCGGAGCGCCTCCTCGGCGAGCTTGCGCCGGCTGATGTTCAGAGCCAGGACCGCGTTCAGGACCCCGAGGAGGACGAGGGCCCCGGCGCCGGCGAGGAAGACCTTCCGGTAGCGCGCGAAAGCCGACTCCGGGAGGTTGAGGACCGTGCTCTCCTTCGGAAGCCGCGAAGCGGGGATCCCCCAGCGCGCGAGCGCGAGGTGGTCGAAGAGGTCCCGGCCCGGCAGGCCGCGGAGGACCGGGATCGACTCCGGAGCCTCCCCGCGAAGGATCCGGAGCGCGATCCGTGCGGCGGCCTCCCCCTGGTCGAACCCGCTCGTCAGCCGCCCCCCCACGATCCCGAGGCCGAGGTTGAAGTCCCAGGCTCCGTAGACCGGAACGCTCGACGCGCCCGTCACGAGTCGCGCGCTCTCGTCATAGCCGAAGACGCGGCCGTCGGCGTCGCGGAAGAGGAAGGCGAAGAAGACGAGGCTGTCGGGGGGGAGGGTCCGGAGGCGCGCGAGCAGCCGCTCCATCGAGAGACCGTCGAGCGGCTCCATCGGGACGCCCCTCACCGCGGGTCCCAGCTCGGCGAGCCGGGCCCTCACCGCGAGGCCGGTCTCCGTGTCGTCGTTGACGACGTAGATGCGCCGCGTGCCGGGGTGGAGGTCGAGCGCGGTCTCGAGGCTCGCCCCGAGGTCCGCGTCCTCGCTCACGCCGGTGAAGAGGCGCCGCCCCTTCAGCTTCTCGGGGCGGAAGTAGTTGACGCCGCAGAAGACGACGGGCGTCCCGGGGAAGACATCGTCGCGGTGCTCGACGAGGAAGTCGACCGCGCGGTCGTCCACGCCGACGACGAGGTCGATCCGGTGGTCCGCGTACTTCCTCCTGTAGACCTCCGGGAGCTGGGCGACGTGCCGCGGCTCGTAGAAACGCTTCGTGTCCATGTACTCCACGAAGACGTTCTCGACGCCGAGGACAGGCTCGAGGACCGAGGTGATTCCGCGATGCTCGTCGTCGGCCCACTTGTAGCCCTTGTAGTACGAGTGGAGGACGAGGACACGGTGGCCGGACGCCGCGTCGCCCCCGGAGGTGGCGGCTCCCACGGCGACGGCGCCGGCGGCCGGCCCGAGAAGGAGCGCGAGCGCGGCGAGGAGAGCGCGAAACCTCATTCCGACCCCCCGAGGGAGGCTAGCAGGGGATCCCGACCCTCCGGGCGCTCGGATTCCACGTGCCGAGAATACCCTAGATATTTTTACGTAGGTTCAGATAAGCTAACCCGTGGTCACCGGAGAGCGCTCCGGGCACGGGAGGCGAGCGATGTTCGAGGCATTTCGCGAACGAGCCGAAGCCGTCAGCGCCGAGGTCCACCGCGTCGGCGGGAGCGTCGAGGCGCTCGCGTTCGTCACGAAGCTCCTCGCGAAGGAAGGGGTCGCCGACCAGGCCGGCGCGCGGGCGGTCTGGGCGAGAGGCCCGCTCGTCGCGGGGATCGACCGCGACGCGCTCGCCGCGCACCTCCCCGGCCTGACGTTCGACGTGACGCGGGAGGCCGCGGCCGAAAGCCGCGTCGGCGTCAGCGAGATGGATTGGGGGCTCGCCGATACCGGAACCGTCGTCCAGGACGCGACCGACCCCGCGCTGCGGCTCGTCTCGACGCTCCCGGAGATCCACGTGGCGCTCCTCCCTTCGGACCGGATCCTCCCGAGCCTCGCAGACGTCCTTCCGCGCCTCGATCCCAGATCCGCCCCATACATCGCGTTCGTGACCGGGCCGAGCCGGACGGCCGACATCGAGCGCGTCCTGACGATCGGGGCCCACGGTCCGTCGCGCCTCGTCGTCGTCGTCCATGGCGACGAGGCCACGCGGGCGGAGGTAACGCCGTGACGATGACGTTCCGCAAGGAGATCGCCGGCGCGCTCGGCAACCCGAACCTCGCCGGCGCCCTCGGCCGCTTCTACGAGGCCTATCCGGTCAGCCGGGCGAAGGCCTGGCAGGGGATCGACTTCGAGGCCGTTCGCTCGAGGATCGCCGAGGTGAAGGGGTACGCCGCGGGCCGGCTCCCCGAGCTCGCCGAGCGTTTCGCGAAGGAGGCCACCGCGCGCGGCGCGAGGGTCGTCCTCCTGAAGAGCCCCGAGGAGGTCCGCAGGTACGTCGTCGACCTCGCCCGCGAGAAGGGCGTGAAGAGGGTCGCGAAGTCGAAGTCGATGGCCTCCGAGGAGGTCCACCTCAACAGGGCGCTCCTCGACGCCGGGATCGACGTGAAGGAGACCGACCTCGGCGAGTGGATCATCCAGCTCGCCGGCCAGCACCCGTCGCACATGGTCATGCCCGCGATCCACCTGACGAAGGAGGACGTGGCGGAGATCTTCAGCAAGGAGGTCGGCGAGCGGCTCGCGACCGACATCCCCCGCCTCGTGAAGGTGGCGCGCAAGGAGCTCCGGAGCGCCTTCCTCGAGGCCGACATGGGGATCTCGGGGGCGAACGTCGCGGTCGCCGAGACCGGCACGCTCGTCCTCGTCACGAACGAGGGGAACGCCCGCCTCGTCACGTCGCTCCCGCGGATCCACGTCGCGATCGTCGGCCTCGAGAAGCTCGTCGAGCGGTTCGCCGACGTCGTCCCGATCCTCACCGCCCTCCCGCGCAGCGCGACGGGGCAGCTCCTGACGAGCTACGTCTCGATGATCACCGGCGCCGCGCCGAACACCGACGGGACGCCGAAGGAGCTGCACGTCGTCCTGATGGACCACCGCCGGACCGAGATGGCGGCGGACCCGGTCTTCAAGGAGGCGCTCCAGTGCATCCGCTGCGCCTCCTGCCTGAACGTCTGCCCGGTCTACCGGCACGTCGGCGGGCACGTCTTCGGCGACGTCTACACGGGCGGCATCGGCACGATCCTGACGGCCTGGACGGGCGCGATGGAGCGCTCGAAGGAGATCCAGGGGCTCTGCATCCAGTGCGGCAACTGCGTCGGCGTCTGCCCGGGGAGGATCGACATCCCCGAGCTCATCGTCGAGGTCCGCCGCCGGCAGGTGCAGGAGAAGGGGCAGCCCTTCGTCCAGAGGGCGATCTTCGAGGTCGTCAACAACCGGCGCGTTTTCCACTCCGTCCTGAGGTCGGCCTCGCTCGCCCAGAAGCCGTTCGAGAAGGACGGGTTCGTGAGGCACCTGCCGCTCTTCCTCTCCGGCCTCGCCGACTTCCGGAGCCTCCCCGCGATCGCCGAGAGGCCGTTCCGCGACGCGTTCCGGTCGATCGAGCAGAAGGTCTTCCGCGCGAAGGAGCCCGCCGCCCCGGGCACGGAGGCGCCGAACGCGCGCCTGACGCGGAAGGCCGCCTTCTACGCCGGTTGCCTCATCGACTTCGCCTACCCCGTAATGGGCGAGGACGTCGTGAAGGTCCTGAACGCGGGAGGCGTCGAGGTGACGTTTCCCGACGCGCAGACCTGCTGCGGCGCCCCGGCCCGCTACAGCGGCGCGTACGAGGTCGCCGCGCAGAACGCGATCGACAACGTCGAGGCCCTCCTCGCGGAGGAGGTCGACTGGGTCGTTTCGGCCTGCCCCACCTGCACGACGGCGCTTCGCCACGAGTTCGCGCGGTCGCTCCGGAGCACGGGGAAGACCGAGTGGCTCGAGAAGGCCGAGGCGCTCGCGGCGAAGGTCATCGACTTCTCGTCGCTCGTGACGAGGCTCGTCGAGGAGGGCTCGCTGAGGATCGACCCGAAAGAGCTTCCGCCCGTCACGTACCACGACTCCTGCCACCTGAAGCGGACCCTCCACGTCTCCGAGGAGCCGCGAGCGCTGCTCCGGAAGGCCGGGCACCAGGTCGTCGAGATGAAGGAGTCGGACACCTGCTGCGGCATGGGCGGCTCCTACTCCCTCAAGTTCCCCGAGATCAGCAAGCCGATCCTCCAGAAGAAGCTCGCGAGCATCCGCGACACGAAGTCGTCCGCCGCCGTCATGGACTGCCCGGGCTGCGTCATGCAGATCCGCGGCGGCTTCGACAAGTCGAAGGACCCCGTCGAGGTCCAGCACATCGCGCGGCTCCTCGCTCGGGCGGTCGCCGACCGCGCAGGAGACGGCTCCGAGGCCTGACGGAAGGTCGCTTCAGCCCGCCGGCGCCGTCGCGCGCGGGACCGGGCGGGGCACGGCTGGCGTCGCGGGGAGCGGCGGGCCGGAAGGCTCCTTCGCGAGCGGTGTCGCCACCGGCGGCTGCGCCGCCGCGGACCCTTTCGCCGCCCCCGCGGCCGGCGCGGGGCTGGCCGCGGGCGGCGCCGAAGCAGGCGACGCGAGAAGGACCGGCGGGGCCGGTGGGTCCCCCGCGGCCGCCGGCGCGACGGGATCGAGGGGCGCGACGCCGACCTCGTCAAGAGCCTCCTCGTCCGGCTCGAGCGCGCCGGATCCGGCTCCGCCCGCCACGAGCTCCTCGCCGGCCACGTCGGCCGGCGTCCACCGCAGCCGCAGCGGCGTCTCGAGCTCGGCCTTCAGCTCCTCGTCGGTCAGCATCCCGACGGAGGCCAGTCGGCGGAGGACACCGTTCACGAGCCGGGTGAAGCCCCGCGACAGGACCCCTCCCGCGAACGAGGGCTGGTACTTGATCGGCCCCGGGATCAGCGCCACGAGGAACGCCCCCTCGCGGGGCGTCAGGTCCTGGGGGTTCTTGCCGAAGTAGTGGCGCGCCGCGGGACCGAGGCCGTGGAGGCCCGGTCCCCACTCGATCACGTTCAGGTAGATCTCGAGGATCCGCCGCTTCCCGAGCGACGACTCGAGGAGGAGCGCGAGGGCCGCCTCCTGGAGCTTCCTTCGGTAGCTCCGCTCGCGCGTCAGGAAGAGGTTCTTCGCGAGCTGCTGCGTGATCGTCGAGGCGCCCCGCGCGCGCCGGCCGCGGACCCAGTTCATCGACGCCGCGACCGGGATCTCGCCGAGGTCGATGCCCGGGTGTCCCCAGAAGTCGGCGTCCTCGGAGGTCAGAAGCCCCCGGACCAGGTGCGGCGGCACCTCTTCGAGCGGGACGAAGTCGGGGCTCTCCGGGTCGACGGCCACCGGCGTCCGGCGGCCGTCGCGCCCCGTCATGACGCGCCGGAACGGGCCCCGAAGCCTCTCGATCTCGGGAAGGGGCTGCGCCGGCGGGCGGAAGTCGAGCGTCTCCTCCACGACCCAGGACTTCGGGTCGAGCATCCGACCGCTGATTCGCCCTTCGAGCGCCGCGCTTCCGAGGTCGCCGTCTTCGGCGGGGAGCTCGAGGCCGGACGCCGCGAGCAGCGGCCCGAGCTCGAGGCGGGGGACCACGAGGGCCACGTCGATCCAGGCGTCGCCGGGCGCGGTCACGCCGACTCCTCGCGCCGAGCCGGCGAGGCCGGCCGCGTCGCCGGTCGCGCAGGCGACCTCGACGAAGCGCGCCCCCGGATGGAGCGTCGCGCTCACGGAGCCCACCGCGTCGAACGGCTCGCCCAAGGAGGCCTCGACCGAAGCGTCCTCCTCGGGCGGGAGCCCGAGCCGGACCTGCCGGGAGAGGAGGTTCGCCTCGACCGCGAGGCCTTCGCCTGCCGTCCGCGACAGGGCGAGCGTCCCGGTGACGACGCCGAGGTCGCCGACGAGAACGCCGTCCCGCCGAAGCCGGACGAGGCGCGTCAGGTCGAGCCGGTCGGCACGGAGGTCGGCGCCGCCTCCCGCCGTCCGCCCGAGAGCGAACGCTCCCTCGCCGGAACGGCCCGAGAGCCATGCGACGCCGCCTCGCTCCGACACGTCCCACTCCGAAGGAGCCACGCGAACCGAGAGGCCATGGGGCAGCTCGGCCGAGATCGGACCGCTCTCCAGCCGACGCAGTCGGCCGACGAGGCCGTGCCCCGCGAAGCCCGCACGAACGTCGACCCGGTCGACGCGCGCCGTGACGCCGTGGCCATCCAGCATGAGGCCCGTCAGCAGCACGCGAAACGGGAGTCGAACGCGCACGCGCTCGAGCTCCGCCCGGAAGCCGCGCTCCACCGCCTCGGAGACGATCCGGGCGCGGACCTTCGCCTCGAGCGCCGCCTCGACGACGGCGAGGAGACCTCGCATCGCCGCGCCCGCGAGGAGGGCGCCGAGCGCGAGGAGGAGGACGCGACGCGTGCGGGACATCCGGAGCCCCGACTTTACCGGGAGGCGGCGTCCGAACGCACGTTCGACGTCGGCCGGCGGGGATGCCCTTGACGCCGGAGCGCGCGCCCCCTACGGTTGCCGATCGAGGCGGAGTGCGGGATGGACCAGGAGGAGAAGTCGGAGCGGAGCCGGGCGCAGATCCTGGAAGCGGCGCTCGAGCTCTTCTCCCGGCAGGGCTACCGCGGGACGAGCATCCGCGACATCTCGAAGGCGGCCAGCGTCTCCACCGGAAGCGTCTACCACCACTTCCGCGACAAGGAGGAGCTCTTCGACACGCTCCTCTCCCAGTACTGGGCGGCGATCGAGAGCCCCGATTTCCCCTTCAACCGGGCCCTCGCCTCGGGGGCCTTCCCGGACCGTCTCGAGGAGCTGGCCGAGGCGGCGGAGGCGAGCGTGCTGGCCTGGGAGCGCCACGTCGCGCTCATCTACGTCGACGTCGTCGAGATGCAGGGGACCCACATCCAGCGTTTCTACGCCGGCATGGCGGAGCGCTTCGCGGCGTTCCTCCGCCGCTACCACGCGCAGGACGAATTCGAAGCGCGCCTCGCGCCGGACGTGTCGCCGCTCTCGGCCGTGATGCTCGCGAGCCGGATCTTCCTCCAGTACTACGCCGTCGAGCGTCTCTTCCACGTCCCCGACCAGTTCGGCAAGCCGTCGAAGGAGGCGATCCGGGACATCTCCGAGATCCTCCGCCGCGGCATGCTCCGCGAGCGCCGCCCCGCCCGCTAGGGGCGCGTCTCCCCCGCGGCCGTCAGTCCGCGCCGCGATCCCCGGCGAGCCACGAGCCCCGCGAGGAGGATGCAGAGGCCGAGGAGCGCGAGCCCGGACCCCGGCCCGGCGAGCGCGGTTCCGCTCCGGCGGCGGCGTCCCGGCGCGAAGGAAGGCGGCGAGCGCCGCGGCGGGTGCACCGGTCGTCCACTCCAGCGGAGGTCTGGCGCCGACGACGCACCGGCGCTCTTCGCCCGTCCCTCTTCGCCCATACTCGACGGCCGAGTGGCCGAGGCCCCGCCCGGCCGGGAGATCGTCATGAGCCTCGTCGAGGAGCGTCTCGAAGCCGTCCGCCGCGTCCCGCTCGCGGCCCTTTCGACCCCCGTGCAGGAGGCACCTCGACTCGCCGCGCACCTCGGCCTCGAACGCCTCCTCGTCAAGCGCGACGACCTGACCGGCCTCGCGATGGGAGGGAACAAGGCCCGCAAGCTCGAGTACGACCTCGCCCCGGCGGCGTCCGGGGAGTTCGACGTCGTCCTCACCGTGGGAGGCACGCAGTCGAACCACGCCGTCCTGACCGCCGCCGCCGCGCGCCGCCTCGGCCTCGAGGCGAAGCTCGTCCTCGGCGGCCCCGACCTCGCGCTCCGGAAGGGGAACCTCCTCCTCGGCGCGCTCTACGGCGCCGAGACGCGCTACCTCGTCGACGACGACGCGAACG
>CAZWRQ010000227.1:0-8529 GCA_964636395.1 uncultured Holophagales bacterium
AGACGCCCGAGGCCTGGTCGACGAGGTCGCTCCGGCGCGCGGCGAAGGCGACCTCCTCGACGAGGACCTTGAAGGGCTCGGGGAGCCGGACCTCGACGCCCTCCACGGGGCGGTCGCACCAGGCCTCCTGGTCGGTGATCGCCTTCGCCGTCGCGAGGTCCCTCGGGTAGTGCGTCAGGACCTGCGAGGCGATCCGGTCCTTCAGCGGCGTGATGATGCTGCCGCGGTTCGTGTAGTCCTCGGGGTTCGCGGAGAAGACCATCACGACGTCGAGCGGGATCCGTACCGGGAAGCCGCGAATTTGGAGGTCGCGCTCCTCGAGGATGTTCAGGAGCCCGACCTGGATCCGCGGGGCGAGGTCGGGGAGCTCGTTGATCGCGAAGATGCCACGGTTCGTCCGCGGGACGATGCCGTAATGGAGGACCTCCTCGTCGGCGAACGTCTTCTTCAGCGTCGCCGCCTTCACCGGGTCGACGTCGCCGATCAGGTCGGCGATCGTCACGTCGGGGGTCGCGAGCTTCTCGCGGTAGCGCGCGCCGCGGGGGAGCCAGGCGACCGGGAGGTCGGGCCCGGCGGTGGCGGCGAGGTTCCGCGCGTATTTCGTGAACGGCGCGAACGGCGACTCGTTCAGCTCGGAGCCGACGATCACCGGCGTCTCCTCGTCGAGGAGGTTCACGAGGGAGCGGAGGATGCGCGTCTTGGCCTGGCCGCGGAGGCCGAGGAGGACGACGTCGTGGCGGGCGAGGACGGCGTTCACGAGGGCCGGCACGACCGTTCGCTCGTAGCCGAGGATGCCCGGGAACGGGCCCTCCTTCCGCGCCAGCATCGCGAGGAGGTTCTCGCGCATCTCGTCTCGCACGGAGCGGTGCCGATAGCCGGCCTCGACGAGCTCCCCGAGGGTCGTGGGTCGATACGTCGTCTCCACCGTCCGCTCCTCCGTTCCCGGATCGTACGACTCAGGCCGGCTTGCGGATCCCGAACTTCTCGAGCCGGTACTGGAGGGTCCGGTACGTCAGCCCGAGGAGGCGGGCCGCGCGGGCGATGACCCAGGCGGACCGCTCCATCGCCTGGACGATCAGCTGCCGCTCGAGCTCCTCGATGTCGATCCCCTCCGGCGGGATCTCGAAGCCGTAGGGGCGCGCGGCGGGCGCGGTCTTGAGGCGGATCTCGAGCGGCAGGTCGGCGGGCCGCACCGTCGTCCCCTCGCAGAGGAGGACGGCTCTTTCGACGACGCTCTCGAGCTGCCGGATGTTCCCGGGCCAGGGGTGCCGGACGAGCTGGTCGAGCGCCGCCGGGTCGATGTCGGCGACGGCAGTCCCGTGCGTCCCGTTCGCCTTGTCGAGGAACCGCTGGACGAGGGCGGGGATGTCGTCCGCCCGCTCCCGGAGCGGCGGGAGGACGATCGGGATGACGTTCAGGCGGTAGAAGAGGTCCTCGCGGAACTGCCCCGCCTTCATCATCGACTCGAGCTCGCGGTTCGTGGCGGCGACGACGCGGACGTCGATC
Organism: uncultured Holophagales bacterium; assembly: GCA_964636395.1. GTDB lineage: Bacteria > Acidobacteriota > Thermoanaerobaculia > UBA5066 > UBA5066 > UBA5066. The sequence goes on from CAZWRQ010000227.1 coordinate 1,507, forward strand.
GGGATCGTCTCGTTCCCTCCGACGCGACGGATCTCGCGCTCCTGGAGGGCGCGGAGGATCTTCCCCTGGAGCGGCAGCGAGAGGTCTCCGATCTCGTCGAGGAAGAGCGTCGAGCCGGAGGCGGCCTCGAAGAGCCCGGTCTTGCGCGCGTCGGCGCCGGTGAAGGAGCCCCTCTCGTGGCCGAAGAGCTCGCTTTCGAGGAGGGTCTCGGGGATGGCGGCGCAGTTGATCGCCTGGAACGCCCGCCCCGCCCTCGCCGAGCGCGAGTGGATCGCGCGGGCGACGAGCTCCTTGCCCGTGCCCGACTCGCCCCGCACGAGGACGGTCGACTGCGTCGGGGCGATCTTCTCGACGAGCCGGAAGACTTCGCGCATCGCCGAGCTCTCGCCGACCATCGCCTCGAGCCCGTCTCCCTTGAGGCGGCGCTCGAGCCGCAGCGCCCTCTCGGCGAGCCGGTGACTCTCGAGGGCGCGCTCCACGCGGAAGAGGAGCTCGTCGGCGACGACGGGCTTGCTCATGTAGTCGAACGCGCCGAGGCGGTGCGCCTCGCGGGCCCGTTCGACCGAGCCGTGGGCCGTGATGAGGATGACGCGGGGTGGGAGCGGTCCCTCGACGAGGGCCCGAACGAGGTCGAGGCCGGAGAGCCCCGGCATCTTGAGGTCGGTCAGGACGACTTCGGGGTGCGTCTCGGCGGCGAGCGCGAGGGCCTCGCGGCCGTCCGCAGCGGCGGTCACGCGGTACCCCTCGTCCTCGAGGATCATCCGGAGCGACTCGCGCTGGTGCTTCTCGTCGTCGACGACGAGGAGGGTCGCGCGGGGCGTGCGTTCGTTCACCCGGGGAGGTTACTCCGAAGGCGCGGCCGCGACGGGGAGGGCGATCCGGAAGAGGGCGCCGTGCCCCGATTCCCGGTTCCCGGCCTCGACCCGTCCCCCGTGCTCCTCGACGATCCGTTTCACCATCGCGAGCCCCAGCCCGACGCCCCCTTCCTTCGTCGAGAACCAGGGCTCGAAGAGCCTCGGCAGGTGGGCCGCGTCGATCCCCGGCCCCTCGTCCTCGAGCGTGAGGACGACGCGCGGCCCCTCGTCGACCGTCCCGTCCGCCAGGCGCGCCGCGACCCGGAGCGTCCCGCCCTCCTTCTCCATCGTCTGAATCCCGTTCTGGGCGAGGTTCCAGATCACCGACTTCAGGAGCGAGCCGTCCGCGGCGACGGGAGGCAGGCCGGCGGGGAGGTCGGCCGAGAAGCGGACGCGGACCCGCTCGGCCGTCTCGGCGAGGTCGGCGAGCGTGTCCCTCACGAGGGCCGCCGCGTCGACGGGCAGGATCGTCAGCGTGAGCGGGCGGCCGAACGCGAGGAAGTTGTTGATGAGCGCCGCCAGCCGGTCGATCTCGCCCCGGAGTGCGTCGATCCGCTCCGCCTGCTCGGCGGCGGCGGCCTGCTCGACCGGGCGATGGCGCCTCCTGAGGACGTCGAGGCCGAGGGAGAGGGCGTTCAGCGGGTTCTTGATCTCGTGCGCGAGGCCTGCCGCGAGGTGGCCGATCTCGGCCCGCTTCTCCGCCGCGGCGAGGCGCGCGAGGAGCTCCTGGCGTTCCCGCAGCGCGGCGGTCATCCGGTTGAAGGCGATCGCGAGCTGCCCGATCTCGTCGGCCCGGTCGACGGGTACGACGACGTCGAGCTGGCCGTCCGCGACCTGCCGCGCCGCCTCGGCGACCGCCTCCACGGGGCGGGTCGCGTTCCGCGTGACGACGAGGATGACGACGAGGCCGACGCCGAACACGCCGAGCAGGGCGTAGAGGCCTCTCCGGAAGTTGTCCTCGAGCTCTACCCGGATGTTCTCGAGCGAGTACTTGATCGTCACCTGCCCGAGGTAGCGCCGCTCGATGACGAGCGGTACGACGATCTCGCCGGAGCCGGCCCCCTCGCCGACGACCCCCTCGATCTCGATGTCCTGGGGGCCGGACCGCGACCGCGCGCGCCGACGTGCGGTCGTCGCAGTCCCGGCCGGCGCTCCGTCGGGCAGGAGCTCGCCTCCCTGCTTGATCCGGATCTCGCGGACCCCCTTCTGCTTCAGGCGCTCTCGGAACTCCTCGAGCGCCTCCGGGTCGCGCGAGCCCCCCGGACCGATCCGCGTCGCCGCCGCCTGGATCGCGGTGGCGAGCGTCTTGTAGGAGGCGTCCGCCTGCGCCAGCATCTGGTTCTGCGACCGCAGGTAGAGGACCGTCTGCGCGGCGGCGGCGGCCACCAGGATCCCGGTGAGGGCGAGACCGAGCCGGAGCGTCAGGCTCGGGCCGCGGAAGGGGTTTCGGAGCTGCGGCGTCACCCCGCGATTCTCCGCCACGGGCGGGGATCGGCGAAGGGTGCGCGCCGGCGCGGAACGGCCGCCGTACTCCGGGCGCGCTTACGCGGTGGACGCAGGTGGGGCGCTTCGGGTACAAGGCGCGCTATCGCACCCGACGAGGAGGTCCGCAATGAGCGACGGAACGCCCGAGAAGGCCCTCGACACCCTTCTCCTCGAGCACCGCACCTTCGACCCGTCCCCGGAGTTCCGGCGGTCGGCGATCGCGAGGGACCCGGGCGTCTACGCGCAGGCCGCGGCCGACCCGGAGTCGTTCTGGGCCTCCTTCGCCCGCGAGCTGGAGTGGATCCGCCCATACGACCGCGTCCTCGAGTGGAAGGCGCCGGACGCGAGGTGGTTCGTCGGCGGCCGTCTCAACGCCTCGGCGAACTGCCTCGACCGGCACCTCCACTCCGCGCGGCGCCACAAGGCCGCCCTCGTCTGGGAAGGGGAGCCCGGCGAGTCGCGCATCTACACCTACCAGCAGCTCCACCACCACGTCTGTAAGTTCGCGAACGTCCTGAAGAAGCTCGGCGTCGGGAAGGGGGACCGCGTCTGCATCTACCTCCCGATGGTCCCCGAGGCGGTGATCGCGATGCTCGCCTGCGCACGGATCGGCGCCGTCCACTCCGTCGTCTTCGGCGGCTTCTCGGCCGACGCGCTGAAGGACCGGATCCAGGACGCCGGGGCCAAGCTCCTCGTAACGGCCGACGGGGGCTGGCGCCGCGGACAGATCGTCCAGCTCAAGAAGATGGCCGACGAGGCGCTGAAGGAGTGCCCGACGGTCCAGTCCGTCGTCCTCGTCAAGCGGGGCGACTTCCCCTGCCACGTGAAGGAGGGGCGTGATCACTGGTGGCACCGGCTGATGGACGACGTGCGGGGCGACTGCCCGTACGAGGCGATGGACTCGGAGGCCCCGCTCTTCATCCTCTACACCTCCGGGACCACCGGGAAGCCGAAGGGGATCCTCCACACGACGGCCGGCTACCTCACCGGCGTCTACGGCACGACGAAGTGGGTCTTCGACCTGAGGGACGAGGACCTCTTCTGGTGCACGGCCGACGTCGGGTGGGTCACGGGGCACAGCTACGTCGTCTACGGGCCGCTCGCCGCCGGCGCGACGGTCCTGATGTACGAGGGGGCCCCCGACTGGCCCGACAAGGACCGCTTCTGGCAGATGATCGAGAAGTACGGCGTCACCGTCTTCTACACGGCGCCGACGGCGATCCGCGCGTTCATGAAATGGGGGACGCACTACCCGGAGAAGTGGGACCTCTCCTCGCTCCGCCTCCTCGGCTCGGTCGGCGAGCCGATCAACCCCGAGGCGTGGATGTGGTACCAGGAGCACATCGGCCGAAAGCGCTGCCCGATCGTCGACACCTGGTGGCAGACGGAGACGGGGCACATCATGATCTCGCCGCTCCCCGGCCTCACCCGGACGAAACCCGGCTCGGCGACGATGAGCTTCCCGGGCGTCGACGCCTGCGTCCTGAACGAGAAGGGCGAGGAGGTGACGGAGGGGGGCGGCTACGTCGCCGTCCGCAAGCCCTGGCCGGGGATGCTGCGGGGCATCTGGGGGAACCGCGAGCGTTTCGTGAAGGCCTACTGGTCGAAGTGGGACGGGGTCTACTTCCCCGGCGACGGCGTGCGCAAGGACGAGGACGGCTACTTCTGGTTCCTGGGCCGGGTCGACGACGTCCTGAACGTCGCCGGGCATCGGATCGGAACGGCCGAGGTGGAGAGCGCCCTCGTCGACTACCCGCTCGTCGCCGAGGCGGCCGTCGTCGGCATCCCGCACGACCTCAAGGGGACGGCGATCGCCGCGTTCGTCACCCTGAAGTCGGGGCACCACGGCTCCGACGAGCTCGTGCAGGACCTGAAGGAGCACGTCATCGAGAAGATCGGCGCCATCGCGCGGCCCGACAAGATCCTCTTCTCCGCCGACCTCCCCAAGACCCGATCGGGAAAGATCATGAGAAGGCTGCTTCGCGACATCGCCGAGGGACGCGTCCTCGGCGACACGACGACGCTCGCCGACCCGAACGTCGTGAAGCAGCTCCGCGACCAGTATGAAGGGAACGAGAGCTGAGATCGTGAGCGGGACGTCGCCTAAGGGATCCGGATCCCCGAGACGAGCTCGGCGACCGTTCGCCAGCTGAACCAGAGGCCGAAGCCGAGGAGGAGGACCCCGGCCGCGAAGGACGATTTGTGAATCCACTCCCCGGCGGGGTGGGCCCGTAGCCTCTCGACGAGCTCGACGAGGATCGCGAACCAGGCGAAGACGCCGAGCCCCACCCCGACGGCGAAGACGCCGGCGGGCAGGAGGCCGGTCGGCAGGATCCGATGCCCGACGAGGAACGAGATCAGGAGCGTCCAGTTGACGAAGAGCGCTGGGTTCGCCGCTCCCTGAAGGACTCCGACGAGGAGCGGGAAGCGAAAGCCCGAGACCTCCTTCGGCGGGGCCGTCAGGCCGGGGCGCGCCGGCCGTTCGGCGTCCCGCTTTCGGTCGAGGAAGAGGATCTTCAGCCCTCCCGCCAGGAGGAAAAGGGCGAGGCCGAGGCGCGTCCACGTGTTCGAGACGACTTTCTCGAGGGCCCAGCCGAAGCCCATCGCCACGAATCCGCAGATCACCGTGTCGACGAGCGCGGCGCCGAGGGCGACCCGGAGCGCCTCGCGCGTCTCCGCGCGCGAGGCCTTCCGGATGACGCTGACGTTGACGGGGCCCGGCGGGATGGCGCCGAACAGGCCGACGGCAAAGCCCGCGAGGAGGGCCACTGGCAGCTCCTTCACGCCCGCCTGCTCCGCCGAGACATGCGGCGGGGATCGTCTCACGTCTGTTGCGACGGTTCGAGCGGGAGGCTAATGTGACCGCATGAAGGCCTGCGTTCCGTTTCTCGCGCTCGCGCTCGCGCTTCCGGCGGCGGCGCAGGAGGAGCGGCTCGAGTTCGACCCCTTGGTCGGCATGACGGGGACCCGCGTCACCCTCACGAGCCCGGTCCCGAAGGGGGTGGTCGTCCGCTTCGGCACGCGCGTCGTTCCGCTCCTCGTGGAGCCGGGCCGGCGCCCGAGCTTCGTCGTCCCCGAGGGCGCGACGAGCGCCTTCATCGAGGCCTCCCTCGACGGGAAGCCTTTCGCTCGGAGCGCCGTCCCATTCGTCGTTGCGGGAGCGTCTCTCGTCGGCGTCCAGAAGCTCATCGGCCTCCGCGAGGCGATCGACGTCTTCGGCTACTCCGATCCGACGCCAGAGGGCGGCGGTGCACCGGAGCAGCGGCCGAAGAAGATTCTCTCCTTCGGCGACAGCGACCTCATCACGATCGGCGAGGCGCCGGCCCCCGCGCCCATCCCGTGGGTCATCGGGAACGACGCGGCCTCTGCGGCGATGAGAGGGATGGGCCCGCCCGGGTTCCTCCTGACGGCCCGGCCGCCGACGCGCCGGGTCATCGTGATCCCTCCGCCTCCTCCCGTCCCGACCCCGGTTCCGACCCCGGTTCCGACCCCGACGCCTTCGCCCGCGACGAGCTGAAGACGGCTCGCGCCGGGAACCTGAAGGGGCCAGCCTGGGTCTGACCGGGCATGGAGGGACTTCCGTGACGGCCCGGATCCTCGCTTTCCACCCCGGTCCGGGGGCGCATCACCGTGGGAGAATCCCGGCCGTGGCTCTCCCCGTGAACGGCCCCAGCGAAGCCCGCGACTGGCCCGGAGACGAGAAGGCCGTCGCCCGCTTCCTCGGCGGCGACCCGACCGGTTTCGAGCAGATCGTCCGTCACTACTCCGGAATGGTCTTCGCCCTCGCCGCCCGGCTCGTCGGGCCGTGGGAGGCCGAAGAGGTCGTACAGGAGACGTTCCTCCGCGCCTGGCGCGGCCTCGAGACGTTCCGCGGCGACTCGTCCCTCAAGACGTGGCTCTACACGATCGCGCTGAACCGCGCGAAGGCGCGCCAGGGGACGCTGGCCCGTATGCGGAAGGTCTTCGCCTCCCGCCGAGCCGCCGAGGAGGAGGACCGTCCCTGGCCGGGCGAGGAAGCTCCAGATCCCTCGGCGTCCCCCGAGGAGCAGACGCTCGCCCTCGAGCAGCGGACCCGGCTGCGCAGGGCGATCCGGAACCTCCCCGAGGAGTTCCGGCACGCCGTCGTCCTGCGCGACCTCGAGGGGCTCTCCTACGACGAGATCGCACGTGTCCTCGGCGTCCCGATCGGGACGGTGAGGAGCCGGATCGCCCGCGGCCGGGCGGCCCTCCTGGAGGAGCTTTCGTGAGCGCGAACCCCCAGCCCCGCCCTCTCGTGACGGGGGACCTCGACCTCCTGATCTCCCGCTCCCTCGACGGAGACCTTCCCGGTGAGGAGGAGCGCGAGCTCCGGGAGCTCCTCGCCTCCGACCCGTCGGCGCGCGCCCGATACGATGCGATGGCCCGCCTCGTCGGCCGGCTGGAGGAGCTGCCCGACGCGGAGACCCCCTTCGCCCTCGCCACGCGGGTCGGCTCGCAGGTCGAGGCCGACACGCAGGGCTTCGCCGCATCGCTCCACAAGTACGGCTTCTACTTCCGGCCCGCCACGCTCGGCGTCATCGCGGCCGGGATCGTCACCGTGGCCTTCGTCGCGACCCTGCGCAACCCGCCGAAGCCGGTGGCGACCGTCGCGGAGGTGAAGGCCGTCCCCGCTCCGGCGGCCGACGAAGACCGCATGACCGTCTAC
>CAZWRQ010000228.1:0-8524 GCA_964636395.1 uncultured Holophagales bacterium
GCGATCGGGGCGTCGGTGTTCAGAGCGGCGGCGGCTCCCTGCAGGACGGCGACGTGGGGGCGCTTCTTCTTCTTCTCGTCGTCGTACCGGAGGTCCGGGCTCTTCATCAGCTGCTCACGGACGTCGGCCGGCGCGTACTCGAGGAGGTAGAGGGCGGGCCCCCAGGCGACGCCCGCCGTGTCGACGACCTGCCGGATCAGCCTCGCGGCGTTCGCCAGCTGCTGCGGCGTCCGGTCCTTGTTGTGCTTGCTGTAGCGGCCCGACTTGTTGTTTACCGTGTAGGTGCCCGTCTCCTTGTCGTAGAGGATCTCGCCGCTGATCCGGCCGGGGCCGCCGGCGAGGGAGGAGACGTGGCCGTAGTTCTCGCGGGTCCCGGGCTTCTTCTCCGACTGGTCTTCCGGACGGAAGAATCCGTTCGGGTAGACGCGGCCGAGCGGATGGGCCGCCTCGGGGATGATCGTGACCCGGCCCTCGGCGTCGATGACGTAGTTGTACGGAGCCATCTTCGCGTCGAGGATGGCGGGGAACTCCTTCGTCGCGACCTGGAGGTAGGGGCTGATGAGGACCTTGCCGTCCCGGTCGGCCTCGTAGTGCTTGATGTACGCCGGCTGAGAGGCGACGCCGTAGAGCTCGTCGAGCGGATCGACCGTCGGGCCGGCCGCCGCGGCGGCGGCGCCGAGGGGCCGGTTCATCAGCTTCCGGACCTTGGAACCGCCCCACTTCTCGCTCTCGGGCATCGCGATCGCCGCGAGGTCGCCGTGCAGGACCTTCATCAGGAACTTCTCGCCCGCCTCGTGAACGGGGGCGATGTCGTAGAAGTAGAGGTCCGAGTATCCGTAGGAGAAATCGTAGAGGTAGGGGGCCCCGCCCTCCTTGTCGGCGAAGGCCTCCATCGAGACGCCGCACGGCTCCGTCCCCGGCAGGACGACCGCACCCGGCTTGACCCGCGACGAGAAGGCCTTCTTCCCGACGAAAGCGGTATCGGCGGGGAGGCCGATCGACAGGAGCTCCGGCACGAACCGGCCGAAATCGGCGAGCGTCATCTTCCCGAGCGCCTCGACGGGGACCGTGAACGTCGCCCCCTTCTCGATGTATTCGCGGAGCGTCCCGCCGGGGCCGATGCCGACGTTCCCCTCGGCTTCGATCTTGACCTTCTCGCCGCCCGTGACCGCGAGCGGGGCGGCCATCGCGAGGCGGGCGTCCTCCTTGACGCACTTCACGTTGACGGCGACGTCCTTCGCGGGCTTTCCGTCGGCATACTTGTTCGTGACGCGGATCTGGTAGCCGGCCTTCCAGAGGAGCTGATCGGGGGTGTCGAGGTACTCCTTCGTCGCGAGCTCGACCTTGAAGGGGTTCTTCTCCTTCTCGGTCACCTCGAATCCGTTCTTCTCCGCGGCCGCCCGGACTCTCTTCCAGATGTCCTTGAAGGCGTCCGCCGGCTTCGCCTTCATCTTCGCCGGGTCGATGAGGAACTTGTACTCGCGGCCGCCCGCGTCGTCGAGCACCGGAGCCCGGTACTTCTGGATGGTCTGGACGTAGAGCGGCTTGGCCTCGTCGGCGGCGACGGCGACGCCGGCGCAGCCGAGTACGAGCGCCAGGCCCACCGCGGCCGAGACGACTCTCTTCTTCATTCCCAACCCTCCTCGCGACTCTCTCCCGGCTCCCCGCAGTACCGGGTCCGTCCCGTCCCCGGGGGCTCCGGGTCTGGGCATCGGTTCGCAATGGCCGGGCCATCCCTCCCCGCGCCGCGGGGCCGCGCGGGATGCGGGTCCCGGGCGTCCCGCGTCCGCCATCGGCCCCGCGCAGTGCGGGTTCCCGCACAGCGCGTGCGGGGATTCGCTCATTCCTTGCCGGCGCCGAGGCCGAGACTCTTCAGCCGGTCGTAGAGCGTCCGGCGCGCCATGCCGAGGATGGCGGCGGCCTCCGTGACGTTCCCGCCCGTCTTCGCGAGGACCCTCTCGACGTGGTGGCGCTCCATCTCCTTCATCGTCAGGAGTCGGCCGTCGTCCCGCGACGGCACCTGCGGCACGGCGTCGAGACCGAGCCCGGCCGCGTCGAGCGCGCCGCCCTTGACGAGGATCATCGAGCGCTCGATCACGTTCGCGAGCTCGCGGATGTTCCCGGGCCACGGGTAGCGCCGGAGGACCTCCTCCGCGTCGGGAGTGAGGCGCGCCGCGGGGCGCCCCATCCGACCGCAGACGCCGGCGAGGATGTCGCGCGCGAGGACGAGGATGTCCTCGGGGCGCTCGCGGAGCGGAGGGATCCGCAGCGTGAGCGTGGAGATCCGGTAGTAGAGGTCGTCGCGGAACCTCTTCTCCCTCACCATCGACTCGAGGTCGAGGTTCGTGCTCGCCACGAGGCGGATGTCGACGTGCCGGTCGCGGACGTCGCCGAGGCGGCGGAACGTCTTCTCCTCGAGCGCCTTCAGGAGCTTCGGCTGGATCGCCGGGTCCATGTCGCCGATCTCGTCGAGGAAGACGATCCCGCGGTGGCCGACCTCGAGGAGGCCCGGCTTCGGGTTCACGGCGCCCGTAAAGGCGCCCCGCTCGTGGCCGAACAGCTCCGACTCGAGCAGCTCGCGCGTCAGCCCCGCGCAGTTCAGGTTGACGAAGGCCTCCTCGCGGCGCGGTCCGTTCGCGTGGATCCACCGGGCGAGGACCCCCTTTCCCGACCCGGTCTCGCCGAGGATCAGGACGGGACTGTCCCACTCGAGCATCAGGCGCGTCCGCTCGTCCAGCCTCCGAATCTGCGGGCTCGTCCCGACGAACGGGTCGAGGAGACCGGGCTGCGTCCGCGCGACGATCTCCTGCCGCTTCCTGAGGCGCTGCTGCTGAAGGAGCCGCTTGAGGAGGACGAGGAGCGCCTTCGACTCGACCGGCTTCGTGAGGAACTGCTCCGCGCCGTCTTTGATCGCGCGGACGGCGAGGTCGATCGAGCCGTGCGCCGTCAGGATGACGAACGGGGTCTCCTCGGAGAGCTTCTTCACCTGCGGGAGGATGTCGAGCGACGTCCCGTCGGGGAGGCTGTAGTCGGCGACGACGACGTCGTGCCCCACGAGCCGGAAGCGCTCCATCGCCTTCTGGCACGTCTCCGCTTCGTCGACGTCGAGGCCGTTGGCTCGGAGGAAGGCGGCCATCCCGTGCCGGACGGCGGAGTCGTCCTCTATCAGGAGGACCTTGGGCTCAGGCACGCGCGCCTCCCGCCGACTGGAGCGGCTGGTGCGGGGCCGGGAGGCGGACCGAGACGCAGGCCCCGCCCTCCGGGCGGTTCGCCGCCTCGACGCTCCCGCCGTGCTCCTCGACGACCCTCTTGACGATGGAGAGCCCGAGCCCGGTCCCCCCCTTCCTCCGGGTGAAGAACGGCTCGAAGCCCCGGGAGAGCGTCTCGGCGTCGAATCCGGCGCCGGAGTCCTCCACGTCGAACGTCCACCAGTAGAAGCCGTCCGAGAAGGTCCTCCGGGCCGCGACGCGGACCGTCGCCCCGCTCGGGGAGTGGAGGAGGGCGTTCTCGAGGAGGTTCCGGAAGACCTGGTGCATACGCCGCGCGTTCAGCGGCAGGACGAGCGCGGGTTCCTCGAGCTCGACGGCCACGGCGCAGCCGCGGTCGGCGGCGAGCTTCTCGCACGCGCGAACCGCGTTCTCGACGAGGCCCCTCACGAGGTGCGGCTCGGGGTTCAGCGTCCGCGGCTCGCCGTAGTCGCGCAGGTCGTTCACGAGGCTCGCGATCCGCTCCGCGCTCTCGCGCAGGGCCGCGACGAACGAGACGTAGCGCGGGTCCTCGCCGAACGTCGCCTCGAGCGCGTCGAGGTTGATGAGGATGCCGTAGACGGGGTTGCGGATCTCGTGGACGACGCCGACGACGAGCGCACGCAGCGCCTCTTCGGCGCGCCGCCTCTCCGTGATGTCGGTGCACATGCCGGCGACGCGCGCGGGCCGGTCGCCGTCCCACGCGACGACCTTCCCCGCGTCGAAGACCCAGATCCACTCGCCGGTCCGCGTCCTCAGGCGGTACTCCGCCTCGAAGCGCGGGACCCGCCCCTCCAGGTGCGCGCTCATCGCCGCCTCGATCTGTCTCCGGTCGTCGGAGTGGATCAGCCGGAGCCCGGCGTCGAACGTGTCCTCGACGCCGCCGGGCGTCAGTCCGATCATCCCGAACCAGCGGGGGCTCCTGTAGACCTTCCCGGTCGCCAGGTCCCAGTCCCACAGCCCCTGCTGCGTCCCCTCGAGCGCGTGATTCAGCCGCTCCTCGCTCGCCCGGAGCTCCGCGAGCGCTTCCTTGAGAGCCGTCACGTCGCGCGAGATGCCGGCGACACGGTGGATGCGCCCCCACTTGTTCCGGACCGGCGTGAGGACGGTCTGGAACGCCCGCGTCTTTCCGTCGACGGCATGCTCCTCCTCGAAAGGGAGCGGGAGCCCCTGCTCGAGGACGCGGGTGAAGTAGGGGACGAACCGGGCGAAGGCCGGCTCGCCGAGGCACTCCCGGACCGGGCGCCCGGCGAAGCCGGGGCTGAGGAACCCGGCCCCGGCGTTGAGCGGCGGGTTCACCGTCTCGAAGCCGAGCGCGCCGTCTTCGCCGACCCCGACGACGTAGATCCAGTCGAAGGCGTTCGGAACGACCGTCTCGAGCGGCGCCTCGGCGCCCTCCGGAGGGAGCCCCGACGCCGCTCTCGCCTGGGGCGAGGCGAGAGCGTCCCTCCGCGCGCGCGCCCTCTCCAGCGCCGCCGCGAAGCCTGCGACGCCCGGGAACGCTTCGAGGAAGCCTGCCCGAAGCGCTTCGACGACAATGCCCGACCGGCTCCTCGGGAGGTGCGCCAGCACCGGCACCCGAGGGTGAGAGGTTCGGAAAGTCCGCAGCTTCTCCGCGTGCGTGCGGCACGCGTCGGCTCCGGCGACGAGCGCATCGGCCGGTCCGCAGGCCAACGCCTCGAGCTCGGACTCGGTCCACCCGCCGACGTCGACGACGAGAGGGGCCGAGGTCGAGGACCGCGCCAGGGCTCTCGCCGTCCGGCTGCCGAGGCCCATCGTGAAGATCCGCCACCCGGCTCCCTGAGTTTCCGTCCCGGTCATCGGTCTCCTCTGTCGGTGCCTTCCGGTCGTTCCCGGTCTCACCCCGTCGCCTCTCCTGTCGCAAGGAGCGGACCATCGGCACGATGGCCCGGTCCGCGGACCGACCTTCCATCGTAGCGCCGGCCCGACCTCGGGGTTGAAGTTCACGCGTGGGCCTCCGTCGTCCCGCCGCTTCGTCCGGGCTGCCCCGGGCTAAGATCCTGCTGCGGGTATCCCGATGACTGACAGAGCCGCTCTTCCGCGCGGGGCGACGTCCCACCTTCCCGCCGTTCTCGCCGCCCTCGCCGCCTTCGTCCTCGCTTCCGTCGGCTGCGGCGGCCGTGACACGACGCCGGCGCCGCTCCCCTCCGGCACCCCGAGACCGCTCGGCGGGGCGAGCGCGCTCGAGCTCTTCCCGGCGCTCTCGCCCGGGGGCGACGAGCTCGCGTCTTCGGTGATGACGAACGGCAAGCTCGAGATCCACGTCCGCTCGCTCTCCGGCGGGCCGGGCCGCCCCCTCACCCGCGACGGCCGGAACAACGTACAGCCCGCCTGGTCGCCCGACGGCCGGCTCCTCGCGTTCCACTCGAAGGACCGAGGGGGGATCTGGGTCGTGCCGGCCGCCGGGGGCCCCGCGCGCCTCCTCGCCAGCTTCGGCTCCCGCCCCGCCTTCTCCCCCGACGGCCGCCGCGTCGCGTTCCAGTCGACCCCGCTCACCGACGTCGCGGCGACGGCCGCGCCCGGGCTCTCCCCGTCGACGATCTGGATCGTCGACGCGGACGGCGGGGCGGCCCTCGCCGTGACGAACCCGGGAAGCCCGATCGGCGGCCACGGAGCTCCCGCCTGGTCGCCCGACGGCGACCGCATCTACTTCGTCACGTCCGAGCCGCGCCTCACGCACGCGGAGATCTGGTCGGCGAAGCCCGACGGCAGCGACCTCGTGCGGCTCCACGCCGGCACCCGGATCTACGGGGTCTGCGTCCCGAGAGGTGCGAAGGCCCTCTGGTTCGGGGGCCAGGGCGAGGCGTCGCTCTACGCCCTCCACCGGATCCCCCTCGACGAGAGGGGGCGCACCGCCGTCGGCCCGGCCGAGGCGATGACGCCGCCGGGCTCGGCCGTGCCGCACAGCCCGAGCTTCTCCGCGGACGGCTCCCGGCTGGCCTGGAGCCAGCTGACGACGACCGCCGCCATCTGGAGCCTTCCGCTCGACCCCGCGACCTCGCTTTCCGCGGGACCGCCCACACCGCTCACCGGCGGCGACGGCCGGGCGACGTGGCCCGTCTTCTCCCCGGACGGGAGCACGGTCGCGTTCGGGTGGATACCGCCGGGCGGGACGAACGACATCTGGCTGATGGACCCGGGCGGGGATCGCCAGCGGCCCGTGATCGAGGGCCCGGAGATCGTCTACGCGAACGACTTCTTCCCCGACGGCCGTCGGCTCCTCTGCTTCTCGAACCGGGAGGGAGGGGCGTTCGCCCCCTGGGAGTTCGAGATCGCGACGCGCACGTTCCGGCGCATCCCGGCCGACCTGCACGACGCCATCGCTCTTCGCCTCTCGCCCGACGGGAAGCGGATCGCCTACCACACGAAGCGGGACAGCATCACCCTCAACACGTGGGTTGTCGACCTCGCGACACGTACCTCGCAGCAGCTGACGTTCGACCGCGAGTTCGTCGGCTACCCGTGCTGGTCGCCGGACGGGCGCGAGCTCGCCCTCGAGGTGCGTCGGGGAGACGACATCTTCATCGGCGTCATCCCCTCGGCGGGAGGGACTCCCGAGCTCCTGACCCAGAAGAGGGGGCTCTCCTGGGCGTTCAGCTACTCGCCGGACGGCCGCCGGATCGCGTTCGCCGGCTACCGCGACGACACCTGGAACCTCTGGTGGATCGACCGCGCGACGCGCGAGGAGCGGCGGCTCACGGAGAATCGCCGGCTCGACGTCTACATCCGCTATCCCTCCTGGTCCCCGAAGGGCGACCGGATCCTCTATGAGCAGGCCGAGACGCGTGGGGAGGTCTTCCTCCTCGACGGGCGCGCGCCGTCCGCGGCCGCGCGCTGAGGCCGCCGCGGGTCCGCGTTGAAGCTGGAGTCGTTTCGCCGCCGGTTCTTCGAGCTCCTTCCCCGCTATGAGTGGGAGGGGACGCTCGGGCGCGGAGGGATCGGAGTCGTCTTCCGGGCCCTCGACCGCGAGCTCGGGGAGAGCGTCGCGATCAAGGTCCTCTCCCCGAACCTGGCGCGAAACGAGAACGCGCTCCTCGCCCGTTTCAAGCGCGAGGTCGCGCTCAACCGGAAGATCAAGCACCCGAACGTCGCCCGGATGTTCGACTACGGGATCGCCGGCGACTACCCGTTCATCACGATGGAGCTGATCGAGGGCGAGGACCTCTGGACCATGATCGGGAGCCGCCAGCGGTTCCCGGCGGCCGAGGCGGTGCCGATCGTGAGGCAGATCGCAAGGGGCGTCGCCGCGATCCATCGGCTCGGCATCCTCCACCGCGACCTGAAGTCGCAGAACGTCCTCGTCGACCGGCACGGCGCCGCCGTCATCCTCGACTTCGGCCTCGCCCGAGGCTCGTTCGACCCCGGCCTCACGCTCGCCTCGGTCCTCCTCGGGACGCCGGAGTACATGTCCCCCGAGCAGGCGCTCGGCGATCCCCTCGACGAGCGGGCCGACCTCTACTCCATCGGCGTCATCGCCTGGGAGATGCTCTCCGGCCGGCTCCCGTTCGCCGGCGACTCCCCGGTCGCGACGGCGATGAAGCACGTCCACGACCCGCTGCCGGACCTCCGGGAGCTGGCCCCTGGCCTGCCGCCGGACCTCTTCGCCGTTCTGATGCGGGTCCTCGAGAAGAGGCGCGAGGACCGCTTCCGATCGGCCCAGGAGCTGGACGACGCCCTCTCGCTCTGCGACACCGGGCCCGCCTCGCCGCTCCCCGGGGAGCGTCTCCTGCCGGAGGCCGAGGCGTTCCTCCGGGAGGTGGAGGTCGCCATCGACTCCATCATCCTGCCACGCGAGGCGCGGCCCTCTTCGCGCGGCGATGCGCCGAGGACGCTCGTCACGGCGCGCCCGCGCCGGCGGCCGCCGGTCGTCCTCGTCGTGGAGGAGGACGTGCGCGGGCTCCTGAAGCTCGCGACGATGCTCTGCATGACCGGCTGCCGGACGCTCGAGGTCCGCACCGCCGAGGAGGCGCTCGAGACGGCCCTCTCGCGCCAGGTCGACCTCGTTCTCATGAGCACCCGGCTGCCCGGCATGGACGGCTTCGACGTGGCGCGAATCCTGAAGTCGATCCCCCGCGCCGCCCACATCCCGGTCCTCCTTCTCGCCCCGGGCCCCGACCGCGCCAAGCACGCGTTCGCCCTCCAGTCGGGCGCGGCCGACCTCCTCCCCGAGCCGGTCCCGCAGGCGCTCCTGGAGGAGAGGACGTGGGACCTCCTCCGCCGCCGCGGCTTCTCCCGCCCGAGCGAGAGCGGCCCGGCCC
>CAZWRQ010000229.1:0-8482 GCA_964636395.1 uncultured Holophagales bacterium
CGGCTGCCCGCCCCACCCGCTGACGATCCTCGACGGCCTCCTCCGCCTCCTCGGGAGGCTCGAGGAGGCGGGGCGCGTCCCGCCGCGCTGAAGGCGCGCGGCCTCTCGCCTCGGCGTCCCCGTCAGACGACGAGGCGCGCGTCGCCCACGCGCCGCGTGACCTTCTTCCGGTCGAGGTGCTCGAGGAGCGGGATCAGGTACTTCCGCGTGAGGCCGAGGAGGTCGCGGAAGTCGCCGACGCTCATCGTCCGCCCCTTCTGGTCCGCCACCTTCGCCTCGATCCCGGCGAGGAGCTCGGCGTGGACGAAGACCTCGGGAGAGAGGCGGACGAGCGCCCCGCTCTTCAGGAGGTGCTGCACGAGCCCGGCTACGACCTGGGGCTTCGTGCCGAGCGCCTTCGCGAGGTCGAGGTTGCCGGGGGCGTCGAATCCCGCCGTCCGCCACGCCTCCTCGATGCGGGAGGCGAACGCCCCGGCCTCGTCCGCCACGCCCGAGGCGGCGGCGCCCGGCGGTCCGGCCTGGTCGCCGGTGACGACGAGCCGCTTCGCGGCGGCGAGCGTCGCGAGCCACGCCTCGGCCGTCGCCTCCGGGAGGCCGCGCGCGATCTTCCCGAGGAGCTCGCGCCGGCCGACGAGGAGTGTCGGGACCCCGGCCTTCCGCCGCTCGGCGAAGAAGGCGTCGGCGCGGGTCGCCATCTCGACCGAGGCCGACGCGGCGACGGCGAGCGCGGGCGTGAGCCGCAGCGCGGCGCCGCTTTCGACGAGCGCGTCCGCGTGCGCGGCCGCGGCGGCGTCCGGGACGCCGAGCCGCTTGGCGAGGCCGGCGATCTCCTGGCCGGCCGGCCCGGCCTCGGAGAGGAGGAGCGCCGCGACGGCGCGCTCGTCGTCGCCGGCGAGGACGGCCGCGGCGGAGGCGGAAAGAGGTGCGCGCCGCCGCACCCGAGGCCGGCCGGCATCGAGCACACGACCGCCGCCGATCGTCTCCTGGGGGGACGGCCGCCGGAGGACGAAGCGATCCCCGCGGCGCGCCGGGACCGGCTCGAGGGCCGAGACCTGGGCGACGGCGCGCTCCCCCGGCGCGAGCGTCAGGGCGCCGTCCCCTCCGCCGAGGAGGTGCAGCCGCGCAGCGACGTCGGCGGTGCCGGTGTGGAGGCGCACGGCGAGCCCGTCCTCGAGCGGGGCTTCGAGGTCCGGAAGCGCGGTCATCTCGACCGTCAGGAGCGGAGCCGGCTCGAGGCTGCCCGGAGCGACGAGCGCCATCCCGCGTCCCAGCTCCGCCGTCTCGATGCCGGCGAGGTTCAGGCTCGTCCGCTCGCCGGCCTCCGCCGCGTCGCGCTCCTCGCCGTGCACCTCCAGGCGCCGGACCCGCAGCTCGCGCCCGTCCGGCAGGAGCGTCAGGCGGTCCTCGACTCGCACGCGGCCGGAGTCGAGCGTCCCGGTGACGACGGGGCCGAATCCCTTCATCGTGAAGACCCGGTCGACGTAGAGCCGCGCCGGCCGTGCCGACGGGTCGCGGAGGTCGGCCGCCGAAGCCTCCGCGAGCAGGGCTTCCCTCAGCGCGTCGATCCCTCGCCCCGTCTGCGCCGAGACGGCGACGACGGGCGCCCCCTCGAGGAACGTCCCGGCGACGAGGTCGGCGATCTCGGCCTCGACGACGGCGCCGGTCTCCTCGTCGACGAGGTCGGCCTTCGTCCGCGCGACGACGCCGCAGCGCACGTCGAGGAGCGAGAGGATCGCGAGGTGCTCGCGCGTCTGGGGCATCACGGAGTCGTCGGAGGCGACGACGAGCAGCGCGACGTCGATCCCGGCGGCGCCGGCGACCATCGTCCGAACGAGCTTCTCGTGCCCCGGGACGTCGACGAACGAGAACGTCGTGCCGCCCCACGCCGCGTGCGCGAAGCCGAGGTCGATCGTGATCCCGCGCGCCTTCTCCTCGGGGAGGCGGTCCGGGTCGGTCCCCGTCAGCGCCCGGACGAGGGAGCTCTTGCCGTGGTCGATGTGTCCCGCGGTGCCGACGAGGACGCGCGCCATGCGGGGAGTATCAGGGATCGCAGGGAGAGCGTCACCGTGGCGGGGCGGCGCCGAGGGGCAGGTGGCATGATCCGGCGTTCATGAAGACGACGACGACCCGCCCGGCCACGGCGGAGGAGCGCGCGAGGCTCGAGGCGTACCTGAACCCGGAGGTGAAGAAGAAGCCGGCGTGGGCCGTGGCCGTAATGGTCGCCGTGCCGCTCGCGTGGGCCCTCTTCATCACACTGAACGTGCTCCTCGACGGCCTGGCCCCGGCCGGCGTGCACCTCCTCCTCGCGGCCGTGATCGCCGGCGGAGGGGCCTGGTACTACGGGAAGCGGATGACGGCGCAGCACGCGGAGTCGGCCCGCCCCGCCGAGCCCGTCCTGGGGTTCCTGCAGCGGGACCTCGAATCGGGCCGCGTGGTCGTCAACCGCTGGGAGGTCGACGCGGTCGTGAAGGTCGCCTCCGACCCGAGCCGCTTCGTCTCGACGACCTGGTTCGCGAAGCTCTCGGACGGGACCGTCGCCCTCCTCGTCCCGCCCGACCTCGAGGAGGCGGAGATGAACGGCGAATTCCCCGCCACCTCGTTCGAGATCGCGACCGGCGAGGAGAGCCGGCACGTCCTCTCCATCCGGCGGACCGGCGAGAGGCTGGAGCCGGCCGCGCGCCGCGGGCCGCTTTCCGACGGCGAGTGGGCGGAGCTCGGCGACGAGGCCGACGCCCCGGTCCCCTTCGGCTGGGACGAGGTCCTCGCCCGCGCCGCGGCGAACCCGCTCCGCGCAAGGGCGAAGGGCGAGGCGCGCTCCCGGCAGGAGGCGCTCGAGCGCGAGATCCTGAAGGCGCACGACGAGAGGACGGCCCGGACGGCGTCCGACGCGATCCGACCGAAGTAGAGCGTCAGTACTCGGGAGCGTCGACCGGCCGGGCCGACGACGGCGGCGGCGCCTCGCCGGCCAGCCGCGCCCGCACCGCGCGGGCCACGCGCAGCCCGTCGAGCGCCGCCGAGACGATCCCGCCGGCGAAGCCGGCCCCCTCACCCGCGGGGAAGAGGCCGGGAAGAGAAGGCGATTCGCACGCCTCGTTCCGCTCGATCCGCACGGGGGAGGAGGTACGCGACTCCGGCGCGATCAGGACCGCCTCCTCCGAGACGAAGCCGCGCATCTTCCTCTCGAAGAAACGGAGCGCCTCGGCGAGCGCGACGAGGTAGCCGTCCGGGTAGATCCCCTCCAGCCGGGCCGGGACGCAGGCGGGCGCGTAGGTCCCCCGCGGGAGCGGGCGCGGCGCGCGCCTGGAAAGGAAGTCGGTCACGCGGATCGCGGGGGCGGCGTAGGTGCCGCCGCCGGCCTCGAACGCGGCCCTTTCGACCCTCCGCTGGAACGCGATGCCGCGGAAGACCTCGGGTCCGCCCTCGCCCGCGAAGTCCCCGGGCAGCGTCTGGACGACGAGACCCGAGTTCGCGAAGCCGGAGGCGCGCTTGTAGCGGGACATCCCGTTCGTCACGACGCCCCCCGCCTCCGACGAGCAGGCGATCACCTCGCCGCCCGGGCACATGCAGAACGTGTAGACGCCGCGCCCGACGGAGGTCTGCGCCGTCATCTTGTAGTCGGCGGGCATCACGCCGCAGGAGGAGGCGACGCGCCCGTACTGGATGAGGTCGACCTCGTCCTGCGGGTGCTCGATCCGCACCCCCATCGCGAACGCCTTCGGCGACATCGCGAGGCCACGGGCGTGGAGGCGCTCCACGGTGTCGCGGGCCGAGTGGCCCAGCGCGACGATCGCGGCGTCGCACGAGACCTCCTCGCCGGTGTCGAGGAGCAGGGCCCGGAGCGGGCCGTCGCCGCCGGCGCGGACGACGTCGACGACCTTCGCGCGGTAGCGTAGCTCGGCGCCCCGCCCGAGCAGGTGCCTCCGGACGTTCCGGAGGAGGACGACCAGCCGGTCGGTCCCGATGTGAGGCTTGCCGTCGTAGAGGATCGTGTCGGGCGCGCCGAAGCGGTGGAGCGTCTCGAGGACGACGGCGATCTTGTCGTGCCGCTTGCCGCACGTCAGCTTGCCGTCGCTGAACGTCCCGGCGCCCCCTTCGCCGAACTGGACGTTCGACTCCGGGTCGAAATCGCCCGACCTCCAGAACCGCATCACGCGGCGGTAGCGCTCCTCGGCGGCGTCGCCCCGCTCGAGGACGACGACGGAGACCCCCGCGTCGGCGAGGGCGAGCGCGGCGAAGAGCCCGGCCGGGCCGGTCCCGACGACGGCGACGCGCGCCTTCCTCTCGAGTGGAGGCAGCAGGAGCTCGTGCGCGCGCCTCGCCGGGGCCGGCTCGAGGACGAGCGGCGGCTCGGGCGACGCCTCGGGCACCGCGGCGAGGTCGGCCTCGACGGCATACTCGTAGACGAGGTCGGGTTTCTTCCGCGCGTCGAGCGAGCGGCGGACGATCTCGATCCCGGAGACGGAGTCGGGAGCGACCCCGAGCAGGCGAGCGAGGAGGGCTTCGTCGGGCGCCTTCGGGGCGCGGACCCTCAAGCCCGAGAGGCGGTAGCGCGGCACGGCCGCTATTCTAGGGAGGTGACGGCGGGGCCCTGCGAGATCGAGGCGAAGTTCCGGGTGGAGGGGCGCGCCGCGCTCGAGGAGAAGCTCCGCGCGCTCGGCGCGGCGGAGGGCGCCCTCGAGGACGAGTCGAACCTCCTCCTCGACGACGACGTCCTCTCGCTCCGCCACGCGGGGCGCGCCCTCCGGGTGAGGGTCGTGAACGGCCGCGGCGTCCTGACGTTCAAGGGGCCGGCCTCGTTCGACGGCGGCGTGAAGTCGCGCCTCGAGCTCGAGAGCGGCGTCGACGCGCCGGAGAACGTCCTCGCCCTCCTCGACGCCCTCGGCTACCGCCCTCGCTTCCGCTACGAGAAGCGGCGCACTCCCTGGCGCTTCGCCGACTCGTCGTTGCCGCTCGTCGTCGTCGACGAGACGCCGCTCGGCCTCTTCGCCGAGATCGAGGGAGACGCCGACGCCGTCCGCGCGCTCGCCGCCGAGCTCGGCGTCGCGGAGGAGGCGTTCCTCCGGAACTCCTACTGGGGCCTCTGGCTCGCCGCGCGCGAGGAGGACCCCGACCTCCCCGAGGACATGGTCTTCGGCCGATGAAGGCGCTCGTCCCGGCCGCGGGATTCGGCACGCGCTTCCGTCCCGCCACCCTCACGACGCCCAAGCCGCTCCTGCCGCTCCTCGGTGTCCCGATCCTCGTCCGCCTCTTCCGCCACCTGAAGGCGGAGGGCGTCACGTCGGCCGTCCTCAACGCGCACCACCTCGCCGAGACGCTCATGGCCGAGGTCGGCGACACCTGCGAGGGGATCGCCGTCGCCTTCTCGCCGGAGGACCCGATCCTCGGGACGGCGGGGGCGATTCGCCGCGCGGCCGAGCGTGGCCTTCTCGGCGACGGGCCGTTCCTCGTCGTCAACGGCGACCTCTTCACGACGCTCCCCTTCGCGCCTCTTCGCGCGGCGCTCGAGGAGCCCGGCGTCGTCTCGGCGCTCGGCGTCCTCCCGCACGCGGTTCCGGGCGAGACCGCCCTCTGGGGCGACGCGGCGGGCCGGCTCGTCTCCCTCGGCAACGAGCGGCCGTTCGCGGAGGCGACCGGGCCGTGGCTTTTCACCGGCCTGCAGTGCGCGGAGCCCGCGCTCGTCGAAAGGATCCCGCCCGGCGTCTCCGAGCTCGCGCGCGACGTCCTTCGCCCCTCGACGGAACGACGGGACGGCGCCTTCGCGCTCGTCCCGTACCGGGTCCCGGAGGACGGCCTCTGGTTCGACCTCGGCTCCCCGGCGAAGCTCGCCGCGGCCGAGGAGGCGATCGCGGCGGCGGGCCTCGCCTGAGCCGGCGAGTACCGGCCCGAGCCATCACCAGACGCGAATCCAGCCCTGCCGCGCCGCGGCCCACTCGTAGATCGTAATCGTCGCGGTCGTCGGGGAAAGGCGGACGAGCGACTGCCGGCTCCTCGTGTCGCCCAGCCAGACCGAGCCGGGGGAGCAGTCGCCGAGCGGCGAGAAGCTCGCGATGTCGGAGCGGCCGAAACGGATCGGGTCGGAGAGGTCGCCCACGGGATTGCCCTTCGGGTCGCGCGCGACGAAGCCGGGGATGAAGCCGACCGTCACCTTCGGCCAGCGCTTGCGGACGGAGACCGGGCCGTAGACGAGCGGGTCGACGCCGCTCTCGATGTCGTCGCTCCTCACGCCGTCGCCGTCTCCGTCGTCGTGGATCTGGAGCGTCAGGTCGCCGTCGCGGGCGATCCACTTCACGCCGCACTGGATGCTCCGGTGGATTGCGCGGCCGCGTGCCTGCGTGAAGACGGACGCGACTTCGTGGGCTGCGGCTCGCAGCGACGTCTGGCCGGCGAGGCCGTGGACGGCCGCTGCGGAGAGCCCGGCGGCGAGGGAAAGGATCGCGAGGGTCGTCAGGACCTCGGGGAGGGTGATCCCGCGGAAGGAACGGCGGACGCGCGGCACGGCGGCACCTCGAGTCGTCTCGCGTAGGTGCGCGGGCCGGGGGCGAGGCCCCGGCCCGCGCGCCGTCTCAGCGGCCGGCCTTCTCCGCGATGGCGGGAGCCTTCGCCTTCGCGGGCTTCGCCGCCTTCCGGGCGGTCGTTCCCTTCGAGGAGATCTTCTCCGTCAGCGTCGTAGGGCCCGAGACCGCGAGGTAGGGCTGGAGGATCGTGAACATCTTCTCGCCGATTCCCTTCACCTCCATCAGGTCCTCGGCCCTCTTGAACGGGCCGTGCTGCTCCCGGTGGGCGACGATCTTCCCGGCCAGCGACGGGCCGACGCGCGGAAGGCGCGCGAGCTCGTCGGCGGAGGCCTGGTTCACGTTGACGACGCTCTTCTTCGCGGGGGCGGCCTCATCCGCCGCTGCGGAGGAGGCGCCCGCGAGGAGGGCGACGAGGCCGAAGGCGAGGGCGAACGTGCGGGCAGCGTTGCGAGCGAACATCGTGTTCTCCTTCTCTTCTCTTTCCGTGGATTTGCCCCGGCTCGGGGCGTTTCGATAGGGGTTTCCGTCGTTTCGTCTCTTCTTCGTGCGGGCGACCGCCGCCGGTCAGGCGTCCTTCGTCATCCCTCTCCTCCTTTCGTCCCGGGTGTCTCGTGGTCTGGCCCGGACGTCGCAAACCGCCCGCCGCACGGCACTCGTTCGACTCAAGTCGCGGCTGCAACGTGACTTGCCTCGCGCAGTCGTGATCGATCCGGACGCGGATTGACAGAAAATCCTGTCGGCAGCCAGCGGCCGGTGGGCCCGCGGACGCGAAACGAGGGGCCTTCGCGACCTCCGACGATCCGGTGTGGTGGTGACAGAAAGAACTGTCGATGACGGAAACCGAAGCGTCGGGCCCGAGCATCGCGGCGCTCGCGGCGGGAGCGACGGCCCGGCGAACGCGCTAGACTGCGACGGTCTTCTGGTTGCGGAGGAATCGAGTGCCGAAAATGCCCCGAGGGGCGGGTATCACGCTGGCGTCACGCCCCGTGGGCGCGCGGAGCGAGCCGTGATCCGCCGCGGACGGCCCGTCCTCCTCCTCCTCGAGGGCGATCCCTGGCGGCGCGAGAGCCTCGTCGCATTCCTCGCGGCGGAGGGGTACGACGTCACCACGGAGGATGCGGAGGGGCGTCCCGAGCCCGAGCTCATACTTATCGGCCTCGGCGACGAGCCAGGCTCGCCCACCCCGCGGATCGAGCGGATTCGCCTTCGCCACCCGGAGGCGAAGGTCCTCGTCGTCGTCCGCGAGGTGAATGCGCGGACGACGTTCCCCTGCCTGATGGCGGGGGTCAAGGGAGTCCTGCCCCACACCGCGGGCGCCGCGGAGCTGCGCCACGCCCTTCGCTGCGTCCGAGAAGGGACGCTCTGGACGCCGCGCGCCGTCCTTTCCGAGTGGGTCGAACGCGTCTCGCGCCTCGGCCTCGGGCACACCTCTGCGTTTACGCGGTCGGAGCAGCGTGTCCTCGAGGCGGTCCGGGACGAGCTCCCGAACAAGGAGATCGCCCGCCGCCTCGGCGTGACCGAGGCGACTGTGAAATTCCACGTCGGCAAGCTCCTGAAGAAGACAGGCTCCGTCGACCGCCGTGAGCTCGCCCGGTTCGCGAGCGAGACGCTCCCCGCGCTGGCGACCGAGCCGCGCGACTAGACCTGGGGCGAGCACTTCCTGAACCCCGGGCGAGAAGGCGACTCGACTCTTTTTCCGAAGGTTCTAGACCGCGAGATCGTGGTCGTTCGGCGGGCGCAGGAGCATCTTTCCCTTGGTCCCCGAGGCCGGGAGCCTCGCACTCCTCCAACGGGACTCTCACTCCTCCGCACGGGGCGGTTGCGCGGGCCGGTGCAACCGCCCCCCTCTTTTTTTCCGGGATTGGTGCCCGGGATTGGTGCCAGGCGTGAAATCGTGTATTGTTTTGAACAATACACGATTTCACGCCTGGCACCGGATCTGTGGTGGCACCGGATCTGGGCACCGG
>CAZWRQ010000230.1:0-4170 GCA_964636395.1 uncultured Holophagales bacterium
GGCAATGATAGTCGGCCGCCCGCTGACGTCCCGGGCCTGCCGGAAGGCGGGCGACCGACTATCATTGCCCTCATGGCGGTCAAGCTCGGAGAACTTCTCCTGAAGGCGAAGCTCATCAACGCGGAGCAGCTCGCCGCGGCCCTGAAGCAGCAGAAGGAATCGGGTGTGAAGCTGGGCGAGACGCTCGTGCGGCTCGGCTTCGTCACCGAGGACGACATCACCGAGACGCTGTCGGCGCAGTTCGGCGTGCCGTCGATCAACCTGACGCACTTCGAGATCGACCCGAACGTCCTGAAGCTCGTCCCGGCCGAGGTC
The DNA here is from genome assembly GCA_964636395.1 of uncultured Holophagales bacterium. Taxonomy (GTDB): domain Bacteria; phylum Acidobacteriota; class Thermoanaerobaculia; order UBA5066; family UBA5066; genus UBA5066. Next base: position 316 of record CAZWRQ010000230.1, read on the forward strand.
GCGCGCAAGTACAACATCCTCCCGGTCAACAAGACCGGCGCGACGCTCACCATCGCGATGGCCGACCCGACGAACGTCTTCGCGATGGACGACCTGAAGTTCATGACCGGCTACAACGTCGAGCCGGTCGTCGCGTCCGAGATCGCCCTCCAGCACGCGATCGACCGGAACTACGGCGCCTCCCACGCCCTCGAGCTGAAGAAGGTCATGGAGGAGATGTCGGCCGTCGACGCCTCCGACACCTCGCTCGAGGTCGTCGACGAGGAGGAGCAGGACGCCATCGACCTCGAGAAGCTCGTCGAGGAGGGGGAGGAAGCGCCGGTCGTCCGGCTCGTCAACATCATCCTGACGGACGCGATCAAGCGCGGCGCCTCGGACATCCACATCGAGCCCTACGAGAAGGAGTACCGGGTCCGGTACCGGATCGACGGCGTCCTCGAGGAGGTGATGAACCCCCCCTCGAAGCTGAAGGAGGCGATCGCCTCGCGCATCAAGATCCTCGCGCGGCTCGACATCGCCGAGAAGCGCCTGCCGCAGGACGGCCGGATCAAGATCAAGATGAAGCTGGCCGGGAAGGTGAAGGAGCTCGACTACCGCGTCAGCGTCCTGCCGACCCTCTTCGGCGAGAAGATCGTCTGCCGGCTCCTCGACAAGGACAACCTGATGCTCGACATGACGAAGCTGGGCTTCGAGAAGTCGAGCCTCCAGCGGTTCGAGAAGGCGATCCTCAGGCCCTGGGGCATGGTCCTCGTCACCGGACCCACCGGCTCCGGGAAGACGAACACCCTCTACTCGGCCCTCTCGCGGATCAACACCCCCGACACGAACATCATGACGGCCGAGGACCCGGTGGAGTTCAACCTGCCCGGCATCAACCAGGTTCAGATGAAGGACTCCATCGGCCTGAACTTCGCGGCCGCGCTCCGCTCCTTCCTCCGGCAGGACCCGAACATCATCCTCGTCGGCGAGATCCGCGACTTCGAGACCGCCGAGATCGCCGTCAAGGCCTCCCTCACGGGCCACCTCGTCCTCTCGACGCTCCACACGAACGACGCCCCCTCGACGATCAACCGGCTCATGAACATGGGCATCGAGCCGTACCTCGTCGCGACGTCCGTCGTCCTCATCGCCGCGCAGCGCCTCATCCGGCGCGTCTGCTCGAACTGCAAGGTGCCGACCGAGGTCCCGCCCCAGGTCCTCATCCAGCTCGGCTTCACTCCCGAGGAGTCGAAGACCGTCCAGGTGATGAAGGGAAAGGGGTGCGAGCGCTGCAACGGGACGGGCCTGAAGGGGCGCGTCGCGCTCGTCGAGGTCCTCGAGGTCTCCGAGGAGATCAAGGAGATGATCCTCTCCGGCGCCTCCTCCGTGGAGATCAAGCGGAAAGGGGTCGAGGAGGGGATGGTCACCCTCCGCGGCTCCGGCCTGGCGAAGATCAAGGACGGGATGACGACGATCGAGGAGGTCGTCCGGGAGACCGTGCTCTGACATGTTCCGGGGGGACCCGAGCCCGGGTCCCCCCGCTCCCCCTCCGCGGCCCTGAGCACCCGAGCGAGCTCCCGCCTCTCGCCTTCATTCGAGCCCGGGTCCCCACGCTCCCCCTCCGCGGCCCGAGGCGGGCCCTGCGACGTCGGGGGGCGCGAAACCGGGGATCCTCCCGCCGGGCGGGACGGCTTCCGGCGGGGGGTGGCGAAAACGCCTGCGGTATGATTCCCGACAGCACCTCGGACAGGGGGTTTCGATGTCGGCAACGCTGCACCAGCTTCTGAAGACTCTCGTCGAGCGGGGCGGGTCGGATCTCCACATCACCACGAACTCCCCCCCGATGATCCGGGTGCATGGCGACATCCAGGCGCTCGACTTCCCGCCGCTCACCGTCCCGGAGACGAAGCAGCTCTGCTACTCGATCCTGACCGACGTCCAAAAGCACCGCTTCGAGGAGAACCTCGAGCTGGACCTCTCGTTCGGGGTCAAGGGGCTCGCCCGCTTCCGCGGGAACGTCTTCATGCAGCGGGGCGCGGTCTCGGCGGTCTTCCGGCAGATCCCGTACGAGATCCTCGGCTTCAAGGAGCTCGGCATCCCGTCGGTCGTCGAGAACCTCTGCAACCGGCCGCGCGGCCTCGTCCTCGTCACGGGGCCGACCGGCTCGGGCAAGTCGACGACGCTCGCGACGATGATCGACAAGGTCAACCGCGAGCAGCCGAAGCACATCGTCACGATCGAGGACCCGATCGAGTTCCTCCACACCCACAAAAAGTGCATCGTCAACCAGCGCGAGCTGCACGCCGACACGCACTCGTTCCCGAACGCGCTCCGGGCCGTCCTCCGCGAGGACCCCGACGTCGTCCTCGTCGGTGAGATGCGCGACCTGGAGACGATGGAGGCGGCCCTCCGGATCGCCGAGACCGGTCACCTCACGTTCGCCACGCTCCACACGAACAGCGCCGTCCAGACGATGAACCGGATCATCGACGCATTCCCCGCGAACCAGCAGTCGCAGGTGCGGGCGCAGCTCTCGTTCGTCCTCGAGGGGATCCTCTGCCAGACGCTCCTCCCGAAGGCCTCCGGCAAGGGCCGATGCCTCGCGATGGAGATCCTGATCCCCACCCCCGCGATCCGGAACCTGATCCGCGAGGACAAGCTCCACCAGATCTACTCGATGATGCAGACCGGGCAGAACAAGTACGGAATGCAGACCTTCAACCAGGCGCTCGCGACGCTCGTGCACCGCAAGGTCATCTCCCAGGACCTCGCGATCTCCACGTCGTCCCTGCCGGACGAGCTCTCCGAGATGATCGCCCGCGGCGTCGGCGTCGTGGGACAGGCGCCGCCGACGGCTGCCGCGGGCGCCGCGGCCCGGCGCCCCTGACGCGCGCCGGGAGGGATTGAGATGGCCCAGTTCGTCTGGAAGGGGAAGACCCGCCAGGGCGTCATGACCAACGGCGTCCTCACCGCCGAGTCGAAGGACCTCGCCATCGCCGACCTGCGCCGGCGCCAGATCGAGGTCGCGTCCGTGAAGGAGCGCGGCAAGGAGTTCGCGCTCCCGAAGATGGGCTCGGGCAAGGTGGCGGCGAAGCGGCTCGCGACCTTCACCCGGATGTTCTCCGTCATGATCGACGCCGGCCTGCCTCTCGTGCAGTGCCTCGAGATCCTCGGCACGCAGCAGGACGACAAGGCGTTTCAGCGGATCATCCTCGCCGTTCGGCAGGACGTGGAGGCGGGCTCCTCCCTCGCCGACGCGCTGAAGAAGCACCCGCGCGCCTTCGACGACCTCTTCGTGAACATGGTCGCCGCCGGAGAGGCGGGCGGCATCCTCGACACGATCCTCCGCCGCCTCGCGAACTACATCGAGAAGGCGGTCAAGCTGGCGGGCCAGGTCAAGACCGCCCTCATCTACCCGGTCTCCGTCCTCACCGTGGCGGCGCTCGTCGTCGCGGTCATCCTCTGGAAGGTCATCCCGACCTTCGCGGCGCTCTTCGCGGGGCTCGGCGCGCAGCTCCCGCTCCCGACCCGGGTCGTCATCGCGCTGTCGAACTTCCTCGCGGACTACTTCCTCTTCATCATCGCGGCGATCGCCGCGGTCGTCTTCGCGCTGAAGCGCTACTACAAGACCTACAAGGGGCGCCGCGTCATCGACGGGGTCCTGCTGAAGCTCCCGGTCCTCGGCGAGATCCTCAAGAAGATCGCAGTCGCCCGCTTCTGCCGGACGTTCGCCACGCTGACCTCCTCGGGCGTCCCGATCCTCGACGGCCTCGAGATCACGGCCAAGACCTCCGGGAACGCGATCATCGAGGACGGCATCATGGCCGTCCGGAAGTCCGTCGAGACGGGCCGGACGATCGCCGAGCCGCTCGCCGA
>CAZWRQ010000230.1:4270-8462 GCA_964636395.1 uncultured Holophagales bacterium
TGGCCGTCCGGAAGTCCGTCGAGACGGGCCGGACGATCGCCGAGCCGCTCGCCGAGACGAAGGTCTTCCCGCCGATGGTCGTCCAGATGATCGGCGTCGGCGAGCAGACGGGCGCGCTCGACGCGATGCTCTCGAAGATCGCGGAGTTCTACGAGGAGGAGGTCGACCGGGCGGTCGAGGGCCTCATGAAGCTCATGGAGCCGATCATGATCGCCATGCTCGGCACGATCATCGGCACGATCGTCGTCGCGATGTACATGCCGATGTTCGACCTGATCTCGAAGGTCGGGTGATCATGGATCGGGGAGGTGCGCCACGCACCTCCCCGCGGCGCCTTCGGCGCCTCCCCTCCTGAGGAGCCACGGTCGGGGTGGTGCGCCAGGCACCGATGCGGGCGCCCTCCGGGGCGCCCGTCGCGCGTACGGCCCCCTCGCCCGGCCGCTACAATCGGCGGACGTGAGCGAACCCGCGCGCGCCCTCCCGCGCCCGGCCCCGGACGTCCTCCGGGGCCTTCTCGTCACGCGGGTCGTCGTCGTCTCGACGCTCCTCCTCTCCGCCCTCCTGATCCAGCTGACGTTCAGCCTCTGGCTTCCGCTCGCGCCGATCTACTACCTCGCCGCGGGCGCCTACACGACGTCTCTCCTCTCCCTCGCGACCCTCCGGACGCTCGACCCCGGGGCGAACGCCGTCCTCCAGCTCCTCGGCGACCTCGTCGTCGTGACCGGCCTCGTCTGGGTCTCCGGGGGCCCCGACTCGAGCTTCACGTTCCTCTACCTCGCGGTCGTCCTAAGCGGGACGCTGCTCTTCGGGCGCGGCGGCGGGCTCGTGACGGCCGGCCTCGCCTCGGTCTTCTACGCCGTCCTCCTCCAGCTGATGCAGGGCGGCGCCGTATCGGCCCCCCAGAGCGGCGAGCTCCCGGCCCGAATCTGGACGCGCGGCCAGCTCGCGGGGAACGTCGTCTCGAACGTCGGAGCCTTCGCCGCGACGGCGCTCCTCGTCGCCGCCGCCTCGGAGCGGCTGCGCGACGCCAGGCTCCTCGCCGAGCGCCGGCGGGAGGAGGTCGCTCGGCTCCAGGCCCTCCACTCGTCGGTCCTCTCCTCCATGTCGTCCGGCGTCGTGACTGCCGACCTCTCCGGAACGATCACGTTCGCGAACCCCCCGGCCGGCGAGCTCCTGCACCGGCGCCCGGAGGAGCTCGTCGGGCGCCCCCTCTTCGAGACGGGCCTCGTCTGGGGGGAGATCCTCGACCTCGAGCGCCCCCCCGGGAACGAGGTCCTTCGGTACGAGGGAAACCGGACGGCGCTCGGAGCCGGGACCTACTTCGGGGTGACCATCACCCCGCTCCGCGACGGCGACGGCCGCGTGACCGGGAGGATCCTCATCTTCCAGAACCTCACCGAGCTGAAGAAGCTCGAGGGAGAGGTCCGCCTCAAGGAGAAGCTGGCCGCCGTCGGCGAGCTCGCGGCGTCGATCGCGCACGAGATCCGGAACCCCCTGGCCTCGATCTCCGGCTCGGTCCAGGTCCTCTCGGGAACGGCGCCGCCCGGCTCCTCGGAGCGGCGGCTCATGGAGATCGCTGTCCAGGAGTCGCACCGGCTCTCCGCCATCCTCGAGGACTTCCTGAAGTACGTGAAGCCCCGCGACCAGGCGATCGAGACGGTCGACGCGGCCGGCGCCCTGCGCGACGTCGTCACGCTCCTGACGCACAGCGACGAGCTCTCCGGGCGGCACGCCGTAACGCTGACGCTCGAGCCGGAGTCGTTCCCGCTCCAGGCAGACCCCGGGCAGCTCCGCCAGGTCTTCTGGAACCTCCTCCGGAACGCCGTTGCCGCGATGCCGGACGGCGGGACGCTCGCGGTGGCCGCCCGGGCCGATGACGAAGGGTCCTGGACCGCGACCTTCTCCGACGACGGACGGGGAATGTCGCGGGAGGAGCAGGACCGCCTCTTCACGCCGTTCGCCCACGCAACGCCGGGCGGGACCGGGCTCGGGCTCGCCATCGTCTACCGTATCGTGGAGGAGCACGGAGGGAGGATCCGGGTGAAGAGCGCCCCGGGAGACGGGACCACGATCACGTTGACGCTCCCCGCTGGCGGCCCGGGCGCCCGGACCGCCGCGAGGGAGGGGGTCCGGGCGTGACCGTTGCTCCGTCCCGCGCCGCGGGCCCCCGCATCCTCGTCGTCGACGACGAGCCCGGCATCACCGGGATGCTCTCGATCGTCTTCGAGCGGGAGGGATACGAGGTCCGGACCGCGGGCTCGTGCGCCGAAGGGCTGCGCCTCGTCGACGAGCTCCACCCCGACCTCGTCCTGACGGACCTGCGGATGCCGGACGGCACCGGGTTCGACGTCCTTCGGAAGACGAGGGAGACGGACGCCGAGACCCCGGTCGTGATGATCACGGCGTACACCTCCACGAAGACCGCCATCGAGGCGCTCAAGGCGGGCGCCTACGACTACGTCTCGAAGCCGTTCGACGTCGACGAGCTCAAGCACGTCGTCGGGAAGGCGCTCGAGCGCAAGCGCCTCGCCGACGAGAACCAGGAGCTCCGCTCCCGCGTCGGGGACAGCCCGGCGCTCGGCCCGCTCGTCGGCGTGTCGCGAAAGATGCGCGCCGTCTTCGACCTGATCGACCGCGTCGGACGGACGACGTCGACCGTCCTGATCACCGGCGACTCCGGCACCGGCAAGGGACTCATCGCCCGGGCGATCCACCGCAGCTCGGCCCGGGCCGGACGCCCGTTCGTCTCCGTCAACTGCGGAGCCCTCCCGGAGAACCTCCTCGAGTCTGAGCTGTTCGGGCACGAGAAGGGGGCGTTCACGGGCGCCGTGCGGGAGAAGAAGGGGCTCTTCAAGGAGGCCGAGGGCGGGACGCTCTTCCTCGACGAGATCGGGGAGACCTCCATCGCCATGCAGGTGAAGCTCCTGCAGGTCCTGCAGGAGCGGGTCGTGCGCCGCGTCGGCGGGAACGTCGAAGAGCCGATCGACGTGAGGATCATCTGCGCGACGAACAAAGACCTCGGCGAGAAGGTCGCCGACCGCTCGTTCCGCGAGGACTTCTATTACCGGATCGCCGTCATCCCGCTCCAGATCCCGCCGCTGCGCGAGCGCCGGGAGGACATCCCGCTCCTCGTGCGCCACTTCCTGAAGAAGGTGACGGCCGAGCAGGGGATCCCGGAGAAGAAGATCTCTGCAGAGGCGATCCGGCTCCTCGAGGCGTACCCCTGGCCGGGGAACGTGCGTGAGCTCGAGAACCTGATCGAGAGGACGGTCGCCCTCGAGCCGGGGCCGGTCATCACGACGGGCTCGCTCCCGGAGAGCTTCCTCCGGCCCGCCGGCGTGCCGGCCGAGGCGCTCCAGACCCCGTTCGACCTGCCGACGGGGAGCTTCGACCTCGAGGCCTACCTCGAGTGGATCGGCAAGCGCCTCATGCAGCAGGCGCTCGAGCGCGCGAACGGGGTCCGGAAGGAAGCTGCGAAGCTCGTCGGGATGTCGGAGCGTTCGTTCCGCTACTACGCCAAGAAGTACCACCTCGGCCACGACGACGAAGGAGAGCCGTATGACGAACCGGGCCCGGTCGTCGATGAGGCGTGAAACCGGGAGGGCCGTCCTGCTCGGCGCCCTCCTCCTCGCGGCCTGCTCCGGGGGACGCGGCACACCGCCAGCCGCCCCGGCGCCGGCCGCCGGGCCGCGAGTCGTCCTCCCGTCGGGCGCCGTCTTCGCCCTCGAGCTCGCGCGGACGCCGGAGCAGATCGCGCAGGGGCTCATGTTCCGCGAGTCGCTCGCGCCGTCGAGCGGGATGGTCTTCCTCTTCGACGCGCCCGAGCCGCGCTCGTTCTGGATGAAGAACTGTCATTTCCCGCTCGACATGGTCTTCACGCTCGCGGACGGGATCGTCGTCGACGTCCTTGCGAACGTTCCCCCGTGCGAGGCCGACCCGTGCCCGAGCTATCCCTCGCGCGCGCCCGCCGACACGGTGGTCGAGCTGACGGGCGGAGAGGCGAAGCGCCACGGGGTCGTCCCGGGCGCACGCCTCGAGTTCCTCAGCGTGCCGGGGCGCTGAGCTCCCCGGCGGCGGCGCCGCCCGCGGCGGACGGCACGAAGCGGAAGAGCCCCCGTCCGATCGTCGCGAGGTAGAGGCCCCTCGCGCTGCGCGGGTCCCCCGCCCAGCCGGCGACGTGGAGGCCCCGCTC
>CAZWRQ010000231.1:0-8367 GCA_964636395.1 uncultured Holophagales bacterium
ACGTCGCGGGCGCGACGGTGGCCGACCCGCTGCCCGCAGGCATCACGACGGCGTCCTGGACCTGCGCGGCCTCGGCCGGCTCGTCCTGCGCCGCGAGCGGGACGGGCGCGATCGCGGACACCGTCAACCTCCTCTCGGGCGGGACGGCCACCTACACGCTCACCCTGACGATCCCGGCCGGGCGCACGGGCGACCTCGTCAACACCGTCACGGTCACGGCCCCGGCGGGCACGACCGACCCGACGCCGGGCAACAACAGCGCGACGGACACCGACACGCTCAATCCGACGGCCGACCTCTCGGTCACGAAGACCGACGGCACGGGCACGTACACCCCCGGCGGAACGGCGGTCTACACGATCGTCGTCACCAACGCCGGTCCGTCCGACGTCGCGGGCGCGACGGTGGCCGACCCGCTGCCCGCAGGCATCACGACGGCGTCGTACACCTGCGTGGCCTCGGCCGGCTCGACCTGCACCGCGAGCGGCACCGGCGCGATCGCGGACACCGTGAACCTCCTCTCCGGCGGGACGGCGACCTACACCTTGACGTTGACGATCCCGGCCGGGCGCACGGGCGACCTCGTCAACACCGTCACGGTCACGGCCCCGGCGGGCACGACCGACCCGACGCCGGGCAACAACAGCGCGACGGACACCGACACGCTCAATCCGACGGCCGACCTCTCGGTCACGAAGACCGACGGCACGGGCACGTACACCCCCGGCGGAACGGCGGTCTACACGATCGTCGTCACGAACGCCGGTCCGTCCGACATCACCGGCGCAACGGTCGCCGACCCGCTGCCGTCCGGCATCACGACGGCTTCCTGGACCTGCGCGGCCTCGGCCGGCTCGACCTGCGCCGCGAGCGGCACCGGCGCGATCGCGGACACCGTCAACCTCCTCTCGGGCGGGACGGCCACCTACACCTTGACGTTGACGATCCCGGCCGGGCGCACGGGCGACCTCGTCAACACCGTCACGGTCACGGCCCCGGCGGGAACGACCGATCCGACGCCGGACGACAACACGGCGACGGACACCGACGCCGCCGTTCCGAGCGCGGATCTCGTCGTCACAAAGGTCGCCTCTTCAGTCGTGGTCTCCATCGGCTCCGAGCTCGAGTTCCGGATCACGGTCCGCAACCTCGGCCCGAGCACCGCGACGGAGGTCGTTCTCACCGACCCGCTTCCGAGCAGGCTCCTCTTCGTGGCCGCGGAGACGTCCCAGGGCTCCTGCTCCGGGACCGCGACGGTGACCTGCGCGCTCGGAACGCTCGCTCCGGATTCGCAGGCCGAGGTCGTCCTGACGGTCCGCGCCCTTTCGCCCGGAGCCTTCGCGAACACGGCCACGGCGACGCTGGCCGAGCCCGACCCCACCCCTCCGAACAACGTCTCCACCGCACCGCTCGAGGTCCAGGGCCAGGCCGAGGTCCCCACCGTCTCGGAGACGGGGCTCTTCGCGCTCGTCCTTCTGATCGCGGGAGCGGGGGTTCTCCTGCTTCGGAGAGCCCTCCCCGTCGCCTAATCCCTTTAAGGTCGATTGCCCTGGAAGGAGCGCCCGCGGGGCGCCCCTTCCAGGGCTCGAGCGGGTCCGGTCCCGTAGCCGGCAGCCGGGGGGGGACGGCCCCGGCCAGCGCCATCCGGCGCCCGGCTCCCGCATCCTCCCCGTCCGCGTCGCCGGCTCCGGCGGGAGGCCGGCCTCCCTGGTCACGGCAGGCCGGTCAGAAGGTCGGTTCAGTCGGCGATCTTCACGACGGTCTTCCCCGTGACGTGCCCGGCGGAGAGGTCGGAGAGTGCCCACGCGGCCCGGTCGAGCGAAACGACCTTCCCGACGACGGCCTTCAGCCTCCCCTCCGCGGCGCGGTCGAGGAGCCAGCCGAGGTCCTCGGGGCGCGGCTTCAGCATCAGCGCGCGGCACGTCTTCCGGAAGCCGAACGGCGCCCTGAACGCCGCGCCGACGGAGGCGAGGAACGGCCCGGCTCCGGGGAGCGTCGTGACGTAGACGCCGGCGGGCGAGAGGACCCGGGAGCACGCGCCGAAGCTGCGGTTCGGGACGACGTCGAAGACGACGTCCCACGCCTCGCGGGCCTTCGTGAAGTCGCTCTTCCGGTAGTCGAGGAGGGCGTCGGCGCCGAGGCCGGCGAGCATCCCGTGCTTCCCCTCGCTCGCGACGGCGGTGACGTGCGCGCCGAGGAGCTTCCCGATCTGCACGGCGTAGACGCCGATGCCGCCGCCTGCGCCGCTCACGAGGAGGCGCTGGCCCTCGCGGAGCCCGCCGAGGTCGCGGAGCGACTGGAGCGCCGACATTCCCGCGGCCGGGATCGCCGTCGCCTCCTCGAAGGAGAGCGAGGCCGGTTTCCTGACGGCGGCGAGCGAAGAGACGGCGACCTTCTCGGCGAGAGCGCCGCCGAAGCCGGTCGAGCAGACGACCTCGTCGCCTTCGCGAAGGCCTGCGACGCGCGGGTCGAGCGATTCGACGACGCCCGCCGCCTCGCAGCCAGGAACGTACGGCCGCTTGGGAAGGAAGAGAAACGGGAACTTCCCCTCGACGACCTTCCAGTCGGACGGGTTGAGCGCCGCCGCCACGACGCGGACGACGACCTGGCCGGGGCCGGGACGCGGGTCGAAGACCTTCTTCACGACCCCCTCGCGCGGGTCGCCGTGCTTCTCGTAGGTGAGGGCGCGCATCGGACCTCCCGAGATCCCGCTCCGGGGACGCGGGACGCCGGCGATCGTACCGGTTCCGGCTCGCTGCCGTCCGGCGGGAGGTGGCCGGGAGTACGATCGCGACGTGGCACCGGAAGACGCGCGAACCGGCGACGGGCGCCGCGCCGAGCACGAAGGCGCGACCGCGGACGTGTCCGCCGAGGGCGTCGACCTCACGCTGATCCGGGACTGGCTCGCGAAGAGCCCGGCCGAGCGGCTCGCCCTCGCGGACGCGGCCGCGAGGGAGCTCGAGACCCTTCGCGCTCACGTCGTCCCGAAGCCGGCCTCGCCGTAAACGAACGCTGACGTCGAACGCTCGAGCTCCTCTCCCGCCACGGTGTCGATTTCGTCGTCGTCGGGGGAGTCGCCGCCGTTCTCCAGGGCGTCCCGCTCGTCACGTTCGACGTCGACGTCGTCCACGGGAGGACCGATGAGAACGTCGACAGGCTGCTGTCGGCTCTCGCCGAGCTCGACGCCCGGTACCGGGGCGACCCGAAGGGCCCCGCGCCGACCCGCGAGTCGCTCCTGGGCCCCGGGCACCACCTCCTCTCGACGACGCTCGGCCCTCTCGACCTCCTGGGCGCGGTCGCGGGCGGCCTCATGTACGAGGACCTCGCTCGCGACACCGTCACGCTCGACCTCGCTGGCCTCGCCGTGCCCGTCCTCTCTCTGCCTCGCCTCATCGAGGTGAAGGAGGCCGCTGGCCGGCCGAAGGACCTCTCAGCCCTTCCGACGCTCCGGGCGACGCTCGAGGAGATACGGCGGAAGGGCTGAGCCCTCCTACTTCCAGTGCCCCCGGACCCACTCCTCCGTCTCGGGGAGCCCGCCCTGCATGACGAGGTAGCCGTTGTGCGGCTCGCGCGGCGTGATCTCGTGCGCGACGGGCGTCGTCATCATGCGCATCACCTCGGAGCGCTCGCGCGTGTGGCCGAGGACCCAGGAGAGCTTCATGAGCGCCGTCTCGGGGATCATGTTGTCGAGCGGGACGATCCCGAGGTCCATCAGGTCGCGTCCGGTGTCGTAGACGTACATCTGGGCGAAGCCCCAGAGCGTCTGGACGGCCATGACGACGTGGACGCCCGCCTCCGTCGCCCGCTTGATGGCGGGGTAGAGCGGCTTGTTGACGTGGCCGAGGCCGGTCCCCGCGATGACGATGCCGTGGTACCCCTTCTCGACGAGGGCGTCGACGAGGTCGGGGTTCATGCCGGGGTAGTAGTAGAGGATCGTCGTCCTGTCGTCGTAGACGGCGTCGATCCTCGGGACGCGCGACTTGTCGCGCTTCCGGTAGTCGTCCGTCAGGTAGTTGAACGAGTCGCGGCTGACCATTGCGAGCGGGATGTCGCCGACCGTCCGGAACGTCGAGCGGTAGGAGCTGTGCATCTTCCGGCAGCGCGTCCCGCGGTGGAGGAGGCCGTAGCGGTCGGACGTCGGGCCGAACATGCAGATGACGACCTCGGCGAGGTCGGAGTACGCGGCGGTGCGGACCGAGTGGATGAGGTTGAGCGCCGCGTCGGACGACGGGCGGTCGGAGGAGCGCTGCGACCCGACGAGGACGATCGGGACGGGGGAGTCCTGCACCATGAACGACAGGATCGCGGCGGTGTGCCCCATCGTGTCGGTGCCGTGCCCGATGACGATGCCGTCGGCGCCGGCCGCGATCTCCTCGCCGATCGCCTTCGCGAGGACGAGGTAGTTCTCCATCGCCATGTTCTCGGAGAAGACCCCGAAGATCTTCTTCGTCGTCAGGTTGCAGATGTCCGCGAGCTCGGGGACGGCCCCGTAGAGCTCGCCCGGCGTGAAGGCGGGGATGACGGCACCCGTCCGGTAGTCGAGGCGCGAGGCGATCGTCCCGCCCGTCCCGAGGAGCGTCACCTTCGGCAGCGTCGGCCGCTCCGGGAACGCCTTCTCGGGGATCTTGTACTTCGCCTCCTTGTAGCCGACCTCGGTGACGTGCTCGAGGCGGTCGCAGTGGAGGCCGACGTTGTAGCCGTTCTTCAGCTTCATGACGACGTGGAGGTCGTCGAAGGAGCCGCTCCGCGGGAGGATGACCCCCTCGAAGACGGAGCCGGCGTCGTTCACGACGCGGACGTCGCTCCAGACCTTCACGTCGAACCTCTCGAGCGCGGCGCGGGCGCGGCCGCGGTACCCCTTGAGGGGATCGTTCATCTCGCTCACGCGCTCACCTCCGGGAGGGCCTTCGAGACTTCCTCCGAGACCGCGGAGGCCGGGACGCGCCCGAGGAGGCCGGGCATCAGCGTCGCGAGGGCGAGCTTCGAAACGAGCGCCGCGTCGTCCTTCCTGTAGGCCTTCTCCCGCGCCGCCGCGAGCGCCGCCGGGACGCCGGCGCGCCAGGCGGGGGGCTCCGTCCCGAAGCCCCTCTCGGCGAGGAGGTCGCCGACGGGGCGCGAGGGGCTCTCGCAGATCGCGAGGACGGCGAGCTCCCACGCCTGCTTCAGGACGGGTGTCGCGACGAAGGCGCGCAGGAGCTCTCTCCAGCGCTCCTCCGGCACGGCGTCGACCGGGACGGACGCGCGCCGGAGCCCCTTCAGCTTCTCGCCGAAGAGGAAGGCGACGTCGCGGACGCTCGCGCCGGTCTCCCGCGCGAGGCGGTCGACGACGACGGCGCCGCCGCGCCGGATGAGGAAGTGGGCCGTCGAGGCGGGGACGCCCGCGTCGGCGTAGCGCCTCTCGCGGTCCCAGGGGCGCTCGGGGAGCCTCGCGGCGAGGCCGGCGACCCGCTCGCGCGTGACGCGCGTCGGAGGGCTGTCGGTGTCGGGGTACATCCGGTCGGGGCCGGGGAGGATCCGCTCGAAGTCGGTCGAGCCGTCGGCGAAGGGCTGGCGCGTCTCGTTCGGGACGCCGCCGAGGGCGTCGACGTAACGGAGGCGGATCTCCTCGCATGCGGTGACGACGTCCTCCTCGGGGCCCCAGACGACGGCGATCGCGTCGTCCGGCCCGCAGCGGAGGCGCCCGCGGAGCTTCTTCAGCTCGGCGCGCGTGCCGCGCGAGTCGGGCCAGGCCTCGGAGTGGAGGAGGTTCGGGAGCTGGTCGAGGCCGGCGATGACGCGGATCCGGCCCGCGAGCTCGTGGGCGAAGACGTGCTCGGGCTGCGTCGGGAAGGAGAGCGTCCCGGCGAGGCCGGCGAGGCGCGCCGCGCGGACGCGGTACGGCCCCTTCCCGAGCTCGAAGCCGGGGCGCATCTTCTCCGTTTCGACCCAGCGCTCCCAGGCCGCGGGGGTCAGGTACGGGATCTCCGTCGCCGCGAAGAGCTGGGTCACGTCCTGCGACTCGACGCGGATCGAGGCGGGCGTCGTGAAGCCGCGGCGGTGAAGCTCGTCGCGGAGCTTCAGCAGGTTCACCTGCCGCCACGCCTCGCCGTGGACGAGGCGCGGCGCCCAGCCCGCCTTGGGCACCCCCTTGATCTCGACGCGCCGCCCGCCACGGACGGAGACGTTCACGTCCTGGCGCGAGGCGCCGAGGCCCGTGCGGACGTGCCCTGTCGAGCGGCAGACGCGGCCGACGAGGAGGATCGCCTCCTCGACCTCGTCGGGGGTGCGCAGATCGGGGCCGGTCACCGTCTCGATGAGCGGCATCCCGAGCCGGTCGGCGCGCCAGACGATGCAGTGCCCGCGGTCGCGCACCTCGCGGCAGGAGTCTTCCTCGACGGTCACCTGCGTGACGGAGAGGGTCCTCCCGCGGAACGGGATCTTTCCGTTCACGCCGACGACGGCCGTCCGCTGGAAGCCGGTCGGGATCGAGCCGTCGAGGTACTGCTTCCGCGCGATGTGGACCTCGTCGACGATGTCGCACCCGAGCATGAGGCACTGCTCGATGGCGACGTCGATCGCCTCCTGGTTCACGAGGAACGGCGGGGTGTCGTCCATCTCGTAGGTGCAGACGTTCTTCACGTTGAGGAGGTAGACGATGTTCTTCCTCGTCTTGAACTCCATCAGCGCGGTGCCGTCGTATTCGCCGAGCTCCGAGAGGGTCGGCCGCATGTGCCGGAGGACCGTCCCGTCGTGCGTCTCCGTGTAGAGCCCCGCCGGGCAGCGGCAGAAGAGCTTCGTCGGGGTCAGGAGCTGCTGGTGGACCTCCAGCCCGCAAACGAAGCCCACCTCCGCGTAGTCGAGGGTCGGGTACAAGGACGCCCCCTTCCCGCCCGCGGGCCGGCGGCCCCGGGCGAACGGGGCATCTTAGCGCCGGAGAGGACGGCCGGCCCGGCCGGGGACGCCGGGGTCGGCGGACGGGACGATGCCGGCGCCCCGAGACCGCGGACGCGGTCCCGGGGCGCCGCAGGGCTGCGCTAGAACTTCGCGACGACGGTCGCGAGGAAGGCGGTGTCGGTCTTGTCGACGTCCGCGAACGCCGGACGGGTCTTGTGGTCGACGAGGTACGCGAGCTTCAGCTCGAGGAGCTTCGAGAGCGAGGTGGCGAGGCTGACGTCGAAGTGAAGGAAGGCGTCGCCCGTGTCGTTCGCCTTCCAGAGGCCCGATCCGTTCTGGCCGAGCGTGACGGTGGGGGAGACCTTCCAGGTGAAGGCCTCGCCGGCCCGGAATGCGCCGCTGGAGGTGGCGTCGTGCCCCTCGAGCTTCTCGAACGCGCCGCCGACACCGGCGGAGACGTCGAACGTCATGGCGTCGGTCTTCACGACCTTGTACCCCGCCCCCGCGGTCGGCGAGATCAGGTAGCTCAGGAGGGCGACCTTGTCGCGCAGGTATCCGACCTCGCCGTAGACGAAGAAGCGGTCGGTCACGGAGTACTCGTCGCGGATCGTCGCGACGAGCTTGTCGGCGGTCGTGTCGCCGTTCGACTCGCTCCGGAGGAAGAGGGCGCCGAGCTTCACGACGTTCTTCGTCTTCGGGTCGTACTTGAGGTCGCCCGAAAGGTTGAAGCTCTTCGCGTCGCTGTTGCCGGAGGAGATCGAGAGGCCAGCGCCGAAGCTCCCGTGCCAGCCGGGAGGCGGCTCTTCGGCCGCGACGGCGGAGAGGGAGGCGAGGAGGAGGGCGGAGAGGACGACGGCCTTCTTCATACGGCTCCCCGTCACTTCGACTTCAGCAGGTCGCGGATCTCGCCGAGGAGCTTCTCCTCGTTCGACGGCTCCGGCGGCGCGGCGGGGGCCGCCGGGGCCTCGCGCTTGAGGCGGTTGATCTGCTTGACGACGACGAAGATCGCGAAGGCGATGATGAGGAACTCGATCGCCGTGTTGAAGAACACGCCGTAGTTCAGCGTCGCGAGCCCCTTCTCCTTCGCCTCGGCGAGGGAGGCGGCGGGCGTCCCGGAGAGGTTCAGGAAGAGGTTCGAGAAGTCGACCTTCCCGAGGAGTAGGCCGATCGGCGGCATGATGACGTCGGTGACGAGGCTGGTCACGATCTTGCCGAACGCGCCGCCGATGACGACGCCGACCGCCATGTCGATGACGTTCCCCTTGATCGCGAACTCCTTGAATTCCTTCAGCATGTGACTCTCCCTTTCCGTGCCGGCTGCCTTCGTCCCGTGCCCGGCCCTCGTACCTCGCAACAAGGGAGCGGCGATCGGCTGCCGAGACGGGGGTAATTTAGCATCCGCGGCGGCGGCGGACGCCGGGATGTCCCCGCCGGGAACAGGAGGCCGTGCATGACCGACGACGCCGGACGGGTCGACCGGGAGCGACGCAGGCT
>CAZWRQ010000232.1:0-8349 GCA_964636395.1 uncultured Holophagales bacterium
TACCCGGCGCGACGCCGGCGTTAGACCTCGCTGGAGAGGCCCCCACGCGGGCCGCGCGATGGACTGCGAGACCGCCACCCCGCTGATCGAGGCGCTCTGCGACGACGAGCTCGACGTCGCGACGGCGGCCCGCCTCCTCGCGCACCTCGACGCGTGCTCTCACTGCTGCGCGCTCCGTCGCGACGCCGAGACCCGGAACGCGGCCCTCCGCGAGGCGCGGCCGGACGACCAGATCCCCGACGCGGTCCGGACGCGGCTCGCCCGCGCCGTCGCGAAGGCTCCGCGGGCGCGCCGGAACCGGCGCCGGGGCGTCCTCGCGGCCGCGGCGATCCTCGCCGCGGCCGGCGCGGTCGGGGCGGCTCTCCTCGTGCGAAGCGCGCCGCCCCCGGTGCCGACGCTCGTGGAGGCGTCCGTGGTCCGCGAGCTGACCGGGGAGGTCTTCTGCCTGCGGTGTGCCCTGGCCCGACTCTTCCCGGAGACGCCGGTGCTCGACCCGCGCCACCTCCCGGTCCTCAGGACGGACGACGGGGAGGTCGTCACCCTCCTCGACGGCGCGGTGACGGAGTCGGTCCTCGCCCGAAAGGGGTGCGCGGGACGGCGGGTTGCGCTGACCGTTCGTCTCTTCCCGCGGCAGGAGCTCGCCGAGGTCCTCGAGGCGCGCGAGCTGGGGCCCGCGTCGGGTCCGGTGCCGGGAGAGGTCGTCGCGACGGCGGTTCGCCAGTCCTCGTCCTCCCCGCCCTGAGCGGGCTGGTCTAGACTGCCCCCGTGGCGCACGAGGAGCCCGACCGCTTCATCCCGATCCTCTCCCTCGTCGCGGGGCTCGCGGCCTTCGCAGCGGGCGGCGCGGCATCCGTCGCGGCGGCGTGGGCGGCGGCCGGCTTCGGCAACCCGCTCCGGCAGAGCCTCGTCCTCGACCTCGGCCTCGCCGCTTCGGCGGTCTCGGGCCTGCTCGCGGGGGCGGCGGTCGCGGTCTTCCTGCAGCGCCCCGCCGCACGCCTCGGGCGGATCCTGGCCGCGGCCCGCCAGATGGCCGAAGGAGACCTCGCCTCGCGAGCTCCCGAAGGGACGGACCTGGCGGGACGGATCGGCCGTTTCCTGAACGCGGTCGCCGGGCGCGGCGCGCACCTCCTCTCGTCGGTCCGGCGGGAGCACGGGCAGCTCAACCGGCAGGTCGCGGTCCTGCGTGCCGCGTCGATCCGCAACCGCGAGAGGGCCGCCCAGGAACGTGCGAGGCTCTCGAGCGCGACCGCGGCCGTCGGCGGGCTCGACGGGACGATCCGCGCGATCGCCGAGAGCGTTGAGACGCTCGCGGCCGGCTCCGAGGAGACGGCCGCCGCCGTGGCGGAGGTGGACGGGTCGCTCACGCAGCTTCTCGCGCGGTCGGAAGGGCTCCTCGTCGACTCGACGGACGGGGCCGGGGCGGCCGCCTCCCTCGCGGAGGGCGCCGCGGTCCTGGACGCGACGCTCAGCGACCTCGCGCGGCGCGCGGACGACCTCGCGGAGGGCTCGACTCAGGCCGAGAAAGCGCACGGTGCCGTCCTCGCGTCGGCGCGCGAGGCCGCGGAGCAGGCCGCGCACGCCGCCACGGAAGCCCGTTCGGGGCGGGCCGTCGTCGAGGAGGCGCGCGCCTCCGTCGCGGCGATCCGGCTGTCGTCCGGGACCGTCCGCGAGGCCGTCGGGCGGGTCGAGGCTCGCTCCCGCGAGGTGGGGCGGATCCTCGAGATGCTCGAGGACATCGCCCGGCAGACGAACCTCCTCGCCCTGAACGCCTCCTTCCTCGCGACGCGCGCGGGGGAGCATGGCCGGGGCTTCTCCGTCGTCGCCGCGGAGATCCGACGCCTCTCCGAGCGGACCTCCGAGGGGGCTCGCGGGATCGGAGGCCAGGTCTCCGGGATGAGGGAGGAGGTCGACGCCGCGCGCGCGGCGGCGGAGGAGGAGACTCGACTCGTCACCCGCGGCGTCGAGACGGCGACACGCGCCGGCGAGGCCCTCGCCGGCATCGAGGCTGCGGCGGCCCGCGCGGAGGAGGCTGTCGCGGCGATCCGGGAGGTTTCTCTGGCCCAGGCCGCCACGGTCGCGGCGAGCGTCGCCTCGGTCGGCGAAATGCGCGAGGGACTCCGCGCGCTCGCCGAGGAGGGGAGACGGAACACTCGCGAGGCGGAGCGGATCCGCGAGCTCGTCGGGCGGATCCGCGAGCTCGCCGGGTTCGTCGAGCGGACGGTCCAGGAGCAGAAGGGGGCCGCGGGGCAGATCGCGGTCGCGGCGGAGAGGTCGCTCGGCCTGATGCGGGACATCCAGGACGCCGTCGGCCGGCAGACGGCCGACAGCCACCGGATCCTCGGGCTCCTCTCGGAGGTCGAGGCGATGAGCCTCGACACGCTCGCGTCCGCAGCCTCCGTCGAGGACACGACGGCCGCCCTCGAGACGCTCGCCGGCTCGCTCGAGGACGAGGTCGGACGCTTCCGGGTCGACGCGGAGCTGCAGGCGACGTGACGCCTCGTCGCGTCGTCGCGTTCCGGGCGGCCGGCGTCGCGTGCGCCGCCGATCCCGCGGACGTCGAGCGGATACTCCGCCCTGCGTCGCTCCTACCGGCGCCGGGAGCGCCCGCCTGGATCGCGGGGCTCGCTTCGGGGCCCCGGGGTCTCCTCGCCGTCGTCGACGTCGGCCGGCGGCTGTTTCCGGAGCGGGAGGCTCCTCCGCCACGCGACCTCCTCGCCGGAACCTTCGACGGGATCCCCGCGGCGCTCGGGGCCGAGGTCGTGGAGGGGATACTGGCGGTGGAGGAGGCCGAGGGGCTTCCTCCTGAGGGCCTCGCGCCGGTCGTCGCGGAGTGCCTGAAGGGGGTCGTCGTGGCGGGCGGCGCACGCCGCCTCCTCCTCGACGTTCGCCGGCTCGTGACGGGAGAGCCGGCCCGCCTCGCGGCTCAGATCGCGAGCGACGCGACCGAGCGGCGCGACCAGTCTTCGTAGAGGAGGCCGAGGACGACGACGTCGTGCCTCTGGCCGTGGGCGAAGACGCGGCTGCGGAGCGTCCCCTCTTCCACGAATCCGAGGCGCTTGAGGACGCCGCGCGCGGCGACGTTCCCGGCGGCGACGAAGGCCTCGATCCGAAGCAGCCCGCGATGGAGGAACAGGTAGGAGACGAGGACGCGGTGCGCGTCCGTCCCGAGCCCCTTCCCGCGCTCGGCCGGCTCGAGGATCGTGGCGGTGATCCGGGCGACGCGGGAGTGGAGGTCGACGTCGTCGACCCCGGCGAGCCCGACGCGGCGGCCGGAGCGGTCCTCGACCACGAAGCGCGTGAGGTCCTCGGACAGGAGGCCGTCCTGCTCGAAGCGCCGCTTCAGGCTCTCGGCCTCCCCGACGAAGAACGGCTCGAACTCGCCGAACGCGGTGGGCTTCCCGCAGGCGGCGACGAGCCAGTCGAGGTCGTCCGCCTTCACCGGCCGGAGGCGGACGGCGGCCCCGGCGAGCACTACATCCTCTCCGGAACCGGCACGCCGAGGACGCCGAGGACGTCGTCGAGCGTCCGCGCGACGAGCTGGAGCGCAGCCCGGCGAGCCCGCCGGCTCTCGTCGCTCTCCGCCTGCAGGATCGGGTGCGTGTGGTAGAGGTGGTGGAAGGCGGCGCCGACGGCGAGGGCGTGGCGCACGAGGAGCGACACCTCGAACGTCTCGCCGGCCTTCTCGAACGTCTCCTGCGTCCGCCCGCAGGTCCTCACGACGTCCCAGAGGCCGTCGTCCAGGTGCGCCGCGTCGAGCGCGGCGACGGAGGCCGCCTCGTCCGCGTCGAGAAGGCCGGGGAGCCCCTTCTCCTCGAGCTTGCGGAAGATGTTCGCGGTGCGGACGGCGGCGTACTGCAGGTACGGCCCCGTGTCCCCCTCGAACGCGAGCGCCTCGTCGAAGTCGAACGCGATGACTTTGTTCCGCGAGTAGCGCGTCATGTAGACGCGGAGGGCGCCGATCGCGATCGCCTCGGCGCGGGAGAGGTCGGGACGCTCCCCGGGCTGCCGGTCGAGGATCTGCTCGAGCGCCTTCTCCACGAGCCGCTCGACGAGGTCGTCGGCCTTCACGCCGAGCCCCTTGCGGCCCGACATCTCGACATAGGCGCGGCCGCGGTCCTCGTCCGAGAGGGTCACGCCGAGGAGCTCGGCCGACGCCGGCGTCAGCGCCACCATCTCGTACGCGAAGTGCACCGACCGGTCGGCCCCTTCGGGGAAGCCGGCCCGACGGACCGCCTCCTTGACGACTTTCTGAGGATAGGACTGCCGCACGTCGATGACGTTGATGACGGAGTCGCCGCCGCCGAACCGCCCGCGCGCCGAAGGATCCGCCCCTTCGGCGTCGCGGCGCGTCCGGTAGAGGGTCGACACGCCGTCCGTGGCGACGAACTCGGGCTCGCCGAACGGGTTCACGTACGGGGCCTTCTCGTACTCGAAGTCGATGCCGAGCTCGCCGAGCTTCCAGAGCTGGTAGGCGACGTCCTTGCCCGTGTAGGTGACGGTGCCGTTCGAGCGGACGAGGACTTTGTCGGCGTCCTCCATCCCCTCGAAGTCCTTTGACCCCTCGAGCTTCATGACCCAGCAGCCGGCGTTCTTCCCTTCGGTCTCGAGCTGCGTGGCGCCGGCGGCCTTCAGCAGGTCGAACGCCTTCTGCCAGAAGCGGCGGCCGAGGATGTCGCTCTCGCGCGGGAGGAGGTCGTAGGAGACCCCGATCCGCTCCATCGTCTTCAGGTGGCAGCGGACGACCGCCTCGGCGAGGCGCGAGGCGAGAGCCGCGGTCGCGAAGCCCTCGTCGGTCCTCTCGTGCCCGAGGGCCGCCCCCTCGATCGCGTGGAGCGTCGCCTTGCGCCGCTCTTCGAGCGACGGGTCGGCGGCGTAGCTCCTCGTGACGAGGGCGTAGAGGTCCCAGGTCAGGTCACCGAGCCGGCGCGGCTCCGTCCCGGGCGCGTCGTCGGGGAAGGCGTCGAGGATCTCCCGGATCTCGGCGGCGAGCTCGGCGGCCCGGGACGGCTCGGCGAGCTCGTCGGTGTGCTCGAGGCCGACGACGACGTCGGCCACCTGGACGCCGGTGTCGTCGAGGTAGTTCTGCACCTCGACCTTCTTCCCGAGGCGGCGGAAGAGGTGGACGAGGACGTCGCCGAGGACGGCGTTCCGCAGGTGCCCGATGTGGGCCGCCTTGTTCGGGTTGATGTTCGTGTGCTCGACGATGACCTTGCCGGGGACGGCCTCGGCCCCGGGCGGAGGGGCCAGCATCGCGGCGAGCGCCTTCGGCCGGTCGAGGAAGAGGTTCACGTAGCCGCCCCCCTCCACGCTCCGGCGCGCGACGATCGGCGGCAGCTCGAGAGCCGGGGCGAGCTCCTCGGCGATCTTCCGGGGCGGCCGGCGAAGCACCTTCGCGAGCTCGAACGCGATCGGGAGGGCGAGGTCGCCCAGCTCGACCTTCGGCGGCGTCTCGAGGACGAGCCGCGGTGGCTCGACGTCCCACAGGCGGCGGCAGGCGTCCTTGACGGCGGCTTCGACTTGGCATTTCAGTCCTGGGATCACGGCGACCTCGCGAGACGGCGTTCGGGGGGGCGCGGGGGCTTCCCGCGCACAACCCTTCATTCTTGCACGCCGGCCCCGGGGACCCGGACGTCGGCACCGGGCTGCTCCGGGGAGAGGGGGCGTCCGGCGGTCGGTCGAAACGGGGCTTGAACCCGAACGCGGTTGCGGGCGTAATCAGAGTTGCCGTGATCAGACCTCCCGTCCGGCCCTGGCGGAGCGGCGCCGTACTCGTCCTCGCGTTCGGGGCGTTCGCGGGAGGCTGCCGAACGGCCGAGGAGACGCCCGTCCTCCGCCTCTCGCCGGAGCGATGGCGGGAGGTCGTCGCCGCCCGCGGCGTCGACCCCGGCGACGTCCCGATGCCGATGATGGTCACGCCGCAGATCCGGGCCATGGCCGAGCAGCTGGCCGGACCGGCGGGAAGCGACGGCGAGCGGCTTCGCCGGCTCCAGGCCGCCATTCTCGACCGGAAGGCCTACGCCTTCGAGTACGACACCGTGGCGACCTTCACCGCGGCGGAGGCGTTCGCGTTCCGGCGGGGGAACTGCGTTTCGTTCACGAACCTCTTCATCGCGTTCGGACGTGCCCTCGGGATCCCCCTCCAGGCGGCGCTCGTCTTCCGGCGGGCCCGGAGCGAGAAGGAGGGCGACCTCGTCATGGTCTACAACCACATGGTCGCCGTCCTGCCGAAGCTGAGGGAGCTGACCGTCTACGACTTCTACATGACCCGCGACGAATCCCGGGTCGACCTGAAGCTGATCGACGACCTGGCCGTCGCCGCGATCTCCGCGAGCAACCGAGGGGTCGAGGCTCTCCGAGCGGGGGACTTTTCCCGCGCCCGCACGCTCCTCGAGAGGGCGACGAAGCTGCAGCGCTCGCTCCCGGACCTCCATTCGAACCTCGGGATCGTGAGGTGGAGGCAGGGCGACATCGAGGGGGCCTACCAGGCGTTCCGGGAAGGGCTCGACCTCGATCCCCACCGGCCGGCCCTCCTGCACAATCTCGCGGCGCTCTACATCGAGCAGGGGAGGTCCACCGAGGCGCGGGCCGCGCTCGCCGCCGCGAACACCCGGGACGCCTCGGCCTACCTCTTCGTCGTCCAGGGCGACCTGGAGCTCGCGGGGGGCAACTTCAAGGAGGCGCGGACCGCGTATCGACGGGCGTACCGCGAAGGGAAGAACCTCGTCGAGGCTCTCCTGGGGCTCGCGCGCGTCGAACGCGCGCTCGGCAACGAGCCCGCGGCGAAGCGCGCGCTGCGGAAGGCGCTGAAGATCCGGCCGGACGACCCGCAGGTCCAGGCGCTGCTCGGGAGCTCCTGACCTCTCTCGCGTTCCGCCGAGATGCTCCCGAGCGCGGTGCGATATAGTCCCAAGGATGCGCCGGTCCCGGCGAACCCCCCCTGAAAGGACCACACGGATGAGAAAGCTCCGGCTTCTCGCGACCCTCGTCCCGCTCGTGGCGCTCGCGCTCCCCGCGGCCGCCCAGCTGGATAAGTTCAAGGACTGGGAGAGCTCCCCCGAGTTCGTCTACTACGCCACGGACGACGAGAAGAAGGCCTGGGCCGGCGTCACGAACGACGAGCAGGCCCAGAAGTTCTTCAACCTCTTCTGGGGCAAGCGTCACCCCGACTACCAGAAGACCGCCCAGAACGTCTTCCGGACGAAGTTCGACGCCCTCGTCGCCGAGGCCGACAAGCGCTTCACCCTCGGGAAGAAGCGGGGCGCCCTGACCGAGCGTGGCAAGGTCCTGATCCTCCTCGGCCCGCCGAAGGCGATCGCCTCGAAGCTCGAGTCGGCCGGAGCCGGGCCGACCGGCGCCGAAGGCGAGGAGGGTTCCTTCCTCCAGGCCCGCGGCAACGTCGTCGTGATCCAGTTCCAGTACGACAAGGAGCAGCTCCCGGAGTGGGCCGGGCTGAAGTCGTTCCTCGTCAACTTCACGGTCGACGAGCGGGCCGAGAGGGAAACGGCCGACAAGAGCTCCCAGATCGGGAAGCTCTGGAAGAAGGCGATCGCGGCCGCCGTCGTCAACCCGAAGATGACGGAGCCCCCGGTCTACAAGACGCGCGAGGAGTACGAGGCGGAGATGAAGGCCGCCGCCGAGGCCGCCGCCGAAGCCGCCAAGGGGCCGGTCCTCTCGGCGCCCGTCCGGGCCTCGCTCGAGGCGCTGCTCGCGAAGGAGCCTCAGGGCGGGCTCTCCCTCTTCCCGCTCGCCTACGGGGACAAGGCGACCCGCCTGATGGTCCAGCTCTACGTCCCGGCCTCGGCGGCGCCTGCGGGCGCGGCGGGAGCGGCCCCGGAGGGGATGAAGATCGCCCTCCTCGTCCGCGGCAAGGACGGGAAGGACGCCGCCCGGCGCGAGGAGCCTGCCGTCCTCGAGAAGGTGCGGGAGGACTGGTTCGTCGACGTCGCCCTCCCGGTCGACGCCGGCGAGTACCAGGTCGCGGCGCTCCTCCTCGACGCGTCGGGCGCCGAGAAGGTCTCGGCCTACAGGCCCGTCACGGTGACCCCGCTGCCGTCCGAGCTCGCGATGTCGCCGCTCCTCCTCGCGTGCACCGACATCGCGGCCGAGGGGGCGAAGCCGGATGAGCCGTTCGTCTTCTCGGTCCGGAAGTTCGTCGCGAGGGGCGGAGACACCCTCGAGAAGACCGACGGCCTCGCTTACGTGGCCCGGGTCTACAACCCGGCCGTCGACCCCGCGACGAAGAAGCTCCACCTGAAGCGGTCGATCTCGATCAAGCCGAAGAGCGGCTCCACGATCGACGTGCCCCAGCCGCCGGACGAGCCGATGGTCGTGCCGGAGCAGACCGGCTCG
>CAZWRQ010000233.1:0-8339 GCA_964636395.1 uncultured Holophagales bacterium
GGGGGCGTGGCGGAGCTGGGCGAAGGGGGGCGCTTCGCGCCGATCGACCTGGGGACGTCGCTCGCCGGGATCAGCGCGAACGCGCTCCTCGAGACGGACGACGGCGGGGAGCGTTCGCTCTGGGTCGGGACGTTCGGAGCCGGCCTCTTCCGCGTCCACGCGGCGGGGGTCGATCGCTTCGGGCCGGAGGAGGGTCTCGGGAGCCGATTCGTCACGAGCCTCGCGGCGACCGGCCCCCGCGGCTCGGAGACGGTCTGGGTCGGGACGCGCGACGCGGGCCTCTATCGGCTGCGGGGACGCGCGTTCGAGCCCGTGGCGCTGGGGGCCGGGCCGCTCTCGATCTACGCCCTGACCGCGGGCGGCGCCGGAGCGCCGGAGACGCTCTGGGTCGGGACGCGCCTCTCCGGGCTCCTCCGCGTCCAGCCGACGCCGTGGGCGCCATTCGACGCCGATTCGGGCCTCCCGGGCGACCAGGTCTTCTCGTTCCTCGAGACCCGCGGCCCGGACGGCGGGTCCGGGGTCTGGATCGGCACGAGCCGCGGGGCCGCTTTCCTTCGCGGCGGGCGGCTGTCGTCGAGCGAGGGCGCGACGGGCCTTCCCGCCGGCGAGGTCCGCTCGTTCGCCGTGGTCCGCGGCCCGGGAGAGGCCTCGGAGCTCTGGGCGAGCCTGACCGGCGCGGGGATCTTTCGCCGGGACGGTTCCCGGTGGCGGCCGGTCGAGGCGCGGCCCGCGTTCCGCTCCGACGACGCGGGCGTCCTCCTCGCCACGCGGGACGAAGCGGGGCGACCCGTCGTCTGGGCCGGGAGCGAGAGGTCCGGGCTCGGTCGCTTCGCGGTGGGACGCTGGACGACGCTCGGGGAAAGCGACGGACTCCCGGCACGCTCCGTCCTCTCGCTCCTCGAGACCCGGAGCCCTACCGCGAGGACCCTCTGGGTCGGGACGCGCGGGGGCGGCCTCGCGGAGATCTCGGAAGGCCGGGTCACGCGGGTCCACGACCGGACGAACGGACTTCCGAACAACGTCGTCCTCGCCCTCGCCGAGGTGACGCTGCCGGGCGGCCCGCGCGAGCTCTGGGCCGGGACGCGCGGCGGCCTCGCGCGCCGGAGGCTCGACGACCCCGATGCGGCGTGGTCCGTCCACACCGCGGAAAGCCGGCCTCCGCTCCCGAGCGACGTCGTCCTCTCGATTGCGCCGGTCCCCGGCGGGTCCGTCTTCCTCGGTACGAACAGGGGCGTCGCGCGCCTCGAGCCGGCCCGGTCGGGCGGCGGGCTCGAGATCGCCGCGTTCGGCACGAACGAGGGGCTGCCGAGCGCCGCCTGCAACCAGGGGAGCCTCGTCGACGGGGCCGGCCGCGTCTGGATCTCGACGGCCGCGGGCGCGGCGATCTTCGATCCGGCCCGGGTCTCGGCGGCGAAGCCGGCTCCCAGCCCCCTCGTCCTCGAGCGTTTCGTCGCCGGCGGCGCCGCGCGCCCGGTCGAGGGCGCCGTGACCCTTCGGCGGCGAGAGGCCGACGTCGCCCTCGAGTACGCGCTCCTCGCGTATCACGGCCAGTCGCTCGTTCGCTACCGGACGCAGCTCGAAGGGCGGGAGGCCGCGCCGACGGAGTGGACGACGGCGAACCGCCGCGAGTACACGAACCTCCCTCCCGGGGAGTACGTCTTCCGGGTCTGGGGGCGCGACGCCGACGCGACGGTCTCGGGCCCTCTGGAGGTTCCGTTCCGGGTGACCCAGCCCTTCTGGCGCCGCCCCGCCGCCCTCGTCCTCTGGTCTCTCCTCGCGGCGGCGCTCGGCCTGGCGGTCGTCCACCTGCGGGAGCGTCGGCTCAGACGGAAAGCGAGCGAGCTTGAGGCGCTCGTCCGCCTCCGGACCCGCGAGCTGGAGACGGCGCGCGACGCGGCGCAGTCGGCGATGGAGAGCAAGGCCCGTTTCCTCGCCCACATGAGCCACGAGGTGCGGACGCCGCTGAGCGCGGTCCTGGGCTACGCGGACCTCCTCGCGGAGGAGCTGCGGGAGCGCGGCGCCGACGACCTCCTCCCCGACGTCGCGAAGATCGAGCGGGCCGCCCGGCAGCAGCTCTCCCTCGTCAACGAGGCGCTCGACCTCTCGAAGCTCGAGGCCGGCGGCGCCGAGCTCCACCTGACCGAGTTCGACGCCGAGGCGCTCGTGGGCGAGGCGACCGAGACCGCGTGGCCCCTCCTGAAGAAGGGGCGCAACCGCCTCGAGACCCGCGGCGTCGACGGCCTCGGGCGGGTCCTGTCCGACGAGGGGAAGCTCCGGCAGGTGCTCCTCAACCTCCTCTCGAACGCCGCGCGCTTCACGGAGGGGGGGACGGTTTCGGTGGAGGCCGCGATCGACGGGGGTGTCCTGACGATCCGCGTGGCCGACACCGGGATCGGGATGACTCCCGAGCAGCGCGAGCGGATCTTCACCCCCTTCGCGCAGGCGAGCCCGGGGCACGCGGCGCGCTTCGGAGGGACCGGCCTCGGCCTCGTCATCTCGCGCGGCTACTGCGAGCTCCTTCACGGCTCGCTCGAGCTCACGAGCGAGCCGGGACGGGGCTCGACCTTCACGGTGCGCGTACCGGCGCGGCTCGACAGGCGGACCGCGGGGCGCTGAGCCGGCGACGGCGAGAGGTCCGCCGGACGCCTCCGACGCCTCCCGTTCGGGCTTGCGGCGCCCCCGGATCGCGCTCATCGTTCTCCGATCGGGATGCGAAGCGACGACGGCGTCTGGCGCCACCTCCTCGGGCTCGCGCGCCCCTACCGGGGCCGGTTCCTCGTCATCGCCGTCCTCGCGCTCCTCGGAACCGCGGCGGACCTCGTCGAGCCGCTCGTCTACCGCGCCGCGGTGAACGACGTCGCGGGGCTCTTCGTGTCCCGAGCGGGGGCCGGCACCTCGGCCGGGCTCGAGGACCAGGAGGAGGCCGCGACGCCCGCCCCGGCGCCTCCGCCCGTCCGCGAGCCGCACCGCTCCGACTACGTCGCCCCGCGGACGCCCGAGCAGGCGGTCTCGACGCTCCTCGTCGCGGTCGGTCTCCTGTTCGTGACGGGGGTCCTCGGCTACGTCTTCTCGCTCGCAGCGGACGACCGCAGCACCGTCCTCGCGAGCCGGATCGAAGCGGACCTGATCCAGTCGACCTTCGGGCACGTCCTCCGCCTGCCGCTCGCGTTCTTCAGCCGCCGCGCGAGCGGCGGCCTCGCCAAGCAGATCGACCAGTCCGACCAGGTCGCACCGATCGTCACCGCCTTCGCGCAGGAGGTCGCGCCCGAGGCGATCCGGATGGCGGGCGTCTTCGCGATCATGGTCTGGCAGAGCGGCCGGCTCTCGGTCGTCGCGCTCGCGCTCCTCCCGCTCTACCTCCTCCTCGCGGTCCGCTCCGCGCGCCGGCTCGAGTCCGGTCTCGACGGCTACTACGAGAAGTGGGAGGAGGTCTCCGCGCGGATCCAGGACGCGCTCGCGTCCGTCAAGACGGTGAAGCTCTCCGGGGCCGAGCCGCGCGAGGCCGAGAAGCTCCGCGGCTCCGCGACGCGGGCCTACGACGACTACCTCGCCCGCAACCGGCTCTCGAACCGCTATCTCCTCGGCGAGGTCGTCGTCTCCCACCTCAGCAAGGCGCTGGTCTTCGGGTACGGCGGATGGCTCGTCCTCGAGCGCCAGCTCACGCCGGGCGACGTCGTGATGTTCGTCGCCTACCTGGACCGGCTCTACGCCCCGATCGACTCCCTGAGCAGCATGGCGGTCACGCTCCAGCAGCACGTCGCCTCGCTCCGCCGCGCCGTCCGGCTCCTGGAGACCGCGGGGGGCGAGGAGGGCGGGAGCGCCCTCGCGGCGGGACCCGGCGCGGTCGAGTTCCGCGACGTCCGCTTCGGCTACACGGAGGGCCGCGAGGTCCTCCGTGGCCTGAGCCTCACGCTCGCGCCGGGGACGGTCACGGCGCTCGCGGGAGCCTCGGGCGCGGGGAAGACGACGACCGCGGACCTCCTCCTGAAGCTCTACGAGCCGCAGTCTGGCGAGGTCCTCGTCGACGGGCAGCACCTCTCGCGGCTCGACCCTTCGACTGTGCGCCGGGAGATCGGGGTCGTCGCCGCGGACGGGGCCGTCTTCCGGGGCTCCCTCGCGGACAACATCCGCTACAAGCGCCCCGGCGCGACCGACGAGGAGGTGCGCTCGGCGGCGCTCGCGGCGGGGCTCGGACCGGCGCTCGAGAGGCTCCCGGAGGGGCTCGAGACGCCTATCGGGGAGCGGGGCGTCGGCCTCTCCGTGGGCGAGCGCCAGAGGCTCCAGCTCGCGCGCGTCCTCGTCTCGCGTCCCCGGATCCTCGTCCTCGACGAGGCGACGGCGAACCTCGACGTCGAGACGGAGGCGGAGATCAAGCGCTCCCTCGCCCGGATCGAGCCGCCGCCGACGACGCTTCTCATCGCGCACCGCTACGCGACGCTCCGCGACGCCGACCGGGTCGCCGTCCTCGACGGCGGGCGCGTCGTCGAGGAGGGGACGCCGGAGGAGCTCGCGGAGGCGGGAGGCTGGTTCGCACGGCTCGCTTCGGTGAGCGACGACGGAGCGGCCCGGGAGGAGGGCGGGGCGTGCCCGGGTCCGGCCGGCACGGAGGAGGGGGACCCGGGAGAGGACGACGAGGAGGACGCGGCGGACGACGACGGTTCGTAGAGACGCGAGGCCGGTCCGGGGGCCGGCCCCCGGCGCCGAATGCATGAGCCGGTTCGTCAGCCTCGTGCCCCGGCGCGGCGCTCCTCCTCCCCGCCCGGCGGGTCGACCGCGAGGAGCCGGCCTCGGAAGGCGCGGGCCTCGTCCTTCCGGCCCGTTCGCTCGAGCTGCTCCGCGAGCGCGCGGAGGAGCTCCGGCTCGGACGGGTCACAGGCGACGGCCCGCCCGAGCTCCTCCGTGGCGTCCGCGGGCCGTCCCGTCTCCCCGAGGAGGAGCGCGAGGTCGTAGTGGATCCATCCGTTCCGGCCGTCGAGGCGGAGCGCCCGACGGTAGAAGGACTCGGCCTCCGGCGCGCGCCCCCGGTCCCGGAGGAGGTTCCCGAGGCCGACCAGCGGCGCCGGGGAGCGCGGGTCGAGCCGCGCCGCCTCGCGGAGCCGCTCCTCCGCCTCCCGCCAGCGCTTCGCGGAGGCGAGGAACGTCCCGTACCCGTTCAGCGTCGCCGCGCGCTCGGGGACGTGCCCGGCGCCGTCCTGGAGCTTCAGGAGGTAGAGGAAGTCCGATTCCTCGAGCCCCTCCGGGTTCGCGGCGCCCCAGTCGGGGTCGGCGTCGACGGCCCTCACCTTCGCCTCGAGCCGCTCCTCGTCGATGTCGAGGCGCTTGTTCTCGGAGAGCTCGAAGGCCCGCCCGAACGACTCCTCGGCGAGCTTGTACTTCCCCTCCGCGACGAAGGCCCGCCCGAGGGCGACGTGCTTCTGCACGACGCGACGCGCCTGGAAGCGGTCCCACTGCTCCTCGACGGACGGGATGAGGAACGCGAGGACGACGACGAGGGCGCTGCTCGCGCCCGCGACGAAAGCGCTGAAGCGCTGCCAGCGCGTCGGCGCGGACTCCTCCTTCGGAGCCGCCTCCTCCCTCGCGATCGCGGCGATCGTCTCCCGTACGCGCGGGTCGGCGAGGAGCCGCTCGAGCTCGGCGACGCCGGCGGGCGCGTCAGCTCCGGGCCGGTCCATCGACCTCGAGGCGGTCCTCGACGCCGAGGACGCCCGCGACCGCGCGGACGATCGACTCCGCGCGCGTCCGCTCGGCCGCGCGCGCGATCGAGCCCCAGAGGGTCACGCGGCCGTTCTCGACGAGGACGTGGATGGCGTAGTGCCCCGCCGGCTCGAGACCCCAGTACGGGGCCAGGGACCAGGGGCCCGTCCGGAAGCCGTCCCGGAGCCGGAGGCCGGGCCCCCAGATCCGATGCCCCCAGGTCCCGGCCGGAGTGCCGTAGCTCGAGAGGAAGGCGTCGGAATAGAGCCGGACGAAGACGGCCCTCCGGATCCGGTCGTCCTCGAGGGAGAGGGGTAGGACCTCGATCCGGTTCACGACCTCCTTCACGCCCGGCAGCTCGTGGACGGCCTCCTCGGCCTGCTTCCGGAGCATCGGGAGGTAGACCTTGCCTCCGAGCGTGACGCGGCCGTTCGATTCCTCGAAGGAGAGGAGGTCGAAGGGGCCGTAGTAAGGGAGCCGGAGGAGCTCGGTGCGGACCTTCTCCCGGAGACCGCCGGCTTCGCCGGCGGAGGCGACGGGGGCCGCCAGGAGCGCGACGAGGGGGAGAGCGCGGAGCACGGGAGAGGGGCGGAATCGCATGGTCGGTCGTCCTTTCCGCGACCGCCCCGGGCCGCGACCCGCGGCATCGGTGCGGCGGCGACGCATCGGGAACTGCATCGCGCGTGCCACGGGCCGACCGCGCAGGAACGACACGACCTGCGTCACGGCCGCCGGCGTCGCCGCTCGAGCAGGAGGCCAGAGAGGTACGTGACGACGGCGAGGTTCAGGAGGAGGAGCGCTCCCTTGAGCGGGGACGGGCGGGAGGCGAGCGCGGCGATCTCGAAGGGGACGTAGAGAGCGGCGGAGAGGGCGCCGAGCCACTCCGCCCACTCCCGCTCCCGGAAGAGACCCCAGCTCTCGAGGAGGCGGAGACCCGCGTAGGCGAAGGCGCCCGCCGCGAGCCAACGGAGCCTCGCGTCGTCGAGGTGCTCGGCCGCCTCCAGGAAGACGCGCGGGGCGTGCCGTGCCGGGTTCAGGTGGAGGTGACGCACGACGTGCTCGGCGAGCGCCTGCGCGTCGCGGTGGACGAGGGCGAACGCGCCGAGGCCCGCGAGGAGGACGAACGCTCCCTTCAGGCCCTCGAGCGTTGCGACGGCGCGCCGCCCGCGCCGGCCGGGGCTCACCGCTCTCCCCGAGGCTCCTCGCCGGGGTCGTCGTCCTGCTCGAGGTGGAAGCGGTGGAGGAAGCGGTGGAAGACGGGTGCGAAGACGACGCCCGCCGCCGCGAGGAAGACGAGGCCGCTGAAGAGGGCGTAGGCGGAGGCGAAGAGCTTCCCGCCCGTGGTCCGGATCGGGTCGACCGGGCCCATCCCGCCGAGGATCATCGACGCGTCGAGGAGCGCGTCGACCCACGGGAGCCCTTCGAGGACGTGGTAGCCGAGGACCCCGACGGCGAGGGCGGCTCCGACGAGGAGCCCCGAAGCTCCCGCGTGGAGCAGCTGGCGGCGGAGGAAGCCGGAGCCGGAGAGGAGGGGCTCGGCGTGTCGCTCGAACATGCGGAGTCTCCATGCAATCGGGGGGCCGGGCCACGGCGGCCCGCGGACGGCGGCGGAATCGCGAAACGCGCCGCGCCCCCTCGCGCGCTCTGCTACGGTTCGCGCCGTGACGGCCGCACCCGTCGGGGTCGCTCCGAGTCCCCGGACGCCCGGCTCCGCCGCGGCGGGGCGCGCGATCGACCTGCTCCTCCTCGCGGCCCTCGGCGCCTCGATCGCCGGGATCGTCGCGCTCGCCGAGGAGTGGGGAGCCCCGCTCCGCGAGGCGGTGCCGATCGACCTCGCACCCTCGGCCCTCCCCGTCTACACGCTTCTCTCGCTCTCGCGCGGCCTCGCCGCCTACGTCCTCTCGCTCCTCTTCACGCTCGTCGTCGGGACCGCGGCGGCCCGATCGCGGCGCGCCGAGCGGGTCCTCATCCCGCTCCTCGACATCGGGCAGGGGATCCCGGTCCTCGGGTTCCTCCCGGGGCTGGTCCTCGGCATGGTCGCGCTCTTCCCGCGGACGAACGTCGGCCTCGAGCTCGCGTGCGTCGTCATGATCTTCACGGGGCAGGTCTGGAACATGGCCTTCTCCTTCTACGGGTCCCTGAAGGGCGTGCCGGCCGAGATGTACGAGGTGGCGCGCCTCAACGACTTCTCACGCTGGAAGACCTTCCGCGTCGTCGAGCTGCCGTCGGCCGTCATCGGCCTCGTCTGGAACTCGATGATGTCGATGGCGGGGGGCTGGTTCTTCCTGACGGTCAACGAGGCGTTCGTCCTCGGCGGGCGCGACTTCCGCCTCCCCGGCGTCGGGTCGTACATGGCGGTGGCGATCGAGAAGGGCGACACGAGGGCGATGGCCTGGGCCGTCGTCGCCATGACGGCGATGATCGTCGCGGTCGACCAGCTCCTCTGGCGCCCGCTCGTCGTCTGGTCGCAGCGTTTCCGCGTCGAGGAGTCGGGCTCGGGCGAGCCGCCGGCGTCGTGGGTCGTCTCGCTCGTCGGCCGCTCGAGGCTTCTCCGCCGGGCGACGCGCTCGCTCCGGAAGGCGCGCGCGGCGGCGCGCGCGCGGGCGGCAGGGAGCGGCCCGGCCCGGGCGCGCGGCGCGCCCCGC
>CAZWRQ010000234.1:0-8242 GCA_964636395.1 uncultured Holophagales bacterium
GGTCCGGGGGACCCGGGCGGGGACGGGTCCCCCGGCTTACCTTTCGAGCTCGAAGCCCGCCGGCGGCGTGAGCACCGGCTCGGCGTTCAGGAGCGACGTCTCGGTGATCGGGAGGAGCATCGCGTGCATGTTCGAGCCGAACTGCACGTGGACCTCGTAGTAGCCGTTCGCCGAAACGGCGATGAGCGTCCCGGGCTGCTTCTTCAGCTCCGCGCTGGGGCAGGTGATGTAGACCTTCGCCGGGATGTCCATTCGGCTCCTCCTCGCTCGTCGGGTTCGACCCGATTCTAAGCGGAGGGCTCGCCGCCGTCGTCGTCGGCCTCGTCCTCTCCCTCGTCGCCCCCCGTCTCGCCGCGATACTCCTTCAGCTTCCTCTGGAGCGTCCGAAGGCCGATCTCGAGACGCTCGGCCGCCTTTCGCCGGTTGCCGCCGGAGGCCTGGAGAGCGGTCAGGATCGCCTCCTTCTCGATCTCGGCCATCGTCTTGCCGACGAGGATCGCCGAGTGCGCGACGGGGACGGTCCCTTCGGGGTGGGGCCCCTCTCCCTCCGAGTCTCCCTTCACGTCGGGCGGGAGGTCGCCGACGTCGATCCGCGGTCCCGCGGCGCTGAAGACGGCCCACTCGATGGCGCTCTTCATCTCGCGGACGTTCCCGGGCCAGTCGTACGACATGAGCGCCGAGAGCGCCGCCGGCGTGAATCCCGTCACGGCCCTCTCGTGCTCTTTCGCGAAGACC
Organism: uncultured Holophagales bacterium; assembly: GCA_964636395.1. Taxonomy (GTDB): domain Bacteria; phylum Acidobacteriota; class Thermoanaerobaculia; order UBA5066; family UBA5066; genus UBA5066. Next base: position 736 of record CAZWRQ010000234.1, read on the forward strand.
TCGCGGAACCGCTCGGCGAGGAGCGGGACGTCCTCGCGCCGCTCGCGGAGGGCCGGCAGGTCGACGACGACCCCCTTCAGCCGGTAGTAGAGGTCCTGCCGGAAGCGTCCCGCCTCGATCTCCTTCTTCAGGTCGCGGTTCGTCGCGGAGACGAGTCGGAAGTCGACCTCCTTCGAGTCGTTCCCGCCGACGGGCGTCACCCTCCGCTCCTCGAGGACGCGCAGGAACTTCACCTGCAGGTCGGGAGGCATCTCCGAGACCTCGTCGAGGAAGAGCGTCCCGCCGTGCGCCTGCTCGATCCGCCCCATCCGCTTCACGAGCGCGCCGGTGAAGGCCCCCTTCTCGTGCCCGAAGAGCTCCGACTCGATGATCTCCTTCGGGATCGCGCCGCAGTTGAGCGCCACGAACGCCCGCGGCCGGCGCGGTGAGTTGTGGTGGAGCGCGTTCGCGACGAGCTCCTTGCCCGTCCCCGACTCGCCGGTGATCAGGACGTTCATCCGCGTCGGCGCGACCTTCCGGAGGACGTCGAAGACGCGCTCCATCGCGGCGGAGACGCCGACGATCGCCTCGAAGCCGTAGCGCTTGTCGAGCCGCTCGCGAAGCTGCTTGATCTCCCCCGCCTGCCGCGCCCGCCCGAGGGCGGCCGAGGCGCGGAGCCTCAGGTCGTCTCGCGCGACCGGCTTGGCGACGTAGTCGACGGTGCCGAGGTCCTTCGCTTTCAGGAGCGTGTCGATGTCGCCGAAGGCGGTGACGAGGAGGACGGAGACGTCGGGGCGCGCCGCCGCGAGCTCCGTCGCCAGCTCGATGCCCGTCTTCCCCGGCATCTTCAGGTCCGTCACGACGAGGCCGACCGAGGGGTCATCCATGGCGCGCGTCAGCGCCGAGTCGGCGTCGGGGAACTCCTCGACCCTTCGGCCGTCCGTCGTCAGCGTCAGGGCCATCGCCTTTCGGCTCCCCGCGTCGTCGTCGACGACGAGGACGAGCGGCTCCCGCGGAGGGGCCGCGCTCATCGCCCGCCCCCTATCATCCGCTCCAGGTCGTCCTCCGACCAGACCGGCACACCGAGCGCGCGGGCCTTCTCGAGCTTCGACCCGGCTTCGTCGCCGGCCACGACCGCGGCCGTCTTCTTCGAAACGCTTCCGCTCACTCTGCCTCCGGCTCTCTCGATCGCCGCCGTCGCCGCCTCCCGCGTCCACCGCGGGAGCGTCCCCGTCAGTACGAGGGTCATGCCGGACAGCGGCCCTCCGGGGGCAGGCGCCCCCTCCAGCTCGTTCATACGGACGCCGGCCTCCGCGAGTTTAGAAAAGAGGCGGACGTTCGCCGGAAGCCCGAACCAGTCCCGAACGGAACGCGCCGTCTCCGGGCCGATCTCCGGCACTCCCGTCAACACCTCCTCGGTCGCCGCCGCGAGCGCGTCCATCGTCCCGAACCGGCGCGCGAGGACCTTCGCCGTCTTCTCCCCGACGTGCCGGATCCCGAGGCCGAAGAGGAGCCGGGCGAGCCCCGCCTCCTTCGATCGCTCGATCTCCGCGACGACGTTCCCGGCCGACTTCTCTCCCCATCGCTCGAGCGCCGCGAGGTCTTCGGCGCGAAGGGCGTAGAGCCCGGCGACGTCGGCGATGAGGCCGGCCGCGAGAAGCTGGTCGATCCTCTCGTCGCCGAGCCCTTCGACGTCCATCGCCCGGCGGGCGACGTAGTGGCGGATCGCCTCCTTCACCTGCGCGGGGCAAGACCCGCTGACGCAGCGGACCGCGACCTCCCCTTCCTCCCGGACGACCGCCTCGCCGCACTCGGGGCAGGCCGCGGGCATCTCGAACGGAACGGCTTCGGGAGGGCGCTTCTCGAGGAGGACGCGCGTGACCTTCGGGATGACGTCCCCCGCTTTCTCGACGGCGACCGTGTCGCCGACCCGAACGTCCTTCCGGGAGAGGTCCTCGTAGTTGTGGAGCGTCGCGCGGCGGACCGTCGACCCCGCGAGGAGGACCGGCTCGAACTCGGCGACGGGAGTCAGGACACCGGTCCGGCCGACCTGGACGACGATCGCCGTCACGCGCGTCGTCGCCTCCTCGGCCGGGAACTTGTAGGCGAGCGCCCAGCGCGGGAACTTCGCAGTCGCTCCGAGGCGCTGCTGGTCGGCGACGGGGCTCACCTTCACGACCGCGCCGTCGGTCTCGAGGTCGAGCGTGTGGCGCTTCTCACGCCACTCGGCGAGGAAGGCCTTCACCTCGGCCCCGCTTCGCGCGACGGCGCGGTGCGGGTTCACGGGGAGGCCGAGGCGGGCGAGCGCCTCCAGAGAATCGACCTGCGTCGAGGGGGCTCCCTCTCCCTCCCAGCGGGCGACGGAGTAGAGGTAGACCGAGAGCCGCCGGCGCGCCGTCTCGCGCGAATCGAGGAGCCGGAGCGAGCCGGCCGCGGCGTTGCGCGGGTTCGCGAAGAGGGCCTCGCCCACCTCCTCGCGCGCGGCGTTCAGCGCCCGGAAGGCCGACTTGCCGAGGTAGACCTCGCCCCGCACCTCGAGGAGGCGCGGGGCGCCCTCGGGAAGGCGGAGCGGGAGGACGCGGATCGTCCGGACGTTCGGGGTCACGTCCTCGCCGGTCGTCCCGTCGCCGCGCGTGGCTCCGCGGACGAGGACCCCCTCCTCGTAGACGAGGGAGATCGAGAGGCCGTCGATCTTCAGCTCGCAGACGATCTCGGGGAGACGTCCGTCGAGCCGGTCGGTCACGCGCGCGAGCCAGGCGTCGAGCTCCGCCTCCGAGTAGGCGTTCTCGAGAGAGAGGAGCGGCACCTCGTGGCGGACGTTCGGGAGGTCGTCGACGGGGACGCCGCCGACGCGTCGCGTCGGCGAGTCGGGCGTGACGAGCTCGGTCCAGCGTTCCTCGATCGCGAGGAGCTCGCGCGCGAGGGCGTCGTACTCGGCGTCGCTCACCTCGGGGCGGGCGAGGGCGTAGTAGAGGTGCTCGTGCCGGCGGAGCTCGGCGCGCAGGAAGGCCGCGCGCTCCGCTGCCGCCGCGGCCGTCTCAGGGAGCTTCACCACGCTCGGGATTGTAGGGGTCGTCCCGCCGGTCGGCGGGCGATACTCCCGCGTCCGCCGGGCGGGCTGGCGGCGACGGACGGATGAAGCGGAAGCTCCTCCTCGCAGGCGGGATGGTCGCGCTCGGCCCCCACGTGCGCGACTGGGTCGAACGGCACGACCTGGCTCCTCCGCCTTCCGACGCTCGAGGAACCGGCCGGCACCGCGGCCCTTCCCAAGAGCGGCGACCCCACCTAGCATCGCGGCCGTGTCCTCGCCCAAGGCGCTCCTGGGGCTCGTCCTCCTCGTTGCCGGCCTGCCCGTCCGCGCCGGGGAGCGCGTTCCGCCCGTCGCCTCGTATCGCATCGAGGCGGCCTGGGACGAAGAGCGGAAGGTCCTCGCGGGGCGCGAGACGATCACGTTCGTCAACCGGACCGGCCGCCCGTTCGACGACGTCGTCCTGCACCTCTATCTGAACGGCTTCCGCAACACCCGATCGACGCTCTTCCGTGCGCTCCCGCCACCATCGGGCTCCGACGGATTCGGCTACTGCGAGCTGAAGCGGATCGCCCCTTCCGGCGGCGAGGATCTGACGCGCCGGGCCACGTTCGCGTCGGGCGCTGCCGGCAACCCCGACGACCGGACGCTCGTTCGCGTCCCCCTCCCGCGTCCCGTCGCGCCCGGAGAGACGCTCGTCCTCGAGGTCGACTTCGAGTCCCGCCTCCCGCGGGGCCTCCTTCGGACGGGGTGGAAGGACGACTTCGTCCTCGCCGGCCAATGGTTCCCGAAGCTCGCGAAGGCGACGGAGGCGGGCTGGCGCGGGAGGCCGTTCCACCCGTTCACGGAGTTCTTCGCCGACTTCGGGGACTACGACGTGACGCTCCTCCTGCCCGCCGAGGTGAAGGGGCGCGTCGCCGTCACCGGGCGCGTCGTCGAAGAGTCCGGCGGGGACGCGGGGCGCGTCCGAGTGAGGGCCCGCGCGGAGGACGTCCACGACTTCGCCTTCGCCTTTTCGCCCCGATTCGAGGTGAAGTCGGAGAAGGTCGCGCCGAAGGGGCTCCCCGCGGTAGAGGTCCGGCTCTACCTTCAGCCCGACCACCGCCGCTCGCGCGAGCGCTACCTGCGCGCCGCCCGGGAAGGGCTCGCGCTCTACGGCAGCTGGCTCGGGCCGTATCCGTATCCCATCCTGACGATCGTCGACCCACCGACCGGCTCGGGGGCCGAGGCGATGGAGTACCCGACGCTCCTGACCGGCGGAGCGACGTGGCTCTCCCCGGCCGCCGGCGGCGAGCCGGGAGCCGTCGTCCTTCACGAGCTCGCGCACCAGTGGTTCCAGGGCGTCGTCGCGACCGACGAGGTGAGCGAGGCGCACCTGGACGAGGGGCTCGCGACCTGGGCCGCCGCTCGCGCCGTCACGCGGCTCCAGGGACCGCCGAGCCCGGTCCTCGAGGCGTTCGGGGTGCCCTTCGCGCTCCGGCTCTCGCGGCCGCTCCCCGAGGGGGAGGCGCAGGACGCCCTCGATCAGGCCGTCTTCTCCCGCTCCGACCCGACGCTGCGCGAGTCGTGGCGCGCCCTCGACGACGCCGCGGTCCGGACGAACGCCTACTCGCGGACGGCGCTCCTCCTCGAGTCGGTCGCCCGGACGACAGGCGAGCAGCCCCTGACGGCCGCCGTGGCCGAGTACGCCCGGCGCTTCGCCTTCCGCCACCCGACGACGCGGGACTTCCTCGACGTCGTCGGCGAGGTGGCGGGCGTCGAGGCGCGGAGCCTCCTCGAACGGGGCTGGGCCTCGGCCGGCACCGCCGACTTCGCCGTCACGAAGGCCGACACCGCCCGGATGCGCCCTCCCGCCGGCTTCCTCGGCGAAGGGCCCCGCCGGGCGTGGGCCGCGCCCGCAGGCCGCGGGGACGCGTGGGAGTCGACGGTCGTCGTCCAGCGTCTCGGCGAGATCTCCTGGCCGGTCGAGGTGGAGCTTCGCTTCGAGGGGGGCCACGTCGTGAAACGGAAGTGGGACGGGCGCGGCGAGTGGATCCGGTATCGCGCCACGGGGCCGAGGCTCCTCTCGGCCGTCGTCGACCCGGGCCGCGCCTGCCTCCTCGACGTAAACCGTCTGAACGACGGCCTCGCGACCGGGCCCGACCCGACGGCCGCGCGCGCCTGGGGCCACCGGCTCCGCTTCCTGGCGCAGAACGTCCTCGAGCTCTTCGCGCTCGTCGCGGCGCTCCCGGGAGCCGTACGGTGAAGGGCAACGCGCTTCCCGTCCTCTGGGCGAGAGGGCTCCTCGCCGTGGCGCGGACCTGGAAGGCGCTCCTGCTGACCCTCGCGCTGAACGCCGGGCTCGCCCTCGTCGTGACCGCGCCGCTCGCCTCGCGCCTCCACGATCTCCTCGACGAACGGCCGACGGCCGCGCCCCTCGCGAAGGGGCGGGACCTCGTCCTCGAGGCGCACCTCCTCCGCGCAGAGCCGGGCCTCTTCGGAGACCAGGCTCGCCTCGACGCGCTCGGGCGGGGATCGCTGCCGCTCGCGGAGCTGCCGCGCCTCTCGGGGCCCCTCGCGGGCCTCCTCGCCGCGGGCCTCGCCCACGCCGCGCTCTCGAGCCTCCTGGCCGGCGGCTTCGCCGGCCGTTTCGCGTCGGAAAGGGACCGCGGGAGCCTCTCCGCGTTCTTCTCGGACGTCGTGAGGCTCGGCCTCCCGTCGCTCCTCCTCGGCCTTCTCGGCCTCGGAGGGATCCTCGGCGCGTTCTGGGTATTCGTCGAGCTCCCGCGCACCGCGACGCTCTCGCCCGACCTCCGGTGGGACTGGGAAAGGACCGGGCTCTCGCTCCTCCGTCTCGGCGGGTTCCTCCTCGCGGCCGGGGCGATCCGGGCGGTCGTCGCCCAGTCGCGCGCCGCGCTCGGCCTCTCGCGCTCGGTGAACCCGCTCGCCGCGCTCGGTGCGGGCCTCGGCTTCGTCCTGGGCCGGCCCGTGAGGGCGCTGCTTCTCGAGGTCGCCTTCGGCGCGACGGCGCTCCTCCCGCTCGTGCTCTGGCTCCTCCTCGCCCCGTCGTGGAGCGGCGGCGACCTCCGGCTCCTCGCGGCCCTCGTCGCCGGGCAGCAGGTCGTCGTCCTCCTCCGGATCGCGTCGCGGGCGGCCCACCTCGGAGCCGCCTCGGCCTGGATGCGCGGCGCGCGCGAAGCCTCGCGCCCCGCGCCTGCGAAGATCGAGCCGTGATCACGCTCCGCACGAGAACTCCCGACGCCTGGGCGGAGAGGGCCGCGGCGAGCCTCCCCGACCTCGTCGCCGACCACGCGGCGTGCGAGCTTCAGGCCGCCGTCTTCGCCCTCGCCCTCGTCGGGCGCTACCCCGGCGATCCGCTGCTCGTCGACCGCCTCTCGGCCCTCGCGGCGGAGGAGCTGCGCCACTTCCGGAAGGCGATGCGGGAGGCGCGACGGCTCGGAGCGAAGGTCGGGACGCGCCGCGCGAACGCCTACGTCTCGACGCTGCGGGCCGCCTGCCGCGCCGGGCGCGAGCCGGAACAGGGGCTCGACCTCCTCCTCTGCGGGGCCCTCGTCGAGGCGCGGAGCCACGAAAGGTTCCTCGCGCTCGTGCCGCGGCTCGCCTCGGAGCCGCGCCTCGCGAAGCTCTACGTCGAGCTCGCCACCGCCGAAGAGCGGCACGGGCCGGCGTACGTCGAGCTCGCCGAGAGGCACGCGGGGAAGGAGACGACGGCGGCCCGGCTCGAGGAGCTCCTCGACGTCGAGGCGCGCGCGATCGCGGGCGCGCCGGACTCGCCGGTCGCCGTCCATTCCGGAGAGGCGCCGACCCCGGCCGTCACTCCCCGTCGCCGCCCGTGAGCGGGTGCCGAGCGATGACGTACTCCTCGACGGGACGCCCGTCGACGAGGTGCTCGTCCATGATCCTGTCGAGGACCGGCGGATCGCAGGCCCGGTACCAGGTCCCCTCGGGGTAGACGACGGCGATCGGCCCCCCCTCGCAGATCCGCAGGCAGCCGACCCGGGTCCGCAGGACGCCGCCCCCCTCCGAAAGGCCCCGCCGCTTCAGGCCGTCCTTCAGGTGCGTCCACGCGGCCATCGCGCGCTCCGCGTCGGCGCACTTCGGGTTCTCGCGGTCCGCGCAGAGGAAGACGTGCCGGCGGGCGACGTCGACGCCGGCTTTCTCGAGCTTGCGGGCGATGATCTCCGCCTCTCCGAGCGGCTTGCCGTCCATGGCGCCCTCCGTCGGGCCGGAAGTGTAGGCGAGCCTCGGAACGCCGCGCCGCCAAGGCGCGCCCCGCGAAGCCGGCCGGCGCCCCGTTATAGACTTCCCGGACTCCCCGGGACTCCCGACTCAAGGAGATGGCGATGGGCCTCCTGAAGGACTTCCTCCGGATCGACGCCGACCGGCGCTCCGCCCTCGCGACGGTGCGCCAGGAAGCGCAGTCCCACCGGCTCCGGATCGAGGAGCTCGGCGCGGAGGCGCGACGCAAGCGGGACGAGATCGGGATGCTGGAGGAGGAGC
>CAZWRQ010000235.1:0-8107 GCA_964636395.1 uncultured Holophagales bacterium
GGGCGGGGCGAAGCCGGGGCCGCGACGCTCGGCCGCTCGTCGAGGAGCTGGAAGATCCGCTCCGAGGAGGCCATCGCCGCCTGGAGGATGTTGTACTTCTCCGAGAGGTCCATGAGCGGCCGGTAGAACCGCTTCGAGTACTGAAGGAACGTGACGACGGCGCCGATCGTCATCGTCCCGCGGATCACCTCGCCTCCGCCCCACCAGAGGATCGCCGCCATGCCGACGGCGGAGAGGAAGTCGAGGGCGGGGTAGAAGACCGCGTAGTAGAAGATCGACTCGAGGTTCGCTTGCCGGTGGTCGTCGTTCACCTCCCGGAAGGCGCCGCGCGCCGGCTCCTCGCGCCGGAAGAGCTGGACGACGGCGATGCCGGAGAGGTGCTCCTGGAGGAAGGAGTTCACTTTCGCGATCCTCACGCGCACCTTCCGATAGGTGTCGCGCGCCCCCTTCCGGAACCAGTTCGTGACGAGGGCCATCGGGACGAGGACGGCGAGGGTGATCGAGGCGAGCGCCGGGTCGAGCGCGTAGAGGACGCCGACGATCCCGAAGAGGACGGCGAGGTCCCCGAGGAGCGAGACGAAGCCCGAGGTGAAAAGCTCGTTCAGCGCGTCGACGTCGGTCGTCAGGCGCGTCATGAGGCGCCCGACGGGCGTCCGGTCGTAGAGCGCGACGTCGGAGCGCTGGAGGTGCCCGAAGATCCGGGTCCTCAGGTCGTACATCACCCCCTGCCCCATCCGCGACGTCCACTCCACCATCAGGAACATGAGGCCGAAGTTCGCGAGGACGGAGAGAAGGTAGAGGCCCGCGATCGCATCGAGCGCCCGCGAGCCGTTCGCCGGCAGGCCGAGCGCACCGAGGAGGCGCGCGACGAAGGCGGCCCCGCCGGCGGCCTCTCCCTTCGGGGTGAAGACGAGGTCGATCGCGGCCCCCGTCAGGAGCGGGCCGGCGAGCTGGGCGGCCGACTCGAGGAAGAGGACGAGGAGGGCGCCTCCCGCGTACCCCTTGTACGGGAGCGCGAGGGCGAAGAGACGGCGGAGGAGGCCGCGGTCGAAGCCGCGTCCCTGGGCTTCGTCCTCGGGGAGGTGGCCGGCCATCGCTACGCGGCCTCCACTTCCTCGGAAAGTCGCTGGCGCTCGGCGAGCTCGGCATAGAGGCCGCCGGCGCGGAGGAGCTCCTCGTGGGTCCCCGTCTCGACGACCCGCCCCTTCTCGAGGACGACGACGGAGTCGGCGTGCTGGATCGTGGAGAGGCGGTGGGAGACGAGGAAGATCGTCCGCGTCCCGGAGCGGGCCTTGACGGCCTCGAGGATCTTCTCCTCCGTTTCGGTGTCGACCGCGGAGAAGGCGTCGTCCAGGACGAGGAACGGGGCGTCGGCGAGGAGGGCGCGGGCGAGGGCCGTCCTCTGCTTCTGTCCTCCGGAGAGCGTGATGCCGCGCTCGCCGACGATCGTGTCGAGCCCCTTCGGGAACGTCGCGAGGTCGGGTCCGAGCCCGGCCTCGAACGCGGCCCGCTCGACCTCCGCGCGCGACACGCCGGGGCGTCCCATCGCGACGTTCGCGGCGAGAGTGTCGGAGAAGAGGAACGTCTCCTGCGGGACGGCGACGAGCGTCCGGCGCAGGAGCGGGAGCGGGAGCTCACGCAGGTCGCGTCCGCCGAGGCGGATCGAGCCGAACGGCGGCTCCTCGAGGCGGAGGAGGAGCTGCAGGAACGTCGACTTCCCGGACCCGGTACGCCCGACGAGGGCGACGGTCGTCCCGGGCTCGACCGTGAACGCGACGTCGCGGAGGACCGGCGGCCCGCCGTCATAGCCGAAGGTCAGCCCCTTCACCTCGAGCCGTCCGGCCGGGAGCGGCCCCTCGGCGCTCTCTTCCGGGAGCGGCTCGGCCGCCCAGAGCTCGGCCATCCGGTTCCAGGAGGCGGTCCCGCGCTGCCAAAGGTTGACGACCCACCCGAGGGCGATCGCGGGCCAGACGAGCTCCATCAGGTAGAGGTTGAACTCGACGTACCGCGCGACCGTCAGATCGCCCGCGAGGATCTGCCGTCCGCCGGCCCAGAGGATGACGGCGAAGCCGCTTCCGACGAGCGCCTGCAGGAGAGGGAAGTAGAGGGCGTTGAGCCTTGCGAGGCGGAGGTTCCGGCGGCGCAGCTCGCGGTTCTTCGCGTCGAAGCGCGCCTCCTCGGTCGTCTCCCGGGCGAACGCCCGCACGAGGCGGGCCCCGCTGAAGTTCTCCTGGGCGCTCGCGGAGATCTCGCTGAAGAACTCCTGGATCGCCGTGAAGCGCCGGTGGGTGACCTTTCCCATCCCCTGCGTGGCGACGACGACGAACGGGAGGACGGCGAGGGCGACGAGCGTGAGCGACGGGGAGGAGAGGACCATGAGCGTCAGCGCGATCGTGCCGACGACGAGCGTGTTCGCCGCCTGCATGATTCCTGGGCCGATCAGCATCCGGACGGCGGAGAGGTCGTTCACGGCGCGGCTCATGACGTCGCCGACGCGGCTCTTCCGGTGCCACCGCGGCGGGAGCCGGAGGAGGTGGGCGAAGAGGTCCTCCCGCATCTCGAACTCGATGTCGCGCGAAGCGCCGATGAGGATGCGGCGGGTGAAGAAGAAGAGGACGGCGTCGGAGGCGCCGAGGAGGAGAATCGCCCCGCAGGCGAGGGCGATCCGGCGCGGCGAGGGGTCCGTCTCGAGCGATTCGAGGACGTGCCGGACGATCCGCGGCATCGCGAGGAAGAGGGCCGCGGAGAGCGTCATCGTCCCGAAGCCGGCGGCGTAGGCCCCGGGCCGGCGGGAGAAATAGGAGAGGAAGCGGGAGACGTCCTTCAAGGGGGAGGGATGTTACCCGCCCGGGCCGGCGCGGGAGACCGCGGGCCGGCTGGTATCCTCGCGGTCCACGCATCGTGACGACCGCACTTCTCGAACGGATCTCCCTGTTCCGGTGCCTGAACCCGGCGGAGGCGAAGGCGCTCGCGCACGTGTGCCGGCTCCAGGTCTGCGAGCGGGGGGATACGGTCTTCGTGGAGGGGACGCGGGCGAAGGAGATGTCCTTCGTCGCCCTCGGCACGGTGAAGATCGTCAAGGCGACCCCGACCCGGAGCGTGATTCTCCGGGTGGTCGGCGCCGGAAGCCCGGTCGGCATCGTCGCGGCATGGGAAGGGCGGCCCTACCCGGGCACCGCGGTCGCCGTCGAGCCCTCCACGATCGTCCACGTCCCCGAGAGGGAGTTCTTCGCCCTCTCGGACCGGCACCCGGAGATCCTCCGCCAGCTCCTCCAGATGATGATGCGAAGGCAGGTGCAGCTCGGGCAGCGGGTCTCCGAGATGACCGGGCAGGTCGAAACGCGCATTGCCCAGGCCCTGCTCGACCTCGTCGCCTCCTCAGGGAAAGTCGAGGGTGAGAAGGCGACGATCCTGCTCACGCTGACGCGGCAGGAGATCGCGGACCTCGCCGGAACGACGGTCGAAACGGCAATCCGAACGATGAGCCGCTGGGGCAAGGAGGGGATCGTCGTCACGAGGGACGAAGGGTTCCTGATCCCGGACGTGGCGCGACTCCGGGCGCTCGTCGGCTGAGGCGCTGCCGGGACAGTGCGACGCGCTGTCGAGCGCGTTCGGCACGCGGTACTCCCGCTTCAGCCCTCGAGCCTCGCTCCTCGTTCTGCGACGACATCTCGAATCTCCTGACGGGCGTCATAACGCCCCTTCGCCGTCGAACGCCATCCTCCCTCGCGTGAACGGGAGGACCCGATGAGCGAGCTGATCAACAACCGCGAGAAGCGGATCGAAGAGCTGAAGGGGATCATCCGGCACCTGCATGCCGGGGCGGCGCCCGACGAAGTGCGGGGCCAGCTGCGCGAGATCGTCCGGGAGACCGACGCGACGGAGATCGCCGCGATGGAGCAGTCGCTCATCGCCGACGGGATGCCGGTCGAGGAGGTCCGCGCGATGTGCGACCTCCACTCGCAGGTCCTCCGCGAGTTCGTCGTGCCGGCATCCGCCGTCGGAGACATTCCCCCTGGCCACCCGGTCGACACGTTCCGGCGGGAGAACGAGGCGATCCTCGCGGCCGTCGCGAGGCTCCGCGAGTCGCTCGCCGCGCTCGCCGGGAACGGGGCGGCGGATGCGCGCGACCGGGCGCGGGCCGCGGCGAACGAGCTCTTCGACGTGGAGAGGCACTACCGGAGGAAGGAGGAGCTCCTCTTCCCGTTCCTCGAGAAGCACGGGATCGTCGGCCCTTCGAAGGTGATGTGGGCGAAGGACGACGAGGCGCGCGGCCTCCTGAAGGCGCTCGCGGAGGCGCTCTCGGTCGAGGAGGCCTCGGCGGAGGAGTGGCGGCTCGTCGTCGAGACGGTTGGGGAGCCGGCGGCGGCGGCGCTCGCGGAGATGGTCTCGAAGGAGGAGCTCGTCCTCCTCCCGCTCTCCCTCGGGACGCTCTCGGCCGACGAGTGGGGGCTCGTCCACGCCGAGTCGCCGCGCGTCGGCTGGTGTCTCGTCCCGCCGGGCGAGGGATGGCTCCCGCCGCTGCCGAGCTTCCCGTCGGACGCGCTGTCGCTCCCGGCCGGGAAGGCGGTCGCCCTGCCGTCCGGGCACCTGACGCTCGAGCAGCTCCAGGGGATCTTCGAGGCGCTCCCGGTCGACCTGACGTTCGTCGACGCCGACGACCGCGTCGCCTTCTTCAGCGAGGGGCCCGACCGGGTCTTCTCGCGGACGCGCGCGATCCTCGGCCGGAAGGTGCAGCACTGCCACCCGCCGAAGAGCGTCGACGTCGTCGAGCGAATCCTCGACGACTTCCGCGCGGGGACGCAGAGCGTCGCCGAGTTCTGGCTCGAGCTCCACGGACGCTTCGTCCACGTCCGCTACTTCGCGGTCCGCGACGCGAAGGGTGTCTACGCGGGATGTCTCGAGGTCACGCAGGACGCGACCCGGATCCGCGCGCTCCGCGGCGAGCGGCGGCTCCTCCAGTACGAGACGGCGGTTACGGCGTGAGCGGTCTTTCGATCACCCCGGAAACGAAGGTGGGGGAGCTCCTCGAGGCCTGGCCGGAGCTGGAGGCGACGCTCGTCGCTATTGCCCCGGCCTTCGCGAAGCTGAAAAACCCGATCCTCCGGAAGACCGTCGCGCGCGTCGCGACGCTCGCCCAGGCGGCGCGGGTCGGCGGCGTCGAGGTGCGGACGCTCGTCGGGACGCTCCGGCAGGCGGCGGGCCTCCCGGGGGAGCCGACCGCCGCGGAGGCCGCGGCCGCGGGCGAGGTGCTCGAGGCGCCGCCCGCCTGGCACGACGAGTCGAGAGTCGCCGCGACGATCGACGCGGACGAGATCCTCGCGAAGGGGGACCATCCCCTCGGCGCCGTCCAGGGGGCCGCCGCGGCGCTTCCGAAAGGAGGCGAGCTCCTCCTCCTCTCGAGCTTCCTCCCCGCGCCGCTCGTCGACGCGATGCGGAAGAAGGGTTTCGAGACGGCGAGCTTCCGCGCCGACGGCGGGAGGGTCGCGACGCTCCTGCGGCTGCCGTAGGCCGGCGCCCTACTCCGCCCTCACGAAGACCGGGTCGGTCGAGGCGTTGTCGATGACGGTGACGTAGGCGTCGAACGGGTCGAACCCGTCGATCCGCTCGATCGTGGCCGTGAAGCCCTCGCCCGTCCGCCCGAGGGAGTCGGACAGCACCTTCGTCCACTGGTGGAGCTGGCCCGGGCCGAGCGTTCGCTCGAGCGGGGCGCCGACGACGATCCCCGCGGCGTCGCGGACGGTGACGCGCAGGGTGATCTGCGCCGACGGGTCGGTCCCCGTCGCGCCGGCGTGGACGATGGCGAGGTTCGTCCGGAACCGGGCGCTCTCGACGAGGCCGACGATCCGCTTCGTCCGCTTCGCCCGCTCGACGAACGGGTCGATCGCCGTGAACCCGAGGCCGGTCCCGTTCGAGGCGGTGGTCCGGACGGAGGCGAAGCCGCTCGCGAAGTCGCGGAAGGCGATCCGCACCGGACCGTAGTCGTCTGCGGCGACGGCGGTGGGGGAGAGCGCCCGGAAGTGGTCGACGGCGTTCGGCCAGAGGACGCCCAGGCCGGCGGCGAGGTCGAGCGTCTCGGAGACGACGTTCCCGGATTTCGCGGAGGTGAACGTCACGTCGGCGATCGCGGGAGCTCCGGTCGTGTTCGTCAGCGCGAGCTCGGACGTGAACCGCGTGTCGATCCCTCCCGCGTCGGTGATCACCGGCAGCGTCAGGTTCGAGGCGCGCTCCGACGGCGTGGCCCGGACGAAGGCGGCGTCCTGGTTTGCGTTCGAGACGACCGTGGCGTAGGCGTCGTAGGCGGTGGCTCCGACCGAGAACGGGACGAAGACGACGGAGAACGTCTCGCCCGTGGCGCCGGCGAAGCCGGCGAGCGGCGCGTCGACCTGCTTCCACTGCCCGGGCGGCACCTGGAACGTCGTCGTGCCCACCGCGGCCCCGGTTGCGTCGTCGAAAAAGTCGGCCGAGAGGTCGAGCGTGGGGCAGGATTCCTCGAGGCCGCAGAGGTTCGCGACGGCCACGTTCGTCCGGAACCCCGCGGTGTTCTTGAGGCCGTTCAGCGCCTTCCGGAAGACGCGCGCCTCGCGCGCCGCGTCGAGGGAGGTGAATCCGAGGCCGGTCGTCGAACCGTCGGGGAATCGGGTGAAGACGCGGGCCGAGAGGCTGCCGGAACCGTTCCGGAACTCGGCGGTGAGCGTCCCCGCCACGGTCTCGCCCGGCGGGAGAGAGGCTCCGCCGAGGTCGCGGAACGCCTGGACGACGTTCGCGAAGACGCGGGTCGTCCCGGCGGGGAGGTCGATCGCGAGCGCGTGGACCGCGGTCGACGTGGTCAGCGTGAGGAGGACGTCCCGCTCCGCGTCGAGGTTCGCCACCGTCACCTCCGTGAAGAAGTTCCGGGTCGGGTCGTCCGGCCGCACCTCGACGGCGACCGGGAGGACCTGGCGCGTCGAGAACGGCGCGCCGGCCGCGAGCGGCGTCCAGAGCTCGACCCCGTCCGTGGCGACGAGGAACGTGCCGGCGCCGGCCCAGAGGAGGGCGCGGTACGCCTCGCCGCTCGTCGTGAAGAGCGCTCGGCCGGCGTCGAGCGGCGCGTGGAGCGTCCGCGCCGTGGACGTCGCCGTCGAGTCCGAGCGGGTCGTCGTCGCGGCGACGGCGGGCGCGGGCGTGCTCGCCGGTGCCCCGGCGTCCGCGGGGGCGGAGGTCGCCACGACGGTCGCTCCGCCCTCGAGGTCCGCGACGGCCCCCGAAAGGACGTGCGGACCGTACGACGAGGCGAGGGCGACGGTGCCTGCGGAAACCGCCAGCCCGGCCCAGTTCGAGACCGGTCGGACCTGGGGCCAGACGGTGCGTTCGCCCGTCGACGGACGGAAGCGGACGAGGCGGTCCCGCGCCCCGTCGACGCCCCAGAGCTCGGTGCCGCCTTCGTCGACGGTGAGGAGCGATCCGGGAGACGAGCCGGGACCCCAGCTCGCCAGGGCGCCGTCTCTCGTCATCGAGAGGAGGACGCCCCCCTCGGTCGCGAGCCAGAGCCGGCCGCCGGCGTCGAACCGTCCCGCGGCCTCGACGACGCCGGGGATCGTCCAGGTCTGAAGCATCCCGCCGGAAAGCCGGGCGACCGTGTCCCTCCCGACGAGCCAGGGCGCGCCGTCCTGCGGGTCGAGGCGAAGGGACCGCGCGAGGAACGGGATCTCTGTCCGCATCGCGCCGCCGGTCGCCGGATCGAGCGTGTAGACGATGGCTTTCTGCTCCGCCCCGAGCGGAACGAGGACGATCGCCCGGCCGCCCGCAGTGTGCCAGCGCACGGCCACCGGGAAGAACGACCGGGCCACCGGGTCGAGCTCCCACTTCGCGACGCCACCCGCCGGATCGAGCCGTTGGACGATCGGTTTCCAGCCTCCGGTCGGGTTGTCGTAGGCGGAGGAGGGAATCCAGAACGCCCCGTTCGCCCCCGCCTCGCGGTCGCCGGAGGACCCCTCGTTCCCCGCGACCGGGTAGAGGACGCTCCGGTAGGCGGTTCCCGACGCGACGGCCGGGTTCGAAAGCAGAAGCCAGGCGGCCGTCGCGACGGCCGCGAGAGGTGCGTACTTCATGGAGGCCTCCGCCCGCG
>CAZWRQ010000236.1:0-8100 GCA_964636395.1 uncultured Holophagales bacterium
CTCCCCGGGGGGGCGGGCGTCGAGGCGATTCTCCGGGCGGCGGCGTCCCACCCGAGGGCCGAGGTCCGCGCTGCGGCCGTGCGGGTCCTCGGCCTTCGGCCGGAGCCATGGGCGGACGAGCTCGTCACGGCGGCGCTGGAAGACCCCGACGCCGGGGTCCTCGCGAGCTCCGTGCGGGCCCTCGCGCGGCGACGACCCGCCGGGACGTTCGGGAAGGTCCTCCCGCTCCTCTTCCACGAGTGCGAGACGGTCCGCGCGCGCGCGTTGGAATCGCTTCCCTACATCGCCCTCGCGGCGGACGTCGAGCTCCTGGGCCGGCTCCTCGAGACGTCGGAGCCCGGCGAGGAGCTCCTCGGCTACGTCGAGGTCTCGCGTCGCCTCCCGCGCGAGCCGTTCGTCTCGCGCTGGCTCGCGCGGATCCCCGGCGCTCCGAACGAGGTCCTTCGCAGCCTCCTTCGAGCGCTCAGCGACGTGACGGGCCCCGAGGTCACGGCGGCGCTGAGGCCGCTCCTCGACCATCCCGAGCCCGCCATCCGGACCCTCGTCATCGAGTGCCTCGCCCATCCCGAGAACGCGGCGGCGGTCGGAGAGGCCCTGCAGGCCCGTCTCGGGAGCGACCGGGAATGCGCCTATTACGTCGTCCGGGCGCTCGGCCGGCTCCGGTATCGGGCGGCGGTCCCCGGCCTCGTCGACTTCTTCGAGGCCGCCGCGCCGCTCGAGAAGGTCGCCGTCATCGAGGCGCTCGGCGCGATCGGGACCCCGGCGGCCGTCCGCTTCCTCGATACCGAGCTGAAGGGGAGGGACCGGGAGCGGCGCAGGGCCGCGGCGGCCGCCCTCGCCAAGAACCACCGCGAGGGGCGGCTCGCGACGTTCCTCAGGCTCGCGCGGGCGGAGGACTGGTCGCTCCGCAACACCGCGGCCTGGGCCCTGGGGGAGCTCGGGTCGGCCGAGGCCGTCGGGATGCTCCGGAAGCTGACCGCGGATCCCGAGGAGGTCGTCGTCCGCACGGCGCGAAGCGCCCTCGAGAAGCTGGGGGGCTGAGGAGCCCGAATGGACGGCGAGTCCGTCCCCTTCGCGCACCGGACGACCGGCATCCCGGCGATGACGGACGAGGAGTGTCGGCTCCTCTCCGGCTTCGTGCGCGAGAGGTTCGGGCTCGACGTGTTCGAGGCCCAGCGCGATCGCGTCCGCTACCGGCTGAAAGAGAGGCTCGAGGCGAGGGCGATGTCCTCCTTTCTCGAGTACTACCGTTTCCTCGTCCTCTCGTCCGACCCGTCCGAGGAGCTCCGCTTCCTGGCAGAGGCGCTCACGAACAACGAGACCTACTTCTTCCGCGAGCGCTACCAGCTCGACTGGTACTTCGCGGAGGTCCTGCCGCGCCTGGTCCAGGGGAGACCGACGAGCGAGCCGGTCCGTGTCCTGTCCGCCGGCTGCTCCTCGGGCGAGGAGGCCTATTCGCTCGCGATCGTCCAGTACGAGCAGCAGTTCCGCTGCTTCGGGCGTCCGGTCGAGATCCACGCCGTCGATCTGAACGCGACCCGGATCCGGCAGGCGGAGCAGGCGGAGTACGAGGGGCTTTCGTTCCGCGCGACTCCGGCCGAGGCGAAGGCGAAGTACTTCTCGCCGACGCCGAGCGACGGGAGGCTCCGGGTCAAGACCTGGCTCCGGGGACCGGTGCACTTCCGGGTCCTGAACATCATGGAGCTCCCGGCCGCGTTCCCGGAACGGCACTTCGACGCCGTCTTCTGCCGGAACGTGATGATCTACTTCAACGAAGCGACGATGCAGCGGGCCTGCACCCATTTCCACCGGGCGCTGAAGCCGGCCTCGCCGCTCTTCCTGGGCCATTCCGAGTCGCTCCTCGGGAAGACGCGGCTCTTCCGCCCGGAACGCGCCCCCGATTTCATCTACTACGTCAAGGAGGGGACGTGACGTCCGCCGTGCGCGTTCTCGTCGTCGACGACTCGACCTTCGTGAGGAAGGCCCTGCGCCGCGTCCTCGAGGCGCGCGCCGGGCTCGTCGTCGCCGGCGAGGCGGGGGACGGGCTCGAGGCCGTGAGGATGTGCGCGGTCCTGGCGCCCGACGTCGTCACGCTCGACATCCAGATGCCCGGAATGGACGGTCTCTCGGCCTTGCGCGAGATGAAGCGGCGCTGGCCCTCCCTCCCGGTCGTCGTCCTCGCGTCGGCCGCGAGCAACGGGCCGGAGATCGTCATGGAGGCGCTCGAGCTCGGGGCCTTCGAGTTCGTCGACAAGGGGCGGTTCCGGTCGATGGACTTCCAGCTCATGGGCGACGAGGTCGTCCGCAAGGTCCGCGCGAGCCTGGGGAGCGCCGTGGCGCCGTCGCCGGCGACCGGGACGACGGCGCTTCCGGTCCTCGCGCCTTCAGCCCCTTCGAGTCCGGTGGCGGAGAGCCCGTTCTCGGGCCGCGTCGAGGCGATCTGCATCGGGGCATCCACCGGTGGGCCGGCCGCGATCCAGGTCGTCCTCGATCGTCTGCCGTCCCGGTTTCCGTTTCCGATCGCGATCGTTCAACATATGCCGGTGGGATTCACCTCGGCGTTCGCCGAGAGGTTGAACCAGACGTCCCGTCTCGAGGTCCGGGAAGCCCGGGGAGGGGAGGCCTTCCAGGCTGGCCGCGCTTTCATCGCGCCGGCGGGCCGGCACCTCGTCTTCGAACGCGGGGCGCAAGGTCCACGCCTCGCGCTGGCCTCGGAGCCCTCAGGCGGCTCCCATGTCCCGTCCGTCGACGTCCTCTTCTCCTCGGCCGCGGAGACCTTCGGCGCCGGGGCCGTCGGGGTCGTCCTGACGGGCATGGGAAGCGACGGACGGGAAGGGGCGCGCGAGATCGCCGCCCGCGGCGGGAAGCTCCTCGCGGAGGCGGAGTCGAGCTGCGCGGTCTACGGGATGCCCCGCGCGATCGTCGAGGCGGGGCTGGCGAGCGCCGTCTGGGACGTCGAGACGATCGCCGCCGGGCTCGCCCAGCTGGCGGGCGTGGAGCCGGGAGAGGGAGGAGTCCGTCGATGACGGAGCCGAAAGCCGACGGCCCCGACGCCCTGCGGGCGCTCTTCCGTTCGCTGGCGGAGCGGAGCCGGGGGATCGAGAAGGACGTCGTCACGCTCCACGAGCAGCTCCGGTCGCGGCTCGACGACCTGCGGACGGACCTCGCGAGCGCCGAATCGCTGCTGACGTCGACGTACGCCGCGACGGTGCGGGACCGGGAGCGTCTCGAGAGGAAGGCCGAGGAGCTCGAAGCCGAGAACCGGGACTTCGCGCAACGATACGTCGACCTCGAGGACCATTCGACGAGCCTGACGAACCTCTACGCGGCGACGTTCCAGCTCCATTCCTCGCCGGACCCCGACGCGGTCGTCCGGACCATCGTCGAGATCGCCGTGAACCTCATCGGGGCCGAGGAGTTCGTCCTCTACCTCGCCGACGAAGCGAAGGGAGACTTCGCGGTCGTGGCGCGGGAAGGAGACCTTCCGCCCGCCGGGCCGCGCCAGACCAGCCTCGACCAGCTCGTCGAGAAGGAGGCGATCCGACTCCGGAGGACCGTCTTCCTCGAGGAATCCGGACAGGCCGACGGCCCGGAGGCCGTCGCGATCTGCTGCGCGCCCCTCTACTTCCGCAGCCGCCTCGTCGGGGCGCTGACGATTTACGCCCTCCTCTCCCACAAGGCGAGCTTCTCGCAGCTCGACCGAGAGCTCTTCGACCTCCTCGGCGAGCAGGCCGCGCTCGCGATGGTCTCCTCCCAGGCCTTCGTAGCCGTCGAAAGGAAGCTGAAGACGGTCCAGAGATTCATGGACCTTCTGAAGACGTGACCGTGGCCGACCTTTCTCCCGCGCTGGACAAGACGACGAGCCTGGAAGGGCGCCTCGAGGACTTTCCTCTCACGGACATCCTCCAGGTCCTCCAGGTGAGCGGCAAGAGCGGCGCGCTCTTCCTGAATCGCTCCGACTCGGTCTCGGGAGTCGTCGTCTTCCGGAACGGGCAGATCGTCCAGGCCCACGCCTCGGACGCCCATCAGACGCTCGGCGACCGCCTCCTCTCGAAGAGGAGCGTCGAGCCGGCCCGCCTCGATGAGGCCCTCGCCTACCGAGCACGCTATCCCGGGATGCGGCTCGGGGACGCGCTCGTCGAGCTCGGAGCGACGACGCGCCGACGGGTGGAGGAAGAGGTCACCGAGCAGATGACCGAGTCGATCGAGCGGATGATGACCTGGGAGGACGCCCAGTTCGTCTTCCGGATCGGTCTCGTCTCGCTCGGGCGCGGCGTACCCGACGACACCTGGGACCTCGTCCTCGACGAGGGGGTCGAGCCCCGCCACATCCTCCTCGAGGCCAGTCTCCTCCAGGACAAGCGGAACCGCGAGGCCGACCGGATCCGGAGGTCGCTCGCCGAGAGCGGCTCCGTCGGACCGGATGACGAGGCGCCACGCGCGCCCCTCCTTCCCGTGCCCCGGAAGGATGCGCCGCCGCGCGCCGCGTTGGACGAGGACGCGCCGCTCTATCGCTGGTTCGACCCTGCCGCCGTCCCCGCTGCCGACCCGGCGGAAGCGGAGAAGCTCAAGTCCGCGATCAGCTTCCTCTCCCTCACGGAGGAGCTTTTCGCGGCGCAGGACCGGGGCGAGATGGGGCTCGTCCTCCTCCGCTACGCGAGCGAGCTCTACTCCGACGGTGGGCTCGTCATGCGCGACCGCGACGCCTTCCGTCTCCTCGGGCAGTTCGGCAAAGGAGTCGCCTGCGGAGCGACGAGCGACGAGGAGCCCAAGACCGTCTGGTTCGCCGGGGAGAGCCCGCTCTTCGACCTCATCGTCAAGGACGGTCGGGCCTATACCGGCCTCGTCGGCCTGACGCCGCTCAGGGGGCTCGTCCCGGTGCCTGCGGAGGGCCCCGGAGTCGTGCCCGTCCTCGCCATACCGCTCCTCGTCCTCGGGAACGTCTCGCTCATCCTCGTCTGCCAGGCGCCGCTCGAGCGCAACGCCGAGGCGCGAGCGCTCCTGATCCTCGCGCGCCAGGTCTCGGTCTCCCTCGAGAACGCGACGCTCCGAGAGGTGGCGCGGAGAATGCTGGGATAGCGGGCCTCCGAGGGAACGGTCGGAGCCGCGTGGCGAGCGCCGCTGCCCGGCCGGCTCAGCCGTTCGGGCCGGAGAGGAAATCGACGACGATCCGTCCGATCGTCGAGGCGCTCCAGGCGGCCTCTTCATGCTTCACCCGGACCTCGAGCTTCTCCTCCGTGCGCGTATCGGCCTGGAAGACGAGCCGCGCGGAGAACCGGGATCGCTCGGTCCTCCTCGAGTCGAGGCAGCGGACGTTGACCGTCGCGAAGTGAGGCTCCTTGTCCGTGTTCGTGTAGCGGAACGTCCAGACGACGTTGACCGTTCCCGCCTCGGGTCGTCCCTCCTCGCGCACCTCGAGGGCGGTGAGGACGACACCCCAGTCCCGCCCGGAGTAAGAGGCATCCTCGATCGCTGCGCTGCCGCCCTTCGGGATCTTGACCTGGACGTTCGCGCGGGACCAGACCGTTGCGAGGGACGGAGCGGCCGCGAGGAGGGCCGCCACGGCGATGGCCAGGAGGCGCCCCCTCGGGCGGCGGCGGCCGGCGGAAGGAGGCGTGCGCATCGCGTTCATCGCCGCGAAGGACTATACCGCACCGGCATTGCCGGCCGGCCCGACGGGGCGCAGCACCTTCACGACGACGACGGTCCGGTCGTCTTCGGGGTCGTCGCCTCCGGTGTGCGCCCGCCACGCGGCGAGGACGGCCTCGAGGGCCTCGCGGGCGCTCTTCCCGCCGCAGGCGGAGAGCGTCGCCTCGAGCCGGTCGAAGCCGAAGGCCTCGCTTCCGTCGGACGACATCGCCTCGACGACGCCGTCGGAGAGGAAGACCCAGACCTCGTCGTCGACGAGCGGGACGGTGACGGTGACCCGCTCGACCGGGCGTCCCGCGCCGAGGGGTTTCGCGGGGTTCTCCACACAGGAAACCGAGCCCCGCGGCGCGACGCGGTACGGGTAGAGGTGCCCCGCGTTCGTGAACTCGGCCCTCCGGGCGGCGAGGTCGAACCGGACGTGGGCGAGGGTGACGAAGGCCCTCTGCTCCGTCGTCCGCCTCACCTCGTCGTCGAGGAGTCCGAGGAGCGTCGGGGTGTCGGTCCCGCCGCGGGAGAGGGCGGTGAGGCTCGCGAGGGCGGAGGCCATGACGATGCCGGCCGGGAGGCCGTGCCCGGCGACGTCGGCGATGACGACCGTCAGCTCTCTCTCCCCTTCTCCGAGGAAGTGGTAGAAGTCGCCCCCGATCGCGGCGGCGGGCCGGAAGTCGGCGGCGAGCTCGACGCCGGGGAAGGCGAAGTCGGGCGCGGGGAGGAGCCGGCGCTGCAGGTCACGCGCGAGGGCGAGCTCGC
Organism: uncultured Holophagales bacterium; assembly: GCA_964636395.1. GTDB lineage: Bacteria > Acidobacteriota > Thermoanaerobaculia > UBA5066 > UBA5066 > UBA5066. The sequence continues at coordinate 6,400 of CAZWRQ010000236.1, forward strand.
GGCCGAGGGCCTCGGCCTCGGCGCGCGCGGCGACGCTCGCCTCGAGGTGGCCGGCCATCTCGTTGAAGCCGGAGACGAGCTCCGCGAGCTGGTCCCGGCCGCGCAGCCTCTCCCGGACGCCGAAGTTCCCCTTCTCGATCTCTGCGAAGCCGTGGGAGAGGCGGCGCGCGGCGCGGGCGATGCGCGCGACGAGGAGGGCCGCCACGCCGAACGCGACGAGGTAGACGACGAGCGTCGCCGTGGCGAGACCTTTGAGAAGTGCGAGCGCTATCGTCCCGGACGCCGCGCCGGAGTCCGAGAGCTTCGCCTCGCCGAAGAGGGCCCGGAACTCGGCGGTGAAGGAGGTCCGGAGGAGGAGCGCGCCTCCTTCGTCCTTCAGCCGGAGGCCGTTCGCGGCGTCGAGGACGGGAAGGTCGAGCGCGAGGAACCAGACGACCCAGCCGTCGTCGCCCGGGCCCGGAGGCCTGGCTCCCTGCGCCTTCCGCTCCTCCCGGTTGACGGAGGCGACGCGCGTCCGCTGGCCCGGCGAGTCGATCGTCAGCCCCCCCTGCCGGCTCTCGGCCTGCGTGTCGCCCGCCTCGCCCGTGGCCTCGGTCTTCCCGAGTCCGAAACGGACGTTCAGCCCTGCCTCGCGAGAGAGCTCGTCCTCGAGGGTGGCGTCCGCCGTCCGGTAGAAGAAGAGAGTCCCTCCCTTCGTCCGGCGGCCGACGGCGAAGAAGGAGCGGTCGCCTCTCCGGAGGAGCGCGCGCAGCCCGCCCTCCGGGACGGAGACCTCGTCGAGGGCGGTCCCGAGCGGACCGTCCCCTTCGGGAGCGCTCGTGGCCGGCAGGAGCGCCCATCCGTCGAACGCGCCGCTGCCGCCGGCGAGCTCGGGCCGGCGCGCCTTCTCGCGGGTGGCGAACTCGGAGGCCTTCGCCTCCAGCGCGTCGAGCCGCGCGATCAGGCGCGCCTCGGCGCGCCGGGCGCCAGACTGGCCGGCGAGGATGAAGAGCGCGGCCGCGGCGAGCCCGGCCACGAGGAGGAGCGGAAGGACGCCGATCAGGAGATACGAGACGAAGAGCCGGCTCCCGACGCGCCAGAGAAGGCCGCGCAGCAGGTGTCGGAGGAGGCTGACGCCGAAGACCGGGGTCGCGACGACGAGGAGGAGGATTCCGACGACGCGCATCGCCTCGGCGATCCCGGCGTCGCCGCCGAGGACCGTGAGGAGAACCCCGGCGAGGAACACGAGGCCCGAGACCCGGAACGTCCGTGTGAGGGTCAACGACGTACTCCCGCGGCGCGCGGCCGCCCTGTCGAGCTCCCGCGAGATTACCTCGCCGCCCCGGGGACGTGCAGCGGCCTAAGATGACCCGGGACGCCGCGCCGTGAGCCTGACCCAGATCCTCGCCCTTCTCGTCGTCGTGGCCGACGTGCTCGCGCTCGTCCACGCGGTGACGCGCCATCTCGGCGTCACCTCGACGCTCGCCTGGATCTTCTTCATCCTTTTCCTCCCGGGAGTCGGGCCGCTCGCCTATTTCCTCCTCGCGAGCCCGCGGATCCGGACGACACGGCGACGGAAACGGCTGGCGGGCGAGGCCGTCCGGACGGCGATCCGCCGGAACCTGGGGCGGGAGCCGCTCCCGGCCGAGATCGACCACTCCTCGCCCCTCGCCCGCTCCGTCCTCTTCCTCGGCACGCGCCTGACGGGCCTCCCGCCGCGCG
>CAZWRQ010000237.1:0-8007 GCA_964636395.1 uncultured Holophagales bacterium
CCCCGAGCCGTCGCGAAGGGAAAGGACCAGGTCGACAGGGTTGAAGTGCGTCCCGGAGCTCCAGAGCGCCTTCTGCGCCGGGTCGGAAAGGTCGACCTCGGCGCTCTCGACGATCTGCCGGGCGAGCCTCCCGTCGCGGCCCCTCACCCAGAACGGTCCTCCTCCGGGCTCCCCCTCGTTCCTCACGACGCCGCAGACGCGCAGGGGACGCGCGAAGCGGGCGCGCGCCCACCTCCGACGTTCGTCGTCCGGGAGCGTATCGGCCTCGGCCGTCGCCTCGCCGAACGTCTCGCGAAGGTAGGAGAGCGCTTCGTCGGCCGCGCCGGGCGCTCCCGCGTCGAGGAGCGAGACGAGGCTCCGGACCCTCCGTTCCACCTCCAGAAGCCTCCCCGCGAGGAGCTTCTTCCAGAGGAGCGTCGGGCCTTTCCGCGAGTCGGGAACGACGTTGTCGATGTTCTTCACGAAGACGACGTCCCCGCCGAGAGCGGCGAGATTCCGGAGGAGCGCGCCGTGCCCGCCCGGGCGGAGGAGCAGCTCTCCCTCCGCCGTCCGGAAGGGGCTGCCGTCGGGCGCGACGGCGAGCGTGTCGGTCGCACGTTCCTGGACCGAGAAGGAGACGTCGAGGCGGGCGTGGAGCCGGCGTTCGAGGTCCGGCCTGTGTCTTTCGAGGAGCGCCTCGAAGTCGGCCCGCGCCTCGTCGGCGACGGTGAAGTGGACCGGGGTCCGGCTCGAGGCCGAGCGGACGGTCAGCGCCGCCTCGACGAGGTGCTCCTCGAACGGGGTCCTCGCCCCCTCTTCCTCTGCGTGGAACGGAACGAGGCCCTTCGGCCGCGAGGCGAGGCCGAGCCCGGACGGGAGGAGGAGCGCTTCGAGCAGGTCGACGAGGTGCCGTCGCGGATCCGAGAAGGCCGCCTCCCCCGCGACGGCGCGCAGCTCTGCCGCGAACGGCAGCTCACCGAGCCCTTCCACGAACCGGACGACCTCCACGGCCGTCGCTTCGCCCCGTTCGGCGCGAGCGACCCACTCCTCGAACGTCGTCTCGGGCTCGTCGAGCGCTCTCCGGAGCGACTGAAACATCCGCGTCGCCGCGCCGGAGGCCGGGACGAGCTTCGAGAGCCGTCCGGCCTTCTCGGCCTCGTCGAAGAGAGCGAGGAGGTCCCGATGCCGCTCCTCGGAGATCCGCTCGATCCCGTCCCCGCGCGTGCAGGGGCGGACGAGCACGGCCGGCGCGGGAGGGTTCGTCAACAGCTCGACCTGCCGGCCGGCCTCGGCCGGGTCGATCCCGGCCCGGGCCAGCGTCGCGAGGTCCCGCTCCGTGAAAGGGCCGCCCACGGTCACCTCGCCGTCCGCTCGCCCGCCTCCGCCTCCTCCTCCAGGAGCCGGAGCAGGTACTGCCCGTACTCGTTCCCCTTCATCGCGCGGGCGGCCTCGCGGACTCCCTCCTCCCCGATGTAGCCCATCCGGTAGGCCACCTCCTCGAGGCATGCCACCTTGAGCCCCTGCCGCTCCTCGATCGCCTGCATGAAGTTCGAGGCCTGCAGGAGCGAGGCGTGCGTCCCGGTGTCGAGCCATGCGACCCCGCGGCCGAGGACCTCGACGTTCAGCTCGCCCCATTCGAGGAAGACGCGGTTCACGTCGGTGATCTCGAGCTCTCCTCGCGGCGACGGCTCCAGGTTCGCCGCCACGTCGAGGACCCGGTTGTCGTAGAAGTAGAGCCCCGTCACCGCGTAGGAGGACCGGGGCTTCGGCGGCTTCTCCTCGAGGCTCATCGCCCGCCCGTCGGCCCCGAACTCCACGACGCCGTAGCGCTCGGGATCGCGGACCCTGTAAGCGAAGACCGTCGCCCCGCTCGTCTTCTGGGCGGCTCTCTTGAGCAGCTCCGGGAACCCGTGCCCGTAGAAGATGTTGTCGCCGAGCGCCAGGGCCACCCGACCCTCGCCGACGAACTCGCGTCCGATCAGGAACGCCTGAGCCAGTCCGTCCGGGCTCGGCTGGGCCGCGTACTCGATCTTCAGGCCGAGCCAGGCGCCGTCCCCGAGCAGCCGGCGGAACCCCTCCTGCTCGTGCGGCGTCGTGATGACGAGGACCTCCCGGATCCCCGCCAGCATGAGCGTCGAGAGCGGGTAGTAGATCATCGGCTTGTCGTAGACGGGGACGAGCTGCTTGCTGACGCCGCGAGTCACCGGGTGGAGACGCGTGCCGGATCCCCCGGCGAGGATGATTCCCTTCACTTCGGACTCCTCGCTCCGATCTTAGCCGGGGAGGCCCGGCCCGGGCGCTTCCGCGCCCGTCCGAGCCCCGTCTCGGGCTACGATCTGGCCATGCTCCGCCTCCTCCGCACCCCGCTCCTCCTCGCGGCGCTCCTCGTCGCCCTCCCGGGCGCGGCCGCCGACACCCACCCCTTCTCGATCCACGACATGCTCGCGATGGACCGGATCTCCGACGTCCAGGTCTCGCCCGACGGGACGCAGGCGGCGTTCGTCCTCCGGACGACCGACCTCGCCGCGAACCGCGGCCGGACAGACCTCTGGCTCCTCGACGTGAGGTCGAAGGGCGTCCGTCGCCTCACGACGCACGAGGCGGCCGACTCGAGCCCCCGCTGGGCGGCCGACGGGAAGAGCCTCTACTTCCTCTCGACGCGCGGCGGCTCCCAGCAGGTCTGGCGCATTCCGCTCGCGGGGGGCGAGGCCGAGAAGGTCTCCAGCGAGCCGCTCGACGTCGACAACCTGGAGGTCGCGCCGGGCGGGAAGCTCCTCGTGATCTCGATGGAGGTCTTCCCGGGGAAGAGCCCGGCCGAGACGAAGAAGGCGCTCGAGGAGAAGGAGACGGTCCAGGCGAGCGGCATGCTCTACGACCGTCTCTTCGTCCGTCACTGGGACACCTGGAAGGACGGGCGGAGGAACCACGTCTTCGCGCTCCCGCTCGGCGCCGACGGCAAGGCGGCCGGGGCGGCGAAGGACCTGATGCCGGCGATGGACGCCGACGCGCCGCCGAAGCCGTTCGGCGGCCTCGACGACGCCGCGATCAGCCCCGACGGGAAGACGCTCGTCTTCACCTGCAAGGACGTCGGGCGCGAAGAGGCCTGGTCGACGAACTACGACCTCTGGGAGGTCCCGACGGACGGTTCGGCCGCGCCGAAGCGGATCACGACGAACCCGGCCTGGGATTCGACTCCGCGCTTCTCTCCGGACGGGAAGACGCTGGCGTACGCGGCGATGAGCCGCGCGGGCTACGAGGCCGATCGCTTCGAGGTCGTCTTCCGCGACCTCGCGGCCGGGAAGGACCGTTCGTTCACCCTTCGCGCCGGCCCCGGGAAGAACGACGATCGCTCGCCGTCGAGCCTGACCTGGGCGGCCGACGGGAAGTCGCTCTACGCGACGGCCGACCACCTCGGCCAGAAGGCCCTCTTCGCGATCGAGGCGAACACCGGCAAGACCCGCCTCCTCCTCGCGGACGGCTCCGTCGACTCCGCCTCCCCGCTCGGGAAGGACCGGGTCCTCTTCACCCGTCACTCCCTCCTCGGGCCGACCGAGATCTTCGCGATGCCCGTGGCGGGCGGCGCGTACGAGAAGCTGACCTCGATCAACGACGCGAAGGTCGCCGCGGCCCGCTTCGGCAAGCCCGAGCAGTTCACGTTCACGGGCGCGAAGGGGGACACCGTCCACGGCTGGATCGTTTATCCGGTCGACTTCGACCCGGCGAAGAAGTACCCCGTCGCGTTCCTGATCCACGGCGGGCCGCAGGGCTCCTTCGGGAACGACTTCCACTACCGCTGGAACCCGCAGGCCTACGCCGGCGCCGGCTACGCGGCCGTGATGATCGACTTCCACGCCTCGACCGGCTACGGCCAGGCGTTCACCGACGCCGTGAACGGCGACTGGGGCGGCGCGCCCTACGAGGACCTGATGAAGGGGCTCGACTTCGCCCTCGGCAAGTACGCCTTCCTGGACAGGAACCGCGTCGGGGCGCTCGGCGCCTCGTACGGCGGCTACATGATCAACTGGATCGCCGGTCAGACCGACCGCTTCAAGTGCCTCGTCGTCCACGACGGGAACCTCGACGAGCGGATGGCCTACTACGACACCGAGGAGCTCTGGTTCCCCGAGTGGGAGAACGGCGGCACGCCCTGGACGGCGAAGAGCTTCGGGCACCACAACCCGATCGACTACGTGAAGAACTGGAAGACCCCGACGCTCGTCATCCACGGGCAGAAGGACTACCGCGTCGTCTACACGCAGGGGATCTCCACCTTCACCGCGCTCCAGCGCAAGGGGATCCCGAGCAAGCTCCTCATCTTCCCCGACGAGAACCACTGGGTCCTGAAGCCCGCGAACTCCCTCCAGTGGCACGACACCGTGCTCGGCTGGCTGGATGAGTGGCTGAAGAAGTGACGGCGTGAGGCGCGGCGCCACGCCTGGCGTCGCGCCACCTGAAGGTCCGAGAGCGCCCGGCGAAAGCCGGGCGCTCTCGTTTCCGATCGGTCCGTTTCTCGAGCGGAGGCGGGCCCGGGCCTCGGCTCTCAGCCCTGGTCGAAGAGCGGGACGTCGAGCCCCGAGAGCTCGTCCTTCCGCTCGCGGAAGGACGAACGCGCCGCGTCGACCGCGTCCGCCGCGCGGCGGAGGTCCTCGTTCCAGCGGTCGAGGAGCGCCGCCAGCTCGGGCGCGAGGGGCTCCTCGCGCTCGACCTCTCCGCATCCCACGTCGTCCCACGAGAGGTGGGGCGTGCCGGGCACGGCGTGGAGATAGGCTCGCTGCACCTCCGCCGGGAGGCTGCGGCCCCGCTTGGAGACGAGGGCATGGACCGCCGCGGGGACTTCGCGCGGGATTTCGACGAGCCGCTTCAGCGCGACCTCGGCCGCGGGGCCGAGCCCGGGGTCCGCGGCGAGCGGGAGGACGAGAGCCGCCATCTCCGCGTAGAGGGCGTTCGGCGCCTCCTCCGGCGGGAGCAGGTGCTCGCGGAGCGAAGCCGATCGCGCGGCTGCCGAGCGGAGCGTGGCGAAGATGGCCATCCGCGCGCGGGCCTCGCCCTCGTCCTTCGGAAGCCCGACGTAGAAGCAGCGCGCGAGCTCGGGGACGAGCGAGGGGCGCTCGACGGCGGCCTCGTCGAGGAAGGAGAGGAGCGTCTCGGCGGAGTAGTGGAAGCCGGTCCCGGTGACGCGACGGCGCGCGAGGAGGAGCGCGAACGCGAGCGGCGGTCCGCTCAGGTAGAGCATCCGGTGGAGGAGGATCTCTCCCATAACGGCGTGATGCGCGTAGTTCCGCTGGAAGATCCAGTTCACGGCGAGGAGCGCGGTCGTCGCCGCGTCGTCGTCGCCGCGCCGGTGGGCGAGCTCGGCGGCGTCGAGGAGGAGCTTCAGGGAGGTACCGTCGCCGAGGCCGAGCGCGAAGAGGAGCGTCGGAGGGACCGCCCGCTCGAAGGCGAACGGCTCGATCGCCCGGAGCGTCGCGTTGCGAAGCGCGACGCTCCCCTCGCAGAGGAGCTTCCCGACGAGGTCGGCGATCGCCACCTGGAGGGCCGGCTCCGTTTCGCCCAGGACTCGGAGGAGCGAGGGAAGGAGGCGCGCGGCGGTCGCGTTCACGAAGAGCCACTCCTCGAAGCGGAGTGCGAGCGCGAACCGGCGCCTGGGGTCCTCCTCGTTCACGACGCGCCAGACGAGCTGCTCCGTTCGCGGGTCGTCGTCGTCCGCCGTCGCGTTCTCGTGCGCCGTGCGCCGCCGCGGGACGCCGCGCGCCGGGTCGAGGGGGGGGGCCTGCAGGCGCCTCTCGAGACGGCAGTCCGTGCCGCAGGACGGGCAGTCCACCCGTTCGGCGTCGTCCTTCCACTCGAGCGCCTCGCCGCAGCCGGGGCAGAGCGTCCGCGTCACGACGGACTGCCGGAAGCCCTTCGACCTCACCCAGGGCGTCGCCGCCGGGTCGCCTCCGGCTTCGGCCGAGGCGGCGTCGAGGTAGAGCCGGAGCGGCGCCCCGTCGACCTCCGGCTCGACCCTCCGGAGGCGTCTCTCGAGGACGGCCGGCGCCCCGCAGAAGCGGCACGTCACTTCCGGCGCGTCCTCGTCGAGCTCGAGCGGGACGCCGCACGACGGGCAGAGCCCGCGTTTCGTCCGGAAGAGGACGCGCGGCAGCCCGGCGCTCATCTCCTCCGTCCGCCGCTCAGAGCCGCTTCAGCCACTCGGCCTTCTTCGCGTCGTACTCCTCCTGCGTGATCGCGCCGAGGTCGAGGAGCTCCCTGAGCTGCTTGAGGCGCGCGACGGGGTCGACCTCTTCCGACGCGCGCGCGGCCGGGCCGCCCGGCGCGGCCTCCGGCCTCAGCATCCCCTGCATCATCTGGGGAACGAGCATCGCGGCGCCGAGCGAGACCCCGGCGTCGAGCGCCGAGCCGCCGCCCCCCTCGCCCACATTCGCCGCGAGCTCCTTCAGGGCGTCGGTCGCGCCGACCTCGCGGTAGCTCGTCCCGGCCTTCCTCAGCGCCTCCGCGCCGGCGGCCCGCGCCTGGAGGTCGTACTGGGTCCCCTTCGCCTTCGCGAAGGCCTCCGAGGCGATCTTCGCGTTCCCGTTCAGCGTCGCCTGGATCTCCTCGGTCGTCGTCACCGAGTTGACGGAGAGGTCCGTAAGCTCGAGACCGAGCGCGGCGAACTCGGGACCGAGGATCGCGCGCACGCCGGTGCCGAGCTCCCGCGTGAACCGCGGCAGCTCGACGAACGGCTTCCCGAGCGAGGCGAGGGCGTCGGTGAGGGCCGACACGACGTACTGCGCGCGCAGGAACTCCTCGAGGTCGCACTGGCGGAAGGCCGGCCGCGTCCCGACGACCTTCGGGACGAAGAGAGCGGGGTCGGCGACGCGGATCGCGAAACGCCCGTTCGCGCGCACCGGGACCTGCAGGAGGACCGGGTCGGGGATGTAGACCGGCTCGGGCGTCCCCCAGCGGAGGTCGCGGAAGAGCTGACGCCCGACGAAGACCACCTCGGCGCGAAACGGGGTCTCCCCGCCGTAGGCGAGGCCGGCGACGAACCCGGTCAGCCCCGCGACGTTCTGCGTCGTCAGGACGTGCCGCCCCGGCTCGAAGAGCTGCATCGCGCGTCCGTCGCGGAAGAAGAGCGCGCTCTGCCCTTCGCGGACGACGAGCTGCGAGCCCCAGCGGATGACGGCGGGCCCCTCGGCCGGGACCCGAGCGGCGAGAAGGTCGCCCGTCGCGTCGACGAGCTCGAGGACGTCGGCCAGGTCGGGCATCACCTCACCTCCCGCAGGACCTCGCCGCGGCGCCGAAGGGCCTCCTCCGCGGCCGCGACGGCCGCTTCCAGCGGATCGAGAGCCTCGGCGTCGGCACCGGCCCGAACGCGCTCCGCCACGTCGAACACCCGCTCGCCCGCCTCCCTCGCCTCGAGGTCGAACGCGTAGATCCGGTCCAGCTGGGCCGCGTCGACGGTCGCCGCGTCGAGGAGCGCCGCGTAGCCCGCGGGGGCGTGCCTCAGCGCGTCCGCGAGCGCCCCAACCCGGCGCGAGAGCGAGTCGAGCGGTTCGAGAACGTCGAGCCGGCCCGTCCGGGCGCACTCGGCCGTTCTCCGGTCGAGGGCGGCGCGCGCGGCGCCGAGCCGCGAGGCGACGGCGAGCCGCAGCACCTGGTCGCACTCCCGGCGCGTCTCGCGGTCGGCGTAGCCCGCGTAGCCCGGCACGAGTGAGCCGAGCCTGTCGATGAGCGCCCGCACCGAGCCGCTCACCGGGGCATCCTCTCGCCGGCGAACGGGACCGCGCCGTCGCGCTCCGACGCCGCTCGCATGCCCCGATAACGTCGGGCAGACAGCCTTTGCCTCATCTTCCGGACCTCCTCGTTCGGGACGATGGCGGGAGGGTAATTCAGAGCGGCCCTGCTCGGCGAACGGACGGTGCGCCGTGCCGCCGAGGCGTGTCCGACGTCACCCGGGCGCCGCGGACCTTCCTCCGCGAGCCCGTCGCGGTGCTAGTGGTCCCCGTCGCATTTCCGTGAACTTATCCGCTATTCGCCGGTATCTTC
>CAZWRQ010000238.1:0-7964 GCA_964636395.1 uncultured Holophagales bacterium
CGAGCTGACCGCGGCGCGCGACGCCGCCGAGACGGCGAGCCGCGCGAAGTCCGAGTTCCTCGCGAACATCAGTCACGAGATCCGGACGCCGATGAACGCGGTCATCGGGATGGCGACGCTGCTGCTCGACACGGCGCTCACCCCCGAGCAGCGCGACTACGTCGAGACGATCCGGACGAGCGGCGACACGCTGCTCGCCCTCCTGAACGACGTCCTCGACTTCTCCAAGATGGAGTCGGATCGGCTGGAGCTGGAGGCCCGCCCGTTCTCGTTCCGGGAGGCCGTGGAGGATTCCTTCGACCTCGTCGCCCCCTCCGCCGCGGCCAAGGGCCTCGACCTCGCCTACCGGGTCGACCCGTCCGTCCCGGCGAGCCTCCTCGGCGACGTGACGAGGGTAAGGCAGATCCTCCTGAACCTCCTGTCGAACGCCGTGAAGTTCACCGCCTCGGGCGAGGTCCTCCTCCGCGCTTCGGCCCGGCCGGCGGCCGAGGGCTCCCACCGCGTGGAGATCGTCGTCCGCGACTCGGGGATCGGGATCCCGAAGGAACGCCTCGACCGGCTCTTCCGGAGCTTCAGCCAGGTCGATCCCTCGACGACGAGGCAGTACGGAGGGACCGGGCTCGGCCTCGCCATCTGCAAGCGTCTCGCCGAGAAGATGGGCGGGGGCATCGAGGCGGAGAGCTCCGGCCGGGGCTCGACGTTCCGCGTCTCGCTCGTCGTCCCGGTCGGCCCCCCCATTCGCGAGGCATCCGTCCCCGGGCTCGACCGGCTGGCCGGGCAGAAGGTCCTCGTCGTGGACGACGGCCCGGCCTCCCGGGACACGCTGTTCGAGACGCTCGCGGACTGGGGGATGCACCCGCGCGCCACCTCCTCGCCGCGCGAGGCGCTGGCCTGGGTCGACTCCGGGGAACCGTTCGACCTCGGCCTCATCGACGAGGAGATGGCCGAGGTGGACGGCCGGAGGTTCGCCGAATCGCTCCGCCGCTTCCGGGACTCCGACGCCCTGCCGCTCGTCCTCGTCACCTCCCGCGGCCGAAGGGCCGGCGGCGCGCGGGCGCCTTTCTCGGCCGTCGTGGCGCGGCCCGTCCGGCCCCGCGCCCTGGCCTCCGTCCTCGCGGGCCTCCGCGACGACAGCGTCTCGCGGCGCCGCAGGCGCTCCTCGCCTTCCCTGCCGAAAGAGCTCGGAGCGACTCACCCGCTCCGTGTCCTTCTCGCCGAGGACAACGCCGTCAACCAGAAGGTGGCGCTCTCCTACCTCTCCCGGATGGGATATCGCGCCGACGTCGCCCGCACCGGCCTCGAGGCCCTGGAGTCGGTCCGGAGGAACGTCTACGACGTCGTCCTGATGGACGTCCAGATGCCCGAGATGGACGGCCTCGAGGCCGCGCGCCGCATCCGCAGCTTCGCCCCCGCCGAGGACGGCCCCTGGATCATCGCCCTCACGGCGAGCGCCATGACGGGCGACGCGGAGCGCTGCCTGGCGGCCGGGATGAACGACTACCTCGCCAAGCCGGTCCGGGGAGAGGACCTCGCGGCGGCCCTCCGCCGTGCTCCGCGCTCGGCCTCGTCGACCGGGCCGGCCTCGGCCCTCACCGCCGGCCGGCCGGTCCTCCTTCCGGGTCCCCTGGCGAAGCTGCGGGAGCTGGAGCGACCCGGGGAGACGGGCTTCCTCGCCTCCCTCCTCGAGATCTTTCGCCGCGACACGCCGATTCGGCTGGAGGAGATGGAGCGGGCCGCCGCTGCGGCGGACGCGGAGGCCCTTCGCAGGGCAGCCCACACCCTCAAGTCGAGCGCGGCGACGCTCGGAGGCGCCCGGGTCGAGGCTCTCGCGACCCGCACGGAGGTGCTCGCGATGACTCCGGCGACGCTCGCCGAGGCGGCGGCCTTCATCCCGGCCCTCCGGAGCGAGTCCGCGGCGCTGCTGGCCGCCCTCGGCCTGGCCGAAGGCGAGGAGGGCGCCCGGTTTTCCCTCGATCCGGGCGACTACGGGCGTTCCTGAGCCCGTTCCCGGAAGCCCGGAAGTGGCCTCCGCGGCGATAGACTCTCTGCTGCGCGAGCACCCCCCCGAGGGCGCGCGCGCGGGAGCGTAATCCGATGAGCGCGTACAAGATCGCATGGCTTCCCGGCGACGGTGTCGGCGTCGAGGTCATGGAGGCCGCCCGCATCACTCTCGACGCCCTGAAGCTGGACGCCGCCTACACGCACGGTGACATCGGCTGGGAGTTCTGGCGCACCGAGGGGGAGTCGTTCCCCCAGCGCACGATCGACCTCCTGAAGGACTCCGACGCCGCGATGTTCGGGGCCATAACGAGCAAGCCCGTGAAGGCGGCCGAGCAGGAGCTCGTCCCCGAGCTGCAGGGCAAGGGGCTCACCTACCGTTCGCCGATCGTGCGGATGAGGCAGATGTTCGACCTCTACGTCTGCCTGCGCCCCTGCAAGGCGTACCCGGGGAACCCGCTCAACTTCAAGGACACGATCGACCTGACGATCTTCCGCGAGAACACCGAGGACCTCTACGCCGGCGTCGAGTTCTCGCCGGTCCCCGACGCCCTCGCGACGACGCTGAAGGCGCTCAGCAAGCCGTTCGGCCACTTCGCCGACCTGCCGGGCGACCAGTACGCCGTCTCCTGCAAGGTGAACACCCGCAAGGGCTCCGAGCGGATCGTGAGGGCCGCCTTCGAGTACGCGCGGAAGTTCGGCCGGAAGAAGGTGACGATCGTCCACAAGGCGAACGTCGTCCGCGCCACCGACGGCCTCTTCTTCGAGGAGGCGAAGAAGGTCGCGGCCGACTTCCCGGAGATCGCCGTCGACGACGCGAACATCGACGCGATCTGCATGTGGCTCCTGAAGAACCCGATGAGCTACGACGTCCTCGTCGCGCCGAACCTCTACGGCGACATCATCTCGGACCTCGCGGCCCAGATGGTCGGCGGCCTCGGCTTCGGCTGCTCGGGGAACATCGGGAAGAAGCTCGCGGTCTTCGAGCCGAGCCACGGTTCGGCGCCGAAGTACGCCGGGCAGTACAAGGTGAACCCTCTCGCGACGATCCTCGCCGCCAAGATGATGCTCGACTTCCTCGGCGAGCCGGAGAAGGGCGCGAAGCTCGAGGCGGCCGTCGCGAAGGTCATCGCCGAGGGGAAGGTCCGGACGTACGACATGGGCGGCTCGGCGACGACCCTCGAGATGGGCGAGGCCGTCGCCCGGGCGCTCTGACGTGATGGACGATCTCCACGCGCACGGCCTCCCGCCGCGCGCGCCGGAGGGGCTCCGATGACCGCGGGTCAGCGGATCGTTCTCCACGAGGTCGGCCCCAGGGACGGCCTCCAGGTCGAGAAGACGGTCGTCCCGACGGAGACGAAGCTCCGCTGGATCTCGGCGCTCTGCGAAGCGGGCCTCGACGTCGTCCAGGTCGGCTCCTTCGTCCACCCCGAGAAGGTGCCGCAGATGGCCGACACCGACGCGCTCTTCCGCGCGCTGACGGCGCCGGGCGCGGAGCGGAAGGGGCACGCGATCTACTCGGGCCTCGTCCTGAACGAGAAGGGGCTCGACCGCGCGCTCGCGTGCGGCGTCGAGATGGTCTGCCTCGGCGTCTCGGCCTCCGAGACCCACAGCCGGAAGAACACCGGCATGGGGACGGCCGAGGCGACGGAGCGGATCGTCGCGACGGCGAGGAAGGCCGTCGAAGCGGGCCGGAAGGTCCAGGTCTCCGTCCAGTCCGCCTTCGGCTGCGGCTTCGAGGGGAACGTCCCGGAAGAGAAGGTCCTCGACATCGCCCGCGCCTACGTCGACGCCGACCTTCGGACGATCGCCCTCGCCGACACGGCGGGCCACGCGTACCCCGAGCAGGTCGAGCGGCTCTACGGAAAGCTCCTCGCGCTCGACCCGCGCATCGAGGCCGCCTGCCACCTCCACGACACCTACGGCGCCGGCATGGCGAACGTCTACGCCGCGCTTCGCGCCGGGGCGGTCTCTCTCGAATCCTCCTTCGCCGGCCTCGGCGGCTGCCCCTTCACGAGGGTCGCCGCCGGGAACGTCGCGACCGAGGACCTCGTCCACACGCTCCAGCGGAACGGGAAGCGGACCGACGTCGACCTCGAAGGCCTGATCGCCGTCGCGAAGGACGTCGAGGCGTTCTTCGGGCGCGACATGCCCGGCCGCGCCCACCGGACCGGTCCCGTCCCGCAGCTTCGGAAGCAGGAGACACAGGTATGACGAGGAAGGCCCTCGAGGGCGTCGTCGTCCTCGACCTGACGAACGTCCTCTCCGGCCCGTTCGCGACGCTCCACCTCGCCCTCCTCGGGGCCGAGGTGATCAAGGTCGAGAACCCGACGGACGGCGACCTGGCGCGGAAGCTCGGGAACGTCCCGAAGCTCAACAAGGAGCTGATGGGAACGAGCTTCCTCGCGCAGAACGCGAACAAGAAATCGCTCACCCTGAACCTCAAGAAGCCCGAGGCGAAGGAGATCTTCAGGAAGCTCGTGAAGACCGCCGACGTCGTCGTCGAGAACTTCCGCCCCGGCGTCATGAAGCGTCTCGGCGTCGGCTGGGAGACGCTCCGCGAGATCAACCCGCGGCTCGTCTACTGCGCGATCTCCGGCTTCGGCCAGGACGGCCCCGACGCCGACAAGCCCGCCTACGACCAGATCATCCAGGGGCTCTCGGGCGAGATGGACGTGAACGGCGACGAGCGGCTCCACCCGCTCCGGGCCGGCTTCCCCGTCTGCGACACCGTCGGCGGGATGAACGCCGCGTTCGCCATCATGGCGGCTCTCTACCACCGCGAGCGGACGGGCGAGGGGCAGGCGATCGACGTCGCCCTCCTCGACTCGATCATGCCGCTCATGGGGTGGGTCGCCGCGAACCTCCTCATCGGGGGCGCCCCGCCCGTCGCGATCGGCAACGACAACTTCACGGCCGCCCCGTCGGGGATGTTCAAGACGAAGGACGGGCACATCAACATCGCGGCGAACAAGCAGGAGCAGTGGGAATCGGTCTGCGACGTCCTCGGCGTCCCGGAGCTGAAGGCCGACCCGCGCTTCGCCGAGCGCGACACGCGGAAGAAGAACCGCCACGCGCTGACGCCGCTCCTCGAGGCGAAGCTCGCCGAGCGCCCCACGTCCGAGTGGGTCGACCTTCTGAACGCGAAGGACGTCCCGTCAGGAGACATCCTGACGCTCGAAGCCGCGCTGAAGCAGCCGCAGGTCGTCCACCGGAAGACCCTGGAGAGCGTGGAGACGCCGGGCGTCGGGACGCTCCCCCTCTTCAACCTGACGGCGAAGCTCGAGAAGACCCCCGGGTCGATCGACGCCCCGCCGCCACGCCTCGGTGCGCACACCGCAGAGATCCTGGGCCGGATCGGCTACGCGACGGAGGACGTCGCGCGGCTGAAGGCCGAGGGAGCCGTCTAAGGAGATCCTCATGGGCAAGACCGTCGTCGAGAAGATCCTGGCACGCGCCGCGGGCCTCCCCGAGGTGACCGCCGGGGACGTCGTCGAGCCGCGCGTCGACGTGGCGATGAGCCACGAGAACGCCGCGCTCGTCATCAACCAGTTCCTCGAGATCTACGAGGGGACGGGCGTGACGCCGCACCCCTGGGACGTCTCGAAGATCGCGATCATCTTCGACCACCGCGTCCCGGCCGAGTCGCCGAAGACCGCGTCGAACCAGAAGAAGATCCGCGAGTTCGTCGACGCCCACGGCATCGCCCGCTTCCACGACGTGCGGGGCGACGTCGGCGGCATCTGCCACCAGATCCTCCCCGAGTACGGCTACGTGCGGCCCGGGCAGGTCGTCGTCGGCACCGACTCGCACACGACGAGCCACGGCGCGCTCGGCGCGTTCTCGTTCGGCATCGGCGCGACGGAGATGGCCTCCGTCTGGACGCTCGGCGTCGCCCTCAACGTCGAGGTGCCGCCGACGATCAAGGTCGAGGTGACGGGCGAGTTCCCGCCGCACGTCGGCCCGAAGGACCTGATCCTCCACCTCGTCGGCAAGCTCACCGCCCAGGGCGCGAACTTCCGCGTCCTCGAGTACCACGGCGAGACGATGCGGAAGATGTCCACGTCCGGGCGGCTCGCCGTCTGCAACATGTCCGTCGAGGCGGGCGCGACGTCGGGCATCGTCCCGGCCGACGAGGAGACGCTCCGCTACCTCCGAGAGGAGGCGGGCGTCACCGACCCGATCGAGCTCGTCGTCCCCGACCCGGACGCCGTCTACGAGCGGGTCGTCACGATCGACGTCTCGCACCTCGAGCCGCAGATCGCCTGCCCGCACACGGTCGACAACGTGAAGCCGATCTCGGAGGTCGCGGGCGTCAAGGTCCACCAGGTCGTCATCGGCTCCTGCACGAACGGGAGGATCGACGACCTCGAGGCGGCGGCCGCGGTCGTCCGCGGGAAGAAGGTCGCAAAGGGGACCCGGATGCTCGTCTTCCCCGCCTCGGGGCGCGTCTTCCAGGAGGCGCTCGACCGCGGCTACGTCGCCGACTTCATGAAGGCCGGCGCCGTCGTCATGAACGCCGGCTGCGGCCCGTGCCTCGGAGTCCACGAGGGAGCGCTCGGCGACAACGAGGTCGCCGTCTCCACCACGAACCGGAACTTCAAGGGGCGGATGGGGAACCCGAAGTCGGAGGTCTACCTCGCTTCGCCCGCCGTCGCGGCCGCCTCGGCCGTCGCCGGCGTCCTCGCCGATCCGCGGAAGGGGAGCTGAAGATGGGCAAGGTCGCATTCGTCGTCGGGGACGACGTCTCCACCGACGTCATCTACCCGGGCCGCTACATGGCCACCGTCCTCCCCACCGAGACGCCGCAGTACGCGTTCGCGAACGACCCGGCGCTCAACGCGAAGCTCGTCGCGAAGGAGGTCCCGCCCGGCTCCGTCCTCGTCGGCGGGAAGAACTTCGGCTGCGGCTCCTCGCGCGAGCAGGCCGTCTCCTGCCTCAAGGGGTGGGAGCTGACGATCGTCGCGAGCGACGTCGCGCGGATCTTCCTGCAGAACTCGATCAACCTCGGCCTCAACATCATCACGGCGCCCGGCGTGGAAGCCTCGATCGGTGACGAGGTCGTCGTCGAGGGGAAGAAGGTCGTCAACAAGACCAGCGGCAAATCGTGGGACGTCGTCCCGCTCCCGCCGGCCCGCCAGGCGATCATCGACGCCGGCGGCCTCATCGCCTACACGCGGAAGAAGATGCTGGAGGCGCGGGCGAAAGGCTGAGGCCTTTCCGAAGGCAGGATCACTTCGAAGGGGCGCCCGTACGGGCGCCCCTTTCCGTTCGTGAGCGACGCATGCCGCCTCGCGGCAATACAATGTCCGGTCGGGGGTCGCGTGGCGTTTCTCACCCTGTTCGGGCCGGGACCGGGAACGGGCGGACGGGTCCTTCCGCTCGACGACCGCGAGGTCGTCCTGGACCGCGACCCCGCCTGCGACCTCGTCTGCGACGATCGCGAGGTCTCTCGGCGCCACGCCGCGTTCCGTCCCGGGGCGTCCGGCTGGGAGGTCCATGACCTCGGCTCCGCGAACGGCATCCGCGTCCAGGGACACCGCATGGAGGCGGCCCTCCTGAACGACGGCGACGAAGTGACGATCGGCCCGTTCCGCATCGTCTTCTCCGCGGGAGCGATCGACGCGCGCGGACCGCTGCCGCCTCCGCCTCCTCCGCCGCCGCGGGACGCGCCCCCTCGCCGGGCGCGGACGCCGCGCCCGGCGCAGGCCACGGGAGGGCGGACCGGCCCGTTCGTCGCCGGGATCCTGGCGCTGGCCCTCGTCCCGGCTCTCGTCGCGGCGCTCGCGTTCGTCGCCGGCCCGCGGCAGGCCCCGCCCGCCGCCCCGCCCGCGGCGGCTCCGGGCGAGGTGGCGCCGGACGCGCCACCGCTCCCGGACGAGCCGCTCCCGCCGGCCGCGAGCTGGCCTCCGGCTCCCGACCCCGCCGTCGCCGCGGAGGTCGACCGGGCGGCGGCCTCCCTCGAG
>CAZWRQ010000239.1:0-7866 GCA_964636395.1 uncultured Holophagales bacterium
ACCCCGATGTCCCCGTCTCTGGCCGCTCTTCGCCGTGGATGGGCCCGGCTCATCCGCAGGATCTACGAGGTCGATCCCCTCGTCTGTCCCCGTTGCCGCGGCGTGATGCGTGTGGTCGCCTTCATCACCGAAGGCCGTGTCATCCGCCGCATCCTCGACCACCTCGATGCCTCGGCTCGCCGCGTCACCGAAGGACGCGCTCCTCCTCCCGCCGCCCTGCCGGCTCCCGCATTCCCCTGATCCCCCTGCGCCCCGGCGCCGCTTCCGGCGCAAGGCTCTCGGTCGAGCCTCGTCTCCACCGCCATCCCGCGGGCTGAGGCTACCCTCACCCTCCTCCGAAACCGCGCCCGCCCGGCCACCCGTGCTCCCGCAGCGCTCGCGCCCTGGGGCGGCACCGCCGCGCTGCCGCCCCGGGGCGCCGTTCCAGTCCGCTTCCGGCGTCAACCTCGCCCGTTGCCGAAAATCAAACTTCCTATCCCTGCGGGACCTCCACGACGCCCGAGAGCCATCCGCCGGGGCGGACCGGAGTCTCGTCGAGACGGAGCGCCGCGCTCCCGCCGTGCTTCGGCCGCAGAGCGGTGCCCGTCGTCGCCGACGGCGAGGAGGCGTTCGCGGACATCGTGTCGATGATCCTAACCGAGGCAGTCCGGCGCGGACGGTGGCTCCGCGCGGCGCTCGGGCATCGGCGCGGTTTCGTGGGATCATTGCGGCAAAACAGCTGAAGATCGTACGGAGGACTCATGGCTCTGCTCCGTTTCCTCGTCGGCGTCGCCCTGGTCTGCGCGTCTCTTCCGGCCCTTGCCCAGAAGAGCGGGACGGCCGGCGGAAAGGGCCGGATCGTCTACCTCGTGAACCCCGCCACGATGGAGAAAGCCGAGGTCGCGTTCTCGCCGAGGATCGCCTGGGCGTACGCCGACGACAGCGGGCCGGCCGGCAAGAGGATCCACGTCCTCCTGGCAGAGAGCGAGGCACCGGTCGTCGAGCTGTCGATGGCCAGGGATCGCGCAAACGTCCGGCGGACGTTCTGCGCCGAGAAGAAAGTCTCTTTCGTCGACCTCGAGCTGAACGACACGGGAGAGGTGGAGCTCCTGCACCAGTGCGCGGTCGGTCACTTCGGCACGGAGATGGTCAGCACGCTCAACGGCCTCGACAGTGTCGTGGTCGTGCTGGAAGTCTTCGACGCGAAGAGGGTGAAAGGGTCGATTCGCGGCGGCGAGGGCTGGTGCGGCGACGGCAAGTACTGCGAGCAGACGGAGGACTATGTCTTCGACGCTCCGCTGAACTGAGCGGACGCCGCGGAGGGACGGGCCGCACCGCACCCTCGTCGCCGTCGCCCTCATTCTCTCGGAATCGGGCCTGGCCCGCGCCGCGGACGAACGGCTGAAGCAGCTCGAGGGGACGAAGTCGCCGACGCTTGGGCCGACGTCGACCGAGCGAACGACCTCGGACTGGTGCTCGCCCCCCCCGACGCGCTCGAGCGCCCGTCGGGCCCATCCGCGCCGACCGCGTCTCCCTGGCTCGCCTGTCGCGAGCGAGACAGCGTGCCCGTCAGGGACAATCTGCTGCCGATCGTCGCCTCTCTCGTGGGCTCGCTCGCCCCGCAGCCTTGCGTAAAGGACCTGGCCGTCGCGGAGGAGCGGGGATCGGCAAGGCTCGTGTGGCACGGCGGGGAAGGTGTCCACAACCGCACGTGGCCGTCGTGTCCGGCGGCTACGCGGGCAAGGCGGACGTGATCGACCGGGTTGCAGTGGACCTCACGTGGGACATCCGGAAGGGGAGTTTCGTCGCGCCGGTCACGGCGGCGCACGGGAGACGAAGGCCGGCCTGGGAGCCCCGCCGGCTTCAAAGGCGGAGGATCTCCGGCACCTCTCGGCGTGACGGCGTAGATACCAGTGGAGCGGCACTCGGTGCTTCGCGAGCGTCCCCTCGCGACGGTCATTCCCAACGGCAGCGTTTGACGGCCACCGGCAGTGAGACTCCCGCCGACCGCCTCGCCGAAGCTCTCGCCGAGCGGCTCTACGCGCGCCCCCGAGGAACGAGGCCTCGGCCGCGACCAGGTCGCCGACGACGCCCGGCGCAAGGGCATGCCCCTCCACGAGGCCGAGCGCGGGCTCGCCCCGAACCTCGGGGACGAAGCGGAGGACGGAGAAGCGTCGCAGTGGCCTGCCGCAGGACAACGGGGCATTGACATGTTGTTCTGATGTTCCTATCGTTCTTACATGCTGACGACCATGGTCCAGATCAGGAATGTCCCGGCTGACCTGCACCGTCAGCTCAAGGTGAGGGCGGCCGTCGAGGGGCTCACGATGTCGGACTATGTTCTGCGCGAGGTCCGCAAGGCGCTCGAGCGGCCGACACGGGCCGAGCTTCTGGACCGGCTCCAGGCGGGTCCGATGCGCCGGCTCGGGCGGTCCGCCGCCGCCGTCATCCGAGCGGAGCGCGACGCCCGGTGATCGTCCTCGACGCGTCGGCCCTCGTCGAGCTCCTGCTCGGGACGAAGAGCGGCCGCGCGATCGCGGCCCGAATCGCCGACCCCGCGCTGGGTCTTCACGCCCCGCACCTGGCGGACGTCGAGGTCACACAGGCGTTGCGGCGTTTCGTGAGGGATGGAAGGCTCGACGCGGCCGCGGGGGCGTCCGCGCTCGAAGACCTCCGGGCGCTCGACCTGGAACGCCACCCTCACGAACCGCTCCTGGGCCGGGTCTGGGCTCTGCGCGACAGGCTGACCGCCTACGATGCGGTCTATGTCGCGCTCGCAGAGGCGCTCGACACGGTGCTCCTCACCTGCGATGCCAGGCTCGCCCACGCTCCGGGTCTGTCCCGACACGTCGAGCTGATCCGGTAGGGCGGCCCCCGTCCTCGACGGCTCCCCGGCCTGGCGCGCCTACCTCGGTATTCCGGGCAGGTACGTTCCGTCTCCCGACCCGAGCCCCGCCGATGCGCCGTCGTTGACGACGGCGTAGACGAAGAAGGGGGTGTTGGAAGAGGAGGTGCGCGTGACGCGTGCCCAGCCGAAGGGAACGCCGGTGCCCCACAGGACCGAGTCGAGCTGCACTCGCGATGGCATGCCGTGGGTGGCGCCAGGCGTGACCCCTTCGATCGCTTTCGCCAACGTGCCCGTCCGCCCGTCGAACAGCTCGACTCGATACCGGCCCGGCGCCATGGTGGGCGATTCGACGATCACGAGGTTCGACCGGTTTCTCTGATCCTGGCGCAAGCCGGAGACGAGCATGGACTCGCCGTAGTCGAACCAGCTCGCGGGAGGCGTGTAGACGCCGAATGAGCCTGAGGATGCCGACACGGTCGTCACCCTCGCTCCGGCCACGAGATCCGAACCGTAGAAGGTGGCGTGCCCGACATAGGGCCCGGGTGGAATCACGAGCGTGTCTCTCAGGGAGGAGACCGGGTCCACCAGCCGGGACGATTCCGGCCCGACCTCGAGATCGAGCGTGACCGGGAACGGGAGCCCATCCGGGTCGGAGACGGGCGGGAAGCTGAGCGTTGCGATTCCGCTCGTCGCCGCCGTGTTCGTGATGACGACGTCCGTACGGTAGCGATCTGTCCCGACGATCGCGGGGAGGAGCCGGCCGCCCAGGCTCGCCGCCGTTTCGACGACCGAGCCGTCTCCGGTTCCGTTCGAGTTCACGGTCGCCCAGGCCGTCCAGGGACCTCCGGCGAGCCGCTCGACGTGGGCCCAGCCGCTATGGGCGCCGAGCCCGGACGCCGCGAGAACGCGGTTCCACTGGTGGCTTCCGTGGGGCGTCAGAGTGACGTCGGGAAGGACGACCCGGCCTGCTCTTTCGGGATCCGCCGAGACGACGGAGACGCGCAGGGTCACCGGATCCGGGCCGGCGCTCGCGACGGCCAGGTTCGTACGGTCCTCCGCGTCTTCCTTGAGCCAGGCCACGTCTCCGGTCGTCCCGACGCGCTGCCCTTCGGCGGCTCGCGCTCGATAGCCGACGCCCCCGCGCCCGGAACCCGGCCGTTCCGAGAGGATCCGGACGTCCGCGACGACGTCCTGCTGTGACCCGTCCAGCGTCGAGACCTCGAGCGTCGCCGTGCCCCGATCGACACCTTCGGGCATCACGACCCTGACCACCTCCGCGTCCTCGGTCGTGGAGAGCAACCGGACCCGGCCCGGCCCGAGCGTGAAGGAGCCCAGGTCCGACTCCGGTGCACCGTCCGCCGGGTGAATGCGCAGGACCGCCGAGATCGCGGAGGCCCCGAAGTTCGTGACGGTGACTTCCGTCTCGAAACGGGTCGCCTCCGCACCGGTCAGGGAGAGAAACGCGGGAAGAAAGAGCGTCGTCGTTCCCGGCCCCCCTCCGCAGACGCTCCGCGCCAGGACGAGGCGGCCGGAGGCACCGACCGGGTTCCTCGCGACGCCGAGGACGTCGAGGTGACCGTCGCCGTCCAGGTCCAGCAGCGTCGGCTGCACGGTCTCCGGAATCGCCGCGAACTGGACGGCACCGCTGCCGTCTTCGCCGAGCCGGTAGGCGCCTCCACCGACGAGAACCTCTTTGCGCTCGGGATTCCTGTCGAGCTCGCCGACGAGGAGGGACTGTGCATTGGCGAGCCACGTTCCTAGGACACGCCACGTCCCGTCCGCCTCTCGACGCAGGAACCCTGAGTCCGAGATGACCGGCATCTGCTGCCAGTTGGCATAGAGGACCTCGTCCCGACCGTCCCCATCGACGTCGACGAGCCGGAAAGCCCATCCGAAGGGCGCGGGAGAGCTGGGCTCGAAGCCGCCCGCGCCGTCCCCCAGCCAGAGCTTCGACACATAGGAGGAGCTGGGATGGACCTCGGGGTGGCTGGGCACGCTCCCGATCGAGGAGACGACGAGATCGGTCGTTCCATCGCCGTCGACGTCGCCCGCCACGACGCCGCCGGGTCCGGCGTCGGCTATCGGATTGTCGAGCGTCAGGATCGTCGCGGGAGCCTGAAACGATCCGTCTCCCCGACCACGCCAGCGCACGACCTCGAGCTTCGAGGCGTCGGACGCCGAGCGAACCACAGAGAGAACGTCGAGGGTGGCGCCTCCGTCGAACCGTGCGAGGGTGAGACCGGAGCCGAGCCCCTCGGGGAGCGTGACGGACGCCGCCCTCGAGAACCCGCCCGCCCCGTCCCCGAGCCACGACTCGAATCGCCGCGGCGGCGCCCCGAACGAGCTCACCCCGACGAGAAGGTCCGACCGACCGTCCCCGTCGAGGTCCGCCGGCTCCAGGAAGAACCTGCTCGCTGAGCCAGGGAGCTGCTCCGTCGAGGGGCCCCGAACGAGGCCGCCGGCGCGGTTCCAGAAGACGACGACGCGGCCAGAGCTGAAGAGTGCGAGGAGATCCTGGCGTCCGTCCCCGTCCACTTCTGCTGTCCGTAGCTGCGGCCACCGCTCCTCGACCGGAATGCCGAGGTCGACCGGAAGGGCGAACGACGGCCAGGCGCAGGGCTGGGCGGCGGCCAGCCCCGACACCAGCAATGCGGCGGACAGCAACGCTCGAATCACGAATGGAAGTGTGCGCCACAAGTCACTCCTCACGCGTCCCTCGACGAGATGGCCCACTGTGAAGGTCCTCTCCCGCGAAGGGATCACGATCCGGATCCTGATCGCGCGCGCCCGCAGACGGACTCTCGACTCGGCCACGGCCGACTTGCCGCCGGTCTCCCGCACCGGGTCACGCGACGCCCGACCGACCCGGGCCGGTCCTGTTTCTTGCGGGCCCGCGACATCTCCAATATCGTTTCGTGCCGCATTGCAGCTCGAGACGCGTCGCGGGAGTAGTGATTGCCGCTCCGCCCGCGCCCGCTCCAGGAGGGAGCCCCCGATGAACGACACGACACTCCGGTTCGCCCTTGCACGGCGAGCCGCGCTGGGCCTCTTCCCGCTCGTCCTCGCCGTCGCCGCCGCACCGCGCCTCTCCGCCGGCGAGAACGCGTGGAGCCCGATCGGCCCGGCCGGGACCGAGGTTCTGGCGCTGGCCGTCTCCCCCGTCAGCTCCTCGACGATCGTCGCCGGTACATCGACCGGCTACTCGGTCACGAGGAACGGCGGCGCCAGCTGGAGCGCCGTGTCGACCGGCTACTCCACGGCGGCGATCGCGTTCGACCCGGCGAACGCCTCGATCGTCTACGCGGCGACGGGAGGCGCCCTGGCGCGGAGCGCCGACGGCGGGACCACCTACACGCCCGTCCTCCTCGAGGCCACGACGTGCCTCGCGATCGACCCCTCGTCTCCGCTCGTCGTCTACGCCGGGACGACGGACCACGTCTACAAGAGCATCGACCGCGGCCTGACGTGGAACGTCGTCTACACGGGTGTCGGACACATGTTCGTCAACGCGATCGCCGTCGACCCGTCGAGCCCCCAGACCGTCTGGGCGGCGAGCACGTTCGGCGGGCTGATGAAGAGCACGAACGGCGGAACATCCTGGAGCCCGGTCTCGGGAGGGGTTCCGATCCTCGTCTCCGCGATCGTCGTCCACCCCTCGGCCTCGAGCACGGTCCTCCTCCTCGGGATGGACGGCGTCTACCGGACGACGGACGGCGGAACGGCCTGGAGTCGCGTGACGAACCTCTGGGGCTCCGACGGCGAGCTCGTCGCGGACCGGGCCTCCCCGGGGACGTTCTACGCCTCCGGGTCCGACGGCGTCGCGCACTCGGTCGACGGTGGGGCGAGCTGGAACCGCCTCGAGGCGGGCCTCACGAACCCCGACGTGTGGGCCCTCGCGCTCGACCCATCCGACCATACGCGTCTCTACGCCGGGACGAACGGCGACGGCGTCTTCTCGATGACGGTCGACTCCGGCGGCGCCCCGACCCTCCGGGTCACCTCGCCGAACGGCGGCGAGGTCTGGGAGGCGGGGACGACCCACCCGATCACCTGGACGTCGAGCGGATCCATCGCGAACGTGAAGATCGAGTACTCGACGACCTCGCCGTGGGACGGCCAGCTCGTCGACCCGCAGACGATCGTCGCGAGCACGCCGAACACCGGCACGTTCCCGTGGGTCGTGGCGCAGTCGATGTCGCCCGTCTGCCACGTCCGTGTGAGCGACGCCTCCGGGACGACTTCGGACATGAGCGACGCGGCGTTCCGGATCGTCACGTGCGGCTTCACGGGGCTCAATCCCCCGTTCTCCCAGGCGTTCGGCGCGGCGGGCGGGCGCGGCACGATCCAGGTGACGCCCTCGTCGGGCTGCCCCTGGACGGCGACGTCCGAGGTGCCGTGGGTCGTCGTCACGTCGGGCTGGAGCGGCACGGGCTCCTGCTCGCTCACCTACTCCGTCGCGCCGAACCTCGACTCCTCCCCCCGCACCGGGACGCTCCGGATCGGCACGGCGTCGTTCGAGGTCGAGCAGTCCGGCGGCACGACGACGACCGAGGGGGTCGTCTTCGTCCCGGTGGTCCTCGACGTCTTCGGCGTCGCGCCGTCGCACTACACGTCGGAGCTGACGCTGACGAACCGCTCGGCCCGCGACGCGACCCTCCGGCTCGCCTACACGGGTGCGGCGACCCTCGGCGGCGGCGCCGGCTCCGCGACGGTCACGCTCCCCGCGGGGCGGCAGCTCGTCGAGCCCGACGCGATCGCGTACCTCGGCCGGCTCGGCGTCGGGGTCCCGGCCACGGCGCCGCGCGGCGGGACCCTCTCCGTCGCCGTCAGCGGGGTCACGTCCCTCTCCGAGGTCGCCGCTACCGTCCGGACGACGACCGCCGTCGCAAACGGCCAGGCCGGCCTCGCCTACGGCGGGACGCCCGCGTGGAGAGCGCTCGCGGGAGCCGCCTACGTCTGCGGCCTCCGCGAGAACGCGACGGACCGCTCGAACCTCGCCCTCCAGAATGCCGGCGCCCCGGCGGACGGCGACGTCACGC
>CAZWRQ010000240.1:0-7763 GCA_964636395.1 uncultured Holophagales bacterium
ACTCCGACGAGCCCGGCGTTCCTCCGGCTCCTCGACATGCTCGCGCAGACGGCGTCCCTCTATCTTCAGGGCGTCCCCGACCCGGCCACGGGGCGGCGGGCGGTCGATCTGAACGCCTCGCGCGAGATCATCGACACGCTGCTGGCGCTTCGGGAGAAGACCCGGGGCCGGCTCTCCTTCGAGGAGACGGACGCGCTCGAGGGGCTCCTCGGCGAGCTGCAGCTCGTCTACAGCCGCCTCGCGACCCAGGCCCGAGGGGGAGGTGGCATGCCGCCTCCGCCGAGGCCGAAAGGCTGACCCTGCGGGAGCCGATGCGCCGTCGGACGGGGCTCGGCCCTTCACGACCGGGGGCGCTGCGGGCGACCCTCGCGCTGCTCTTCCTCCCGCTCCTCTCGGGCCTTCCCGCGAGCGCCCAGGTTCTCCAGGCGCCGGGCGAGGCCACGGAGTCGACCTTCCGTCGCGAGGTGCGCGGGCAGTGGTTCGCGTGGCTCGCCGCGCACGAGGAAGGGGACCCTCTCCTGGCTGCACAGAAGGTCGAGGAGATCGTCAAGCACGCGCGGAAGATCGGTCTGAAGCGGCTCACGGACCTTTCGCTCGCCGCGACTCTCCTCGCGCGCCGCGAGGTGACGCAGGGGAGCCCCGAGAAAGCCCGGTGGGCGCTCGACGCCGCCGTCCGGCTCGACCCCGAGCTCCCGGAGGCCCGCTGGGCTCGCGTCGGGCTCGCGCTGAAGGCCGACTACCTGACCGCACCGCGAGAGCTGCTCGGGGCGATCCGCGCCTCGGTGGCCGACCTCGAGGGGAGAAGGGTCCTCTTCGTCCGTACCTCCCTCCTCCTCGTCCTGACCCTCGCCGCCGTCGGGCTCTCGTTCGTCGTGCTGCTCGTGGCGGGCACGTCCCGCCGCCTCTTCCACGACCTGACCGAGCTGGCCGGACGATGGGTCCCGAGGTCCGCCGAGCCGGTCGTGGCGCTCGCCCTCTTCCTGCTCCCCCTGCTCCTCGCGCTCGACGTCGGCTGGCTTCTCCTCTGGCTTTTCGTCCTCTCCCTCGGCTACGCCGAGCGGAACGTGAAATGGGCGGCCGTGGCGGGGCTCGTTCCGCTCCTTTTCGTCGCCCCGGCGCTCGACCGCGCGGCCGTCTCCCTTTCGGTCTCCGCGTCGCCGGTCCTTCGCGGCGCCGAGGCGCTCCGGGAGAAGCGCTACGACCAGCGGGTCCTGGACGACCTCGAGGCCGTGAAGGCGCTCTTCCCCGAGGACGCCGACATCCGCTTCCTCCTCGGCTGCCTCTACCAGCAGCTCGGCCAGAACGACCGGGCGGTGGCCGAGTACACCGTCGCGTCCCAGGTCTCGACGGCCGAGGTGCGCGCGCTGATCAACCGGGGAGACATCCGTTTCGTCGACGGCGACTTCGGCGCGGCGCAGGAGGATTTCCAGGAGGCCCTCCGACGCGACCCGCGCGACGTGCGCGCCCGCTACAACCTCTCCCTCGTCTACGGCGAGACGTTCCGGACCGTGGAGGCGCAGGAGAAGCTGACCGAGGCCCGGGCCCTCGACAACGCGCTCGTCACGCGTTTCCTCGACAGCCCGACCCTCGTCAAGGTCGTCTCCCTCGACTTCACGCCGGACGAGGCGCGGGCGAAGATCGCGCTCCTGCAGCGCGACCCGAGGAGCCGGCGCATCCTGGGCCATTTCCACGTCGGGAGCGTCGTCGCGACGTGGGCCGTCCCTCTCGCCGTCGCCATCCCATTCGCGCTCGTCGCGGCCTTCCTTCTCGACTCGTTCCGCCGGAAGGGGCACGGCTACGCCCTCGCCTGCCAGAAGTGCGGCCGGACGTTCTGCCGGCTCTGCAAGCCGCCCGGGGAGAGCCCGCTCCTCTGCTCGCAGTGCGTCCACGTCTACCTGAAGAAGGACGGGGTCTCCATCGAGACGAAGCTCCAGAAAGTCGAAGAGGTGAAACGGAGGCAGGGCTTCGAGGGGCGCCTCCGGCGTGTCCTGAACCTCCTCCTGCCCGGCGGGGAGCCGTTCCTGGACGGCAGGGTCGCGAAAGCCGCCGCGATCCTCGCCGTCTTCTTCTTCGCCCTCCTCGCGGCCCTCTTCCGCGAGCACCTCGCCCTCTCGCCGCGCCCGGGCGCCGAACGACTCCTCGCGGGGACGCTCCTCTGGGGGCTCGTCGCGACCGGGGCGTGGATCTCGGGACAGCTCGCGGCGCGGAAGGGGTGACGACGTGGCGCTCGAAGGGACCCTCCACGACTTCGCCCTGGCCGACATCCTCCAGCTCATCGCGCTGCAGAAGAAGACGGGGCTGCTGACCCTTCGCGGCCCCGCCGACACGGTCATCCTCGGGTTCGACGGAGGCCTGCTCGTCTCGGCGGAATCGCAGGCGCGACGGATCGACACGCGGCTCGGGACCCTCCTCGTCAAGACGCGCAGCCTCTCGCCCGAGTCTCTCGCGAAAGCGCTCGAGATCCAGGGGCAGACCCTGCAGCGCCTCGGCTTCATCCTCCTGAAGAACGGCTTCTGCGACGCCGATCAGCTCCGGGCCGGCCTCGACGCGCAGGTCCGGAAGATCGCCTACGGTCTCTTCCGCTGGACCGACGGGGACTACGTCTTCGATCCCCAGGAGAAGATCGACTACGACCGGGAGTACGTCCACCCGATCCAGGTCGAGAGCCTCCTGATGGAAGGCGCCCGGATGATCGACGAGTGGCCGATCATCCAGAAGGTCGTCCGCTCGCCCGAGCTCGTCTTCCAGCGGGTGCCGGTCGGGCAGCGGGTGGAGCCGGCGGAAGACCTCGACGACGTCGAGGAGATCGCGGAGCCGGCGGGTTCCAGGGCGCGCGAGAGGCGGGACGGCCCGATCCGCGTCTCCCGGGCCGAATGGGCGGTCTACGAGCTCGTCGACGGACGTCGCACCGTCGGGGACATCGTCGACCGGACGTTCCTCTCGGAGTTCGAAGGTTCGAAGGCCTTCTTCGACCTCCTCAGCCGGGGGCTGGTCGAGGAGGCGCGGCGGACCGGGGTCGTCGACGAAAAGGGCGTCTCGTCCGTCGAGATCCCGGTCGTCCGTCCGAGCCGCCTCGTCCCGGCGGCGCTCGCCGTCGTCCTGGCCGCCCTCCTCGGGGTCGCGTTCTTCATTCAGCACCGGAACGCCCTGAACGCGTTCACGGTCCCCGGGCGCCGCGTCGCGGCGGTCGCAGGGTTCCAGAAGGCGATCTCGCTCACACGGCTGCGCAGGCTCTCGGAAGCGATCGACGCGTACTACCTGACGCAGGGGCGCTTCCCGGACTCGCCGGAGGCGATCGTCCAGGCGGGGCTGCTGGGGCCGGGGGAGATCCTGGACCCCAGTGGACGCGCGTACCGGTACATCCTGCAAGGCGAAACC
Organism: uncultured Holophagales bacterium; assembly: GCA_964636395.1. Taxonomy (GTDB): domain Bacteria; phylum Acidobacteriota; class Thermoanaerobaculia; order UBA5066; family UBA5066; genus UBA5066. The sequence goes on from CAZWRQ010000240.1 coordinate 3,379, forward strand.
GGGAAGTACTACCTCGCGGGATTCGACGCGGAGGGGAAGACCGACACCGATCTCTTCTTCGCCCACGCGGCCGTCGGCGGGGTGACCGGGGCCGACAGCTATTCGGGCGGCAAGAAGGAAATAATTCTCATACAGTAACTTGTGTGATTTCTTCGGCGTCGCTGAAGATTTCTTTCGTTACGAACTTGACAGTATCTCGCTAATATTCTAGATTCCTCTGCGGGCCCGCAGCGGTCCGGAGGAAATCAGGATGAGCAAGATCATCGGCATCGACCTCGGAACGACGAACAGCGTCGTGGCCGTCCTCGAGGGGGGCTCCGCGGACGTGATCGCGAACTCCGAAGGGGGGCGGACGACCCCGTCCGTCGTCGCCGTCACGAAGTCGGGCGAGCGCCTCGTCGGCCAGGTCGCCAAGAGGCAGGCCGTCACGAACCCGGAGAACACCGTCTACTCGATCAAGCGGTTCATGGGGCGCCGCTTCGACGAGGTCAACGAAGAGATGAAGATGGTCCCCTACGAGGTCGTCCGGTCGGCCAACGGGGACGCCCGGGTGACCGTCGGCGGCAAGGAGATGTCGCCGCCGGAGATCTCGGCCCAGATCCTGACGAAGCTGAAGGAGGCCGCGGAGGCCCACCTCGGCGAGAAGGTGGAGCGGGCCGTCATCACCGTCCCGGCCTACTTCAACGACGCCCAGCGCCAGGCGACGAAGGACGCCGGGCAGATCGCCGGCCTGAAGGTCGAGCGGCTCGTCAACGAGCCGACGGCCGCGGCGCTCGCCTACGGCCTCGACAAGAAGCACAACGAGACGATCGCCGTCTACGACTTCGGCGGCGGCACGTTCGACATCTCGATCCTGGAGGTCGGCGAGGGGGTCGTCGAGGTCAAGTCGACGAACGGCGACACGCACCTCGGCGGCGACAACATCGACCAGCGGATCGTCGACTGGCTCCTCGCCGAGTTCCGGAAGGACCAGGGGATCGACCTCGGCAAGGACCCGATGGCGGTGCAGCGCCTGAAGGAGGCCGCCGAGAAGGCGAAGATCGAGCTCTCGTCGACGATCGAGTCGGAGATCAACCTGCCGTTCATCACGGCCGACGCCTCCGGGCCGAAGCACCTGAGCCTCAAGCTGACGCGCGCGAAGCTCGAGCAGATGGTCGACGACCTCCTCCAGCGTTCCATCGGCCCATGCCGGCAGGCGCTCAAGGACGCCGGCCTCGAGGCGAAGCAGATCGACGAGGTCGTCCTCGTCGGTGGCCAGACCCGGATGCCGAAGATCCAGCAGATCGTGAAGGACTTCTTCGGCAAGGAGCCCCACAAGGGGGTCAACCCCGACGAGGTCGTCGCGGTTGGCGCGGCGCTCCAGGGAGGCGTCCTCGCGGGCGACGTGAAGGACCTCCTCCTCCTCGACGTGACGCCGCTCTCCCTCGGCGTCGAGACGCTCGGAGGCGTGATGACGCGCCTCATCGAGCGGAACACGACGATTCCGGTGAAGAAGAGCGAGGTCTTCTCGACGGCGGCCGACGGGCAGACGTCCGTGGAGATCAAGGTCCTCCAGGGCGAGCGCGAGATGGCCGCCGACAACAAGCTCCTCGGCGTCTTCTCCCTCGTCGGGATCCCGCCCGCGCCGCGGGGCATGCCGCAGATCGAGGTGACGTTCGACATCGACGCGAACGGCATCCTCCACGTCACCGCGAAGGACCGCGGCACCGGCAAGGAGCAGAAGATCACGATCACCTCCTCCTCGGGCCTCGCGAAGGACGAGGTCGAGAAGGCGGTGAAGGAGGCCCAGGCCCACGGGAGCGAGGACAAGAAGCGGCGCGAGGCCGTCGAGGCGAAGAACCAGCTCGACTCGCTCGTCTACGCGACCGAGAAGCTGCTCGCCGAGAACGCCGACAAGGTCCCGGCGGAGGACAAGACCGCCATCGAGGCGGCCGTCGCGGACGCGAAGAAGGTCCTCGAGACGCAGGCCGACGACGCCGAGGCGCTCCGGAAGTCGGCTCAGGAGGTCCAGAAGGCGAGCTACAAGGTGGCCGAGGCCCTCTACCAGAGCGCCCCGGCCCCGGAACCGGGCGCCCCGGCCGGCGCGTCGACCGCGAGCTCCGGGAAGGGCGCGGACGACGTGATCGACGCCGAGGTCGTCGACGAGAAGAAGTGACGCCGTGGCGGGCTCGCGAGACGGGACCGGCCGCGGGAAGGCGCGCCGCGACGACTACGTCCTGATCGGCGTCGTCGCGGAGCGCTTCAGGGTCCATCCCCAAACGCTGCGCCTCTACGAGCGGGAGGGGCTCATCTGCCCCCCCCGCTCGTCGGGGAACACGCGCCTCTACGACCGCGAGACCGTGGAGCGGCTGGAGATGATCCTGACGCTGACGCGCGACCTGGGCGTGAACCTGGCGGGCGTGGAGGTCGTGCTGGACCTTCGCGCCCGCCTCTCCCGGATGGAGGGCGAGGTCGAGCGCCTCATGGAGGCGTTCCGCTCGGTCGCGGCCGAGCACGCCTCGCGCGCCGCGGGGCGGCCGAACCCACCCCAGAACGCGCTCGCGATCCGCCCGCGGGCGCCGCTGGCTCGCCGCACGTCCTGACGCCCGGAGCCCTCCCCTCCGGAGGGACGGCGGGATACGATGTGCGCACCTTGAACCAAAGGCGGACCGACGACGACTCGGGGCTCCTGCGGAGGTATCTCCTGGAGATCTCGAAGTACCCTCCCCTCTCCGCGGAGCGAGAGAAGGAGCTGGCGCGCGTCATCCAGGACCGGCTCGTGCCAGAGGAGCGGCGAAAGGACGCGATCGACGAGCTCGTCCGGGCGAACCTCCGCTTCGTCGTCTACCACGCCAAGGGGTTCCACTCGGCGAACGTCCCCTTCATCGACCTGATCAACGAGGGGAACATCGGCCTGATCCAGGCGGCCCGCCGCTTCGACGCGAACCGGAACGTCAAGTTCATCACCTACGCCGTCTGGTGGGTCCGCCAGGCGATCTCTCACGCGCTCGCCGAGCAGGCCGGGACGATCCGGATCCCCCACAAGCAGGCGACCCACCAGTTCCGGGCCGTGCGGGCACGGGACGAGCTGCAGCGGGAGCTCGGCCGGGAGCCGACGCACGAGGAGATCGCGGAGCGGACGGGCCTCGAGCCCGCCACGGTCGAGATGCTCCTGTCGGTGACGCGGAACGCGGAATCGCTCTCCCAGGGGGTCGGAAGCGACGAGCAGGAACGGACGCTCGAGGACGTCCTCGAGCAGACGATGGTCTCCTCCGCCGACGACGACATGCTGCGGAGGGCGTCGGCGGAGCAGGCGCGCGAGATCCTCGGCGATCTGAAGCCGAAGGAGAGGGCGGTCCTCTGCCGGCGCTTCGGGATCCCGGAGGACGGGAGCGAGGGCGAGCGCGAGCCGATGACGCTCCAGGAGATCGGGCTCGAGCTCGACCTCTCGCGCGAGAGGGTCCGGCAGATCGAGGCGCAGGCCCTTCAGCGCCTGCGCCGCGGCGTGAAGGCGCGTCGGCTCCTTTCCGTCCTCCGCTGACGCCGGGAGGGAGGCCCCCTACAATCGTCGCCGTGGACGAGCCCGCCGTTTCCTCCTCGTGTCCCGTCTGCCGTGGCTTCGGAAGGCTCGAGCGCCCGGACGGCTCGACCGTCCCGTGCGAGTGCCGGGCGGAGGAGATCTCGAGGGCGCGCCGCGCGGCGGCGCGGATCCCGGAGCGCTACCGGAACTGCCGCCTGCAGAACTTCAAGGACCTCCGCAACGAGTCGCTGAAGAAGGCGAAGGCGATCGCGAAGCGCTGGGTCGAGGAGTGGCCGGCCGTCGACGCCGGGCTCCTCGTCACGGGCCCGGTCGGCGTCGGCAAGACGCACCTGGCCGTCGCGATCCTGAACGAGCTGGTCGACACGAAGGGGGCCTCGGCCCTCTTCTGCGACTTCTCGGACCTCCTCGACCGGATCCAGGCGAGCTTCGGGAAGGGGAACGACGAGAGCCAGGACGACATCGTCGCGCCGTATCGGGACGCGGACCTCCTCGTCCTCGACGAGCTCGGCGCGAGGCGGCCGTCCGACTGGGTCCGCGAGATCCTCTACGGCCTCCTGAACACGCGCTACAACCGCAGGCGGCTGACGATCCTGACGACGAACTTCGCCGACGAGCCGGACGCGCGCGGCGGCGAGACGCTCGAGGCGCGCGTCGGCGCGCCCGTCCGGAGCCGCCTCTGGGAGATGACGCAGCTCGTGCCGATCAGCGCCGACGACTTCCGGAAGGCGCACGGCGCCAGAGCGTTCGGCTGACCCGATGGTGCGGACGTCCTCGATCGCGGCCGTCCTCGCGGTGGCCCTTCTCGCCGCCGCCTGCACGCCCCGGCCCGCCCCGGTGACGGCCCTCCCGCCGCCGACGCCCTCTC
>CAZWRQ010000241.1:0-7712 GCA_964636395.1 uncultured Holophagales bacterium
TCCCGACGAAGCGGAGCGAGAAGAGGATCGTGACCGCGGCCGCGAGGAGCGTCAGCGCCTTGAAGAAGAGCGAGAAGCCGTCGAGCGCGATCATCCCGCCGAACGCCGACCGCGGCAGCTCCCCGGCGAACGACGCCGCGACGGGCAGGAGGGCCGCCGCGATCGCGAGCGACGCGAGCGACGCCCAGGCGAGCGCCCTCTCCCGCTCCCTCTTGACGACGGCCGCCCAGAGCAGGATCCCGAGCGCGAGCTCGGAGAGGATCAGCTCGGGCAGGATGACCAGGAGGTCGGAGAGCGGGAACGGGAGGGCCACGGGTCAGTTCCCCCTGGGAGCCGACCCGGGGAGGGGAGCGCCGGCCGGGACGACCGGGGTGGCGGACGGGACCGGCGCCGCCGGCGCCGCGGAGAGCGCGGCGGCCAGGGCCGGCGGCGCCCCCTTCGCCGCGTCGAGGGCCGCGACGATCTTCGCCGAGGCGGGGGCGGTCATCGCGAAGAACGGCTTCGGATAGACGCCGATCCAGACGCAGCAGACGATCAGCGGCGCGAGCGTCAGGACCTCGCGGAGGTTCACGTCCTGGAGCCCCTTGTTCTCCTCGTGCTTCAGCTCCCCGAAGAAGACCCGCTGGTAGAGCCAGAGGAGGTACGCCGCGCCGAGGATGACGCCGACGCCGGCGAACAGGGCCCACCTCCAGTCGGCGAGGAACGCGCCGACGAGGATCGTGAACTCGCCGACGAAGCCGTTCAGGAGGGGGAGCCCGAGCGAGGCGAGGGCGATGATCATGAAGAGCGTCGCGTAGATCGGCATCACCTGCGAGAGGCCGCCGAAGTCGGCGATCTGACGCGTGTGGCGGCGCTCGTAGATGATCCCGACGAGGAGGAAGAGCCCGCCCGTCGAGAGGCCGTGGTTGATCGACTGGAGGACGCCCCCCTGCATCCCCGCGTTGTTCAGCGCGAAGAAGCCGAGCATCACGAATCCGAGGTGGGCCACCGAGGAGTAGGCGACCAGCTTCTTGATGTCCTTCTGCACCATCGCCACGAGGGAGCCGTAGAGGATCCCGACGATCGCGAGGACGACCACCGTCAGCTGGACCCAGCGGGTGGAGGCGGCCGACGGGAAGATCGGGAGCGAGAACCTGAGGAACCCGTACGTCCCCATCTTGAGGAGGACGCCGGCGAGGATCACCGAGCCCGCCGTGGGGGCCTCGACGTGCGCGTCGGGGAGCCACGTGTGGAACGGGAACATCGGCACCTTGATCGCGAACCCGAGGAAGAACGCCCAGAAGAGCCAGAGCTGCAGGTCGGGCGGGATCTGCGGCGCGATCGCGTGGAAGTGGAGGATGTCGAACGTCGGAGCGTTCCCGAGCCCCTTCCACCAGAGGAACCCGGTCGTGTTGAAGAAGTAGAGGGCGATGATCCCGACGAGCATGATCACCGACCCGAAGAGCGTGTAGAGGAAGAACTTGATCGCCGCGTAGAGCTTCCTCGGGCCGCCCCAGACCCCGATGAGGAAGTACATCGGGACGAGCATGACCTCCCAGAAGACGTAGAAGAGGAAGAAGTCGAGGGCGCAGAAGACCCCGATCATCCCCGTCTCCAGGAGGAGCAGGAAGATGTAGTACTCCTTCTCCCGGGTCTTCACCGCCGTGTACGAGGCGTAGATCGAGATGACGCTGAGGAGCGTCGTCAGGAGGATCAGGAGGGCCGCGATCCCGTCGACGCCGAGCGAGTACCTCACGCCGAGCGAAGGGATCCAGGAGAGGTCCTCGCGGAAGAGGAAGCCCGCCGATTCCCGGAAGCCGCGGGCGAACCAGAGCGGGAGCGAGGCGAAGAAGGTCAGCCCCGCGACGGCCGTCGCGAGGGCCTTGATCGGCCCCGTCTTCTCCCGCGGGAGGAAGAGGATCGCCAGCGCCCCGGCCGTCGGGAGGAGGATGAGGAGGGAGAGGAGTCCGTTCATTCGGCGTCCTTACACGTCACGCGAAGATGATGTAGATGCAGACGAGGGCGAAGACGCCCGCGGCCATCCCGAATGCGTAGTTCTGCGTCTGGCCCGACTGGAGCTTCCCGTAGCCCTTCCAGGCCGCCTGGAAGGAGTCGCCGACGCCGTTCACCGCACCGTCGACGAACGTCTTGTCGAACCAGCTCGAGACGTGGGAGATCCCGACGGTCAGGTGACGCACGCCGTTCACGAGCCCGTCGACGACGCGGGCGTCGATCTCCCAGAGGAGGCGCCCGCCCTTCTTGACGAGCCCGTTCACGAAGACCGTCTCGTACGCCTCGTCGACGAAGTACTTGTTCTTCACCCAGCGGTAGGCGTTCGGGAACGCGGCGACGACCTTCGCCGGGAGCGCCCAGGGTGCCGAACCCTTGTAGAAGAACGTCGTCGCCAGGAGGATGCCGAGGCCCGCGATCGCGATCGAGCCCAACATGAGGCCGTACTCGAGCGCGTGCGAGGCCTGGTGCGGGTGCGGCGTCCAGTCGGGCGGCAGGACCGGGAAGGCCGGGTGGAGGAACGCCTCGAACCGGTTCCCGCCGGGAACGATGAAGTTCGGGATCCCCCACCAGCCGACGAGGACCGCTCCGATCGCGAGGACCCAGAGCGGGACGGTCATCGTGGCGGGCGACTCGTGGGCGTGGTCCCACGTCTCCTTCGGCCCCCGGTACTCGCCGAAGAACGTCATCTTGATCAGGCGGAACATGTAGAAGGCGGTCAGGCCCGCCGTCAGCGCCGCGAGCGCCCAGAGGAACGGGTGCCCCTGGAGGAACGTCTCGCCGAGGATCAGGTCCTTCGAGAAGAAGCCCGCGAGGCCCGGGACCCCCGCGATCGCGAGCGTGGCGATCAGCATCGTCCTGTAGGTGTGCGGGATCTTCCCGCGCAGGCCGCCCATCGCCGTCATCTCCTGCTCCCCGGAGAGGGCGTGGATGACGGAGCCGGAGCCGAGGAAGAGGCATGCCTTGAACCAGGCGTGCGTGAAGACGTGGAACATCCCCGCGCCGAACGCGAGGACGCCGCAGCCGAGGAACATGTAGCCGAGCTGCGAGACCGTCGAGTAGGCGAGGACCTTCTTGATGTCGGTCTGGGCGAGGCCGATCGTCGCCGCGACGAAGGCCGTCACGCCGCCGACGACCGCGACGACGAACGAGGCGTCGTGCGTCAGGAGGCCCCAGACCGAGGGGCTCTCGCCGAGCGTCTTCAGCGCCCACTCGTGGGAGACCCGGAAGAAGACGTTGCAGCGGGCGACCATGTAGACGCCGGCGGTGACCATCGTCGCCGCGTGGATGAGGGCCGAGACGGGCGTGGGGCCGGCCATCGCGTCCGGCAGCCAGACGTAGAGCGGGATCTGGGCGCTCTTGCCCGTCGCCCCGACGAAGAGGGCGAGGCAGGCGAAGGTGACGAGGCCGCCCGCCGCGTAGATCGCGGGGTTCGTCGAGACCGCCGAGAACATCCCGTCGAAATCGACCGTCCCGAACATGGCGACGCAGGCGAAGAGCCCCATCAGGAAGCCCCAGTCGCCGATCCGGTTCATGACGAACGCCTTCTTGCCGGCGTCCGCCGCGAAGTCCTTCGTGTGGTAGTAGCCGATGAGGAGGTAGGAGCAGAGGCCGACGCCCTCCCAGCCGACGAAGAGGATCGCCAGGTTGGCCCCGAGGACGAGCGTCAGCATCGAGAACATGAAGAGGTTCAGGTAGGCGAAGAAGCGCCCGTACCCCTCGTCGTGCCCCATGTACCCGACGGAGTAGACGTGGATGAGCGTCCCGATGAGGGTCACGAACCCGAGCATCAGGGCGGAGAGCGGGTCGAGGCGGAACGCGACGTCGACCGTGAGGTCGGGGGCGCCGAACCAGCCCGCGTTCGTCCCCATCGGAATCCAGGTCCAGAGAGTCGTGACGATATCGCGGTGGCCGCCGGTCTCCTTCCACCAGGAGAGGATCGCGAGGAGGGCGAAGACGAACGAAAGGCCCGAAGCGACGGGGCCGACCCACGTGTGAACGGCCTTGAACGGGATGTCGACGTGACCGCCGTGGCCGTGGTCGTCGTGGCCGGACGCGTGAGCGGCGTGGGCCTCGCCGTGACCGCCGTGTCCGTGCGCGCCGAGAGGCGCGTCCTTCCCGCCGAGCTTCGAATGCGCGACGAGGTAGAGGAGGCCGTTGACGAGGAAGCCGAGGAGCGGGAAGACCGGGATCCAGGGGAGGAAGTCCGCGGCGCTCATCGGCTCAGCCCCTCATCTCCGCGGCGTCCTCGAGGTTCACCGACGCCTTCAGGCGGTAGAGCGAGAGGACGATCGCGAGGCCGATCGCCGCCTCCCCCGCCGCCACGATGATGACGAAGACCGAGAGGACCTGTCCCGTCAGGTCGCCGAGCTGGCGCGAGAAGGCGACGAGGTTGATGTTCACGGCGTTCAGCATCAGCTCGATCGACATCAGGACGGTCAGGAGGTTCCTCCTCACGAGGACGCCGACGACGCCGATCGTGAAGACGACGAACGAGAGTCCGACGAAGTGGGCCAGGGTGATCATCTAGTCGAACCTCTCCATCGTCCGCTTGCCGAGGACGACGGCGCCGATCATCGCGACGAGGAGGAAGAGGGAGGCGATCTCGAACGGGAGGAGGTAGTCGCGGTAGAGGGCCCAGCCGACCGCCTGCGTGTTCCCGAGGACCGTCTCGCTTCCGATGACCGTCGTGGCGAGGGCGGCCGGGTCGGCCGCCGGGGCCTTGCCCGCGAGCGCCCGCGCCTCGTTCACGACGACCCCGCCGACGACGAGGAGGAAGAGGAAGCCGAACCCGAGGGCCGGGACGGCCTGCCGGTGGAGGTAGCGCTCCGTCCGCTGCCGCTTCACGTTCACGAGCATGATCGTGTAGAGGAACAGGACCATGACGCCGCCCGCGTAGACGAGGACCTGGACGGCGGCGACGAGCTCGGCCCGCGCCTGGACGTAGAGGCATGCGACGCCGAGGAACGACAGGAGCAGGAAGAGCGCCGAGTGGATCGGCTGACGCATGACGACGACGCCGACGGCGCCGACGACGACGACCGCGGAGAAGAGCCAGAAGAAGAAGAGGCCGGGTTCCACGTCACTTCTCCTTGGCCGGGTTCACCGGCGCCTTGTCGGGGTCGACGCCGGGGTACGGCTTCACGGTCCCGTCCCACTTCGTCAGCTTCGACTTGTCGAGGTAGAGCGCCTCGTCGCGCTCGTAGACGCCGAGCTCGTAGGTCTTCGTGGCGAGCCAGATGGAGCGCGGGTTCGTCGGGCAGGCCTCCTCGCAGAGGCCGCAGAACATGCACCGCTTCATGTCGAGGTCGAAGCGGTCGAGCTTCTTCTCGGCCTTCCCCTCGGGCGTCTTCTCGGTGTGCCAGTCGATGTATATGATGTTGATCGGGCACTCGATCGCGCAGAGCGTGCACTTGATGCAGCGCTCCTCGTCGAGCCGGAACATCCCCCGGAAGCGTTCCGAGGGCTCCTTGCTCTGCTCCGGGTACTCGATGGTGTCGGCCTTGCGGCCCGCGTGCCGGGCCGTGACGCGCAGCCCCGCGAAGATGTCGAGGAGGAGGACGCGGTCGAGGAAGCTCACGCGCGCACCTCCACCTTCTCCGCGGCCATCCGCGTCGTGACGGACGCCCGGGCCGGGCGCCTCCAGGCCGCGACGAGGCCCGCGGCGACGAGGAGGACGAGGACCGCCCCGAGGACTTTCAGCCCGGCGGCTCCCCAGAGGGCCGCGAGCGCGACGAGGAAGAGGTTCCCGAGCGAGATCGGGATGAGCGCCTTCCAGCCGAGCGCCATGAGCTGGTCGAAGCGGTAGCGCGGGAACGTCGCCCGGAACCAGATATAGACGAGGAGGAAGAGGAAGACCTTCCCCGCGAACCAGAAGAAGGGCGGGATCACGTCGAGGAACGAGAGCCAGGCGACGTTCGGGAAGGGACGGAGCCAGCCGCCGAAGAAGAGCGTCGTGGCGACCGCGCCGATCGAGATCATGTTCCCGTACTCGGACATGAAGAAGATCGCCCAGCGGAAGCCCGAGTACTCCGTGTGGAAGCCGCCGACGAGCTCGCTCTCGGCCTCTGGGAGGTCGAAGGGGGTCCGGTTCGTCTCCGCGACGCCGGAGACGAAGTAGAGGAAGAAGGCGACGAGGCCCGGGAAGACGAACCAGACCCCGGCCTCCTTCTGCGCCTCGATGATCTCCACCATCGAGAGCGACCCCGCCATCAGGACCGCGGCGACGACCGCGAAGCCCATCGGGACCTCGTAGCTGATCAGCTGCGCCGCGGAGCGGAGGCCGCCGAGGAGCGGGTACTTCGAGTTCGACGACCAGCCGGCGAGGATGATCCCGTAGACGCCGATCGAGGAGACCGCGAGGATCAGGAGGAGCGCGACGTTCACGTCGGCCGCGGCGTGAAGCGGCGTCGTGACGCCGAAGAGGGTCAGCTCCGGGCCCCACGGGACGAGGCCGAGGACGACGACGGCGGGCGTGAAGAGGAGGAGCGGCCCGAGGAGGTGGATGACCTTCTCGGCGCGGGAGGGGACGACGTCCTCCTTGAAGACGAGCTTCACGACGTCGGCGATCCACTGGAAGAAGCCCGCCGGCCCGACGCGGTTCGGGCCCTTGCGGATCTGGAGCCGGCCGAGGCCCCGGCGCTCGATCCAGGTGAGGATTCCGGCGGAGACGGCCACGAGAAGGACGGTGACGAGCCCCTTGACGAAGGGAACCAGGACCGAATGGATGAGCGTCTCGGACATCGCGTTCCTACCGGTCGACTTCGCCGAGGACGATGTCGATCGTCCCGATGACGGCCACGAGGTCGCCCACGAGATGGCCCTGCGCCATCTCGGGAAGCGCCTGCAGGTTGATGAAGCTCGGGGGCCTCACGTGGAGGCGGTACGGCTTGTTCCCGCCGCTCGCGACGAGGTGGAAGCCGAGCTCCCCCTTCGGCGCCTCGACGGCGGCGTAGGCCTCCCCGGCCGGCGGCTTGATGACGCGCGGCACCTTGCCGCGGATCTCGGTCCCCGGGTTCTTCTCGAGCCAGTCGAGGCACTGGAGGACGATCCGCCGGCTCTGGCGGAGCTCGGCGACGCGGACGAGGTAGCGGTCGTAGGTGTCCGCGTTCTTCCCCACGGGAACGTCGAACTCGAGCTCGGGGTAGACCTCGTAGGGGAGCGCCCGGCGGATGTCCCACGCCTTGCCGGCGGCCCGGAGGACGGGTCCGGTCATTCCCCACTCGATGCAGCGCTTCTCGTCGAGGACGCCGATCCCGATCGTCCGCTGCTTCCAGATCCGGTTCTCGGTCAGGAGCTCCTCGTACTCGTCGACGTTCTTCTCGAACGGCTCGACGAAAGCCCGGACCTTCTCGAGCCACCCGGGGGTCAGGTCGACCGGGAGGCCGCCTATCCGCATGCAGTTCAGCGTGAGGCGGGCCCCGCAGTACTCCTCGAAGAGGTCGAGGATCACCTCGCGCTCGCGGAACGTGTAGAAGAACGGCGTGATCGCCCCGAGGTCGAGCGCCGCCGTGGCGAGCCAGAGGACGTGCGACGAGATCCGCTGCATCTCGTCGAGGAGGACGCGGATGTACTGCGCCCGCTTCGGCACCTCGACGCCAAGGAGCTTCTCGACGACGAGGACGTAGGCGTGGTTGTTCGTCGCCGAGGCGACGTAGTCCATCCGATCCGTGTGGGGGACGACCATCGGGAACGTCTCGGTCTCGAAGAGCTTCTCCGTCCCG